>NZ_FOWL01000007.1:0-455364 GCF_900115445.1 Variovorax sp. OK605
CCCTCTACGCGCACGGCAACGAATGCCGCATCTTGCATTCGCGCGATGTCGCCCGCTGGCGCCTGGGCGCTTCGCCGCTGGTAAGCCGCGATCCACGTCCTCAGCAGGTTCGTGTTGACACCGTGCTCCATCGCCATGCGTGCCACCGACACTCCTTGCTTGAGGCAGGCAACGATCAACTCCCTCTTGGCAGATTCGTCGTAGACGCCGCGACCGTCACTCTTGCGCCCCACAACCAACCGGCCTCTCAACTCTGCGTACTGCTCTGTCATGTCTACGTGTCCATGTTGCTATACATGGGCACGTAGCCTCACAGCTCATCGCTCCCTGAACAAGGGCGTGGTTAATTGACGGCTTACGTTTGAGTTGATCCGGTTCGCACGAGTCGATGCGGGCTCAACCGTTATCGACGTTTATCCAGGCGACGGCGACTGGACCCGTCTCTTCTCCGACGTCGTGGGACCCGGAGGACGGGTCTACAGCTTCGTGCCGGCCGAGGTCGCCCACTTCAACAACGATCCGGTTGGCCGCATGCGGACGCTGGCGAAGGAGCTGGGCCGAGAGAACGTCGAAGTCCTCTCCGCGGACCTCGTGGCGCTGCCGGAGGCCACGCAACCAGTGGATGTCCTGTGGCTGCACCTGTTCTATCACGATCTCCACACCGCGCTGATCCAGGCCAGGGGCGCGACGGCGGGTCAATTCAATCGCGCCGTCTACGAGCGGCTAAGGCCCGGCGGGTTTTACGTCATCGTAGACCACTCCGCCGCCGTCGGGGCGGGCGCAAGCGCCGCCCAGTCGCTGCATCGGATTGAGCCAGCATTCGTGCGCGAGGAGGTGGAGGCGGCCGGCTTCGTACTGGACGCGGAAAGCACCTTGCTCGCGAACAAGGACGATACGCACTCGATCAAGGTGTTCGATCCCTCGATCAAGGGTGAGACGGATCGCTTCGCCTATCGGTTTGTGAAGCCCTGACAGGTCCGGCGCGGACTTCATGTTGGGCTTTCTCCGATTTGCCGGACGGATTGCCTACGCCGTTGAGCGCAGATGCTCGAATTGAACCGGCCTAAGGTAGTTCAGTTTTGAGTCCTGAACGGGTTGTACAACCGTTCGAGGCAATCGAACACATCGGCCCGGCTTCGGCTCTGTTGCGGTAACGCTTGACGACCATGTGACATCAGAATCCGCGGCGCGCGTCAACAGCGTGGTCTGATGCATCGGCTTCTCGCTCGATTTCGATCTGGCGCCTTGTCGATGCCCAGGTATTCGAGCGGTGAGTCACCGTGGAGGAAGGCAACGTGCCCGAAGCCACGGAGCGTTGCTCTCCGGTAGCTTTTACTACAGCGTGAGCGGGCGCCGGTCGGCAAGATTCGGTCTTGCCGCCTCGATCATTGATGTGCTTGTCTGCGCAAGGCGCACGATTACTCTGCGTTCTGCGACACGGCCTTAAGCACCGGAGCCCATCGTTGTATTTCTTTCGCCACGAAGGACTTGTGCGCTTCGCGGCCAGCGCGGTCGTCCGTCACGACCACAGCACCCAGGTCGGCCTCTCGGCGCTGGAAATCTGCGTCTTTCAGGCTGGCCTCCAACGCGGCGTTGAGCTTTTCGAGGACGGCCGCAGGTGTGCCTTTAGGAGCATACAGTCCATGCCACACGGACACGCGAAAGTCCTTCAGACCGCCTTCATCGAAGGTGGGCACCGACGCCAGCTGCGGCGTGCGGATGCGCGCCACTGTTGTCACGCCGAAGACCTTGACCTTGCCGGCTGCGATCTGCGCGCTGGTGTTGGTGGTCTGGTCGCACATCAGGTCGACCTGCCCGCCTAGCAACTCGGACATTGCGGGCGCGGTGCCCTTGTACGGCACTGCGACCATGCTGCCCTTTATTGCCTGCTCATAGAGCAGACCGCACAGGTGCGAAGCCGATCCCACGCCTGCGTTGGCGATGGTCACCTTGCCTGTTTCAGCGAGCACAAGTCGCGTGAGCTCCGCCAAGTTTGAAACAGGCAGATTCGGCCGACCGATGAGCGTCATTGGCACCTCACTGACCATACCCAGATACTCGAAGTCATCAAGAGGCTTGTAGGGGAGCTTGCGGTACAGCGCCGGAGAGGTTGCCATGGCGATGTTGTGAAGAAGCAGCGTGTAGCCGTCGGGTGCGGCGCGTGCCACCTTGGCCGCACCGATGTTGCCGCCCGCGCCCGCGGCGTTGTCGATGATCACAGTCTGGCCGCCCAATGCCTTGCGCAGCGCTTCGGCAAAGTCGCGCGCCACGCGGTCGGTGGGGCCGCCCGCTGTGAATGGCACGACCAATGTGATGGGCTTGTCGGGGTACTGTGCCATCGCAGTTGTCCCGTGCGCAAGGGCGAGAGTTGGCAGGACACACAGTAGCAGGCGTTTTTTCTTCATGGATTTGTCTCCGGTGGTTGTGGTGGAAGATCGAGTCGCGCCTTGGTACGGCGTGCGACGTCGCGCGTCCAGGGCTCTGCGGCCCAGTGACGCTGTGCAAAGGCCTCGATGGCCGACCGGTGCGCGAGCGAGGCCCCGATCAAGTCCAGCCCTTCGAGGAACATGGTGCGATGGCGATCCGACAGCGCGAACGCATGCGTGCCCAGCGGCGAGCGCACCTCGAGGCGCTGCACGTCGATCTCCAGATGCAGCGGCGCCTCCGCCGATGCGGCGGCACCCAGCAGGGCGCCCACATCGGCCTCGGGCAGCATCACCGCGAGTAGCCTGTTGTTCATGGCGTTCGAATAGAAGATCTCGCCGAAGCTAGATGCGATCACCGCCTCGATGCCGTACTGCTGCAGCCCCCACACTGCGTGCTCGCGGCTCGAGCCGCAGCCGAAGTTCGCGTCGGCGATCAGGATGCGTGTGTTCGCATAGGCGGGACGATTGAGCACGAACTCCTCGCGCAGCCTGCCGTCGCCATGAAAACGCAAGTCCCACAGCAGGCCCTGCGACAGCCCTGCCTTGTCGATGCCGCGCAGGAACTGCTTGGGCATGATCTGGTCGGTGTCGAGGTTGGCGATGGCGATCGGCGCGGCAGTGCCCTGGATGCGGTCGTGCGTGGCGCTCATGGCAGGGTCTCCAGTTGGCGAACGTCGGTGATGCGGCCCGTGAGCGCGGCGGCCGCGGCCATGGCCGGGCTCATGAGGTGCGTGATGGCGCCGCGGCCCTGGCGGCCTTCGAAATTGCGGTTGGTGGTCGACGCGCAGCGCTGGCCTGGCGACAGCACGTCGTCGTTCATGGCCAGGCACATGGAGCAGCCGGGCTGGCGCCACTCGAAGCCGGCCTCGATCAGCAGTGCAGCGATGCCCTCGGCCTCGGCTTGCGCCTTCACGGCGCCCGAGCCCGGCACCACCATCGCGCGCAGCCCGGGTGCCACGTGGCGGCCCTTCACCACCTGTGCCACCGCGCGCAGGTCTTCGATGCGTGCGTTGGTGCATGAGCCGATGAACACGTGCTGCACCGCCAGCCCTTCGATCGGCGCGCCCGACGCGAGGCCGGTGTAGCGTGTGGCCTGCTCGATGCTTAGGCGCTGCGTGCCTTCGGCCGCCGGCACGGTGCCGTCGATGGGAATCGCCTGGTCGGGGCTGGTGCCCCAGGTCACATAGGGCGCGACCTCGCCGGCATCGAAGCGGTGTTCCACGTCAAAGACCGCGCCTTCGTCGCTGTGCAGCGTGGCCCAATGCGCCAGCGCACGGTCGCGCAGGCTGGAGTTGATGTCGGGGGCGCGTGCCAGCACGTAGTCGATGGCCGCCTGGTCGGGCGCGATGAGCGCGCCCCGCGCGCCGGCTTCCACCGCCATGTTGCACAGCGTGAAGCGCGCCTCGACCGACAGCGCCTCGATCGCGCTACCGCAGAACTCGACCGCAAAGCCCCGTGCGCCCTGCGCGCCGATGCGGCTGATGATCATCAGGATCAGGTCCTTGGCGGTGGTGCCCAGCGGCAACTGACCGTCGACGCGGATGCGCATGTCCTGAGCCAGGCGATACACCAGCGTCTGCGTTGCCAGCACGTGCTCGACCTCGGACGTGCCGATGCCGAAGCCCAGTGCGCCGAGCGCGCCGTAGGTGGTGGTGTGGCTGTCGCCGCAGATCACCACCATGCCGGGGCGGATCATGCCGTGCTCGGGCGCGATGATGTGCTCGATGCCCTGCAGCGCGTCGTTGGTGTCGAACAGCGGAATGCCGTGGCGTTCGCAGTTGCGCTTGAGGTTGCTGGCCTGCAGCGCTGAAGCCGGGTCTTGGATGATGCGGTTACGCACCGGGTGCGTCGGAATGATGTGGCTCACGGTCGACACGTTCTGTCCTGGCATCGCGACCTCGCGGCCCTGCGCGTGCAGGCCGGCAAAGGCCTGCGGGCTGGTGTATTCGTTCATCAGGTGCAGATCGCAGAACAACAGAACGTTCTGCGCATCGAGCTGCGTAACGGTGTGCGAATCGACCAGCTTGCGATAGAGGGTGGTGAGGGCAGTCATGCGTCGTCTCCTTGCATGAAGAAGGGCAAGACCCTGTCGAGGAGTGCCTGTGGTGCTTCTTCCGCGATGTAGTGGCCGCAGGGCAGCGCCTCGCCGCTGACCTGCTGCGCCACGCGGCGCCACTCCTCCAGCGGGTTGAAGCAGCGATGCACCACGCCTTGCTCGCCCCACAGCGCCAGCAGCGGCGGCTGCAGCATCAGGCCGGCATCGCGGTCGGCCTGGTCGTGCACAAGGTCGATGCCCGCCGACGCGCGGTAGTCCTCGCACAGGCCGTGCGCGGCGCCGGGTAGCGCAAGGCAGCGCTGATACTCGGCCAACGCGCGCACATCGAAAGGAGCGAGGCCCGCGCTGCGCCGGCCCATCACGTCGCGGACGTAGGCGGCGGGGTCGGCTTCGATCAGCCGTTCGGGCAAGGGCGTCGGCTGGATCAGAAAGAACCAGTGCCAGTAGGCGCGCGCGAAGGCGTCGGTGGTCTGCGCATACATCGCCAGCGTCGGCGCGATGTCGAGCAGCACCAGCTTGCGCACGGCCTGTGCGTGGTCCATGGCCAAGCGGCAGGCGACGCGGGCGCCGCGGTCGTGCGCCAGCAGGTCGAAGCGTGCAAAGCCGAAGTGGCGCATCAGCGCGACCTGGTCGGCAGCCAGCGCGCGCTTCGAATAATTGGCATGGTCTGCCGCGCCCTCGGGCTTGGACGAATCGCCATAGCCGCGCAGATCGGCCGCAACCACGGTGAACCGCTCGGCCAGCACGGGCGCCACGCGGTGCCAGATAGCGTGTGTTTGCGGATGGCCGTGCAGCAGCAGCAGCGGCGCGCCACGACCGCCGATCACCGCCGAGATGGCGATGCCATGGCCGACGTCGACGTGGTGATGTTCGAAGCCAGGGAAGAGTTCGTTCATGGGGTGTCTCCTTCGAAAACGCAGCGGTTTTTCCGCTTGCATGGATCGTAGATAGTTCCTTTGGCGCCACAAAGTCGCTCGAGGAAATTGATTCTTTCCTTTGCCGACTTAATATGGTGACCACCATGGACGCACTCTCCGATCTCTCTTTCTTCGCGGTGCTGATGAAACAGGGCAGCCTGAGCGCCGCCGCACAGGAGCTGGGCATCACGCCGCCCTCGGTGAGCAAGCGCCTTGCAGCGCTCGAAGCGCGCCTGGGCGTGCGGCTTCTCAACCGCACTACCCGGCGTATCAGCCTCACGCCTGAGGGCGAGACCTATCTGACTGAAGGCGCGCACGTGCTCGATGCGCTTGATGCCGTGGAGCGAGCGGTGTCGGGCGCCAAGGTCACGCCGCGTGGGCTGCTGAAGGTCAATGCCACGCTGGGCTTTGGGCGGCGCTTCATCGCACCGACGCTGTCGAAGTTCGCACGGGCCTTCCCCGAAGTCGAAGTGCAGCTGCACCTCTCCGACCGACCAGTGAACTTGGTTGAGCAGGGCTTCGACTTGTCGGTACGCATCGGCACGCTGCCGGACGCACGTCTCACAGCGCGCAAACTTGCATCGAATGCTCGTGTGCTGTGCGCGTCACCTCGTTACCTGTCGAAGGCCGGCGAGCCCACTCATCCGCGCGAACTGCCGCAGCACAGTTGCTTGTTTATTCGTGAGGGCGACGAGGCCTTCGGTTCATGGCACCTGCGCTCGGGCGGGCGACAGGAAACGGTGAAGGTGCGCGGAGTGCTGAGCAGCAACGATGGCGAGTGCGCATTGGCTTGGGCATTGGACGGGCATGGCATCTTGTTGCGTTCGCAGTGGGATGCGGCACCGTACCTCCGCTCGGGGCGGCTACGGCAGGTACTGCGAGGTTGGGAGCCTCCACCTGCGGACATTTTTATGGTCTTCCAGACCAAAGCGAACATGTCCGCGAAGACGAGAGCGCTCGTTGATTTTCTTCATGCGGGATTTGAGTCATATCGAAGTGGGAGTACTGAGGACGCGGCAGTTTGGTGATTTGGGTCTAAGAGGGCTCCAGTGCGAACGTCGGAGCCCCATGCACCTTGGCGCTACCCCTCGCACCCGTTGGCGCGAGGAGGGAAGGTTGCTTACTTGACGAGGCCGAACGGGTCTTTCACAGGGCGCTTGGCCGGGTCAGCGTTATTCCAAAACTGCTGCACGATCCAGCCATATTCGGGCAGGCCGTTGATGAACGGGGGGAGCATGTCGTTGCTTTCGTTCCCGTCAAGTCCGAGGCACAGCAGATCGTGCTGTCACTACACCGGCTGCGAGCACAGCTCATGAAGACCCGCATCATGCAAACCAACGAGTTGCGGGGGCTGCTGTATGAATTCGGCATCGTGCTGCCGGAGGGTCATGCCGCGTTGCTCAAGACGTTGCCCGACGCCATGTGCGACGCGAAGACACGGTTGCCAGCGATGCTCATGGAAAGCCTGAACGAGCAACTCAGGCGAGTCCAGCAACTGCAGGCCGACATCGGCCTCATCGAGCGACGGCTCTCTCAGCAGATGCGTGAAATGCCGGCCTGCAAAGCCGTCGCCGAGATCCCCGGCATTTGTCTTCTCACAGCCACGGCCGTCGTCGCCAGCATGGGTACGCCGACAGCGTTCAAAGACGCCCGGGAGTTTGCTGCATGGATCGGATTGGTCCCTCGCCAGACCGCCACCGGTGGACGGATACGGCAGCTCGGCATCAGCAAACGAGGCGATGCTTACCTGCGAACGTTGCTGATGCACGGTGCCCGAGCCGTCGTGATCAGATCCAAGGATGGCCCAACATGGCCATGGCTGACAGCTTTGTTGCAGCGCCGACCTTACAGCGTGGCTGTCGCCGCGGTGGCGAACAAGCTGGCGCGAACGATCTGGGCGGTGCTGGCACCCGGTCAAGCCTGGCGCCCCGAAGCGTGGCAGGCCGCGCACTGACGACGAAGAGAACGATACAACCAGTTTGAAGGAGAGCAAGCGACCACGCGTGTGATGGGCCAGACAGGTCGGACCGGGACGGGGACACTCCGATAGGGAACAAGAGCGCCAAGTTCGTTGACCAGATGGGAGACTCGTCAGCGAAAACCATCAGGGCCAGCAGGCATACCCGCCTGCACAACAGGCTGGATATAAGACTGCAGCCCTGCCTCCTGAATCCTCACACACACGAGTTCTTGCAATCCGGGAGGCGCCCATATAAGACGTTCCCTAACGATGCTGGGCGTAGAAACAATCTAGAGATGTCGCGAGCTGAGACGTGCAGGAAGCGCTTCTCGTCGAGAAATCGCGGAGATTAGTCCTACGAACTTTGCGGGAGCAGCTGCGTCCTACAGAAAATCCTTTTTTTAGATCAAGGGGTTGGGTAGTTTTAGCCGTCGACGCACTTTTTTGAGCATTAGCAGCGGGGAAGGAGTGTTGTGCCGGAATAAGGTGCGTCGAGGAAACGGCATCGGCGCACACCGGCTGCGAGGCCGAACACGCCCAGACGCCAGTTTGTCGTCGAGGGGAAACCCATGGTGACCAGCAACGGCCAGGACTGCTCGCTGACATGGCAGAGCGATCGGTATGCCTAGGCAGCGATCGGCTCACCGTCCGCTGCCGGCGCAAGCCTGGTAGCAGATGAAGTGCTGGGAATGCTGTGACTTGCGGCTCTAGGCCCTGCGCACACTTCTCGTGCTCGGCACGTGCCGCGGCTCGGCGCCACGCCGGGTGCCGTCCACCGGCGCCTTCGCTTTTGGCCTACCCGACGATATTGCACTCTCGGTGCAGCAGCGCCAGCGCATCCTCGGTGGCTTGCACCCGGTCGCTGCGCAGAAGGGGCTCGGCCTCTTCGACGAAGGCGTTCCACAGGTGCAGGTAGTCGCCCTGCAGCTGAACGGGGGCGTGCTGCAGCACGAACTGCCGGGGCAGATCGGTATCGAGGCCCGATGTCCGGATCTTCTTGAGCAGGCTGGCTGCGGTCTTCCTGGTGAGTAGCGTGGTGTGTTTGCCGTGCGTGGCGATGCGCAGGAACAGTGTCAACAGCGAACTGTCGTCGGTGTGGCCCTCGGTGGCCTTCTCCCACAAGACGCTGTTGCTGCGCTCGAGATGGTCCAGGTCGGCCATGGTGTCTTCTAACCAGAAATAGCGGCCCAGGAAGGCCGGCGTCTGGTCGAAGAGTTTGTACACGTGGAGCGTGGCATCCAGGATCCTTGGCATGTCCTGCATGACAGAGGCCTGCACCGACTGCACCACCTCTCGGTAGGATGCCGGCAGATCCTTGGGCAAGCTCATGGGGACCGGCGTCGCCCGGTCATCGGCTCGTGGCGCATATTTCTTGCGCAGACCCACCACCATCTTCTCGAATGTGGCCCAGTCCGGCATGGTGCTGCGTCGGCATGCGCGCACCAGCAGCGCCGTGCGGATCACCGCTTCTGCATCTCTGCCGGCATCCTCCAGGTCATCGGCATCCAGACCCAGCTGGGCTGCCATCCAGACGGCAGCTTCCACCAGGGTGGTCGCGTGGCTGCGGGCGGTACGCTCGGCGTGGTATTCGTGCAGGCTGCGCAGCGACCACTTGGCGAGCAACGGGATATGCTTGTTCTCGAAGACTCCATGCGCCTGCATGCCGAAATGGCTGCTCTGGGGCATGGCGATCAGCGCCTTGAGCATGTCGGAACCGCCCTTTGAGCGCGAAAGCAAACTGTGGTCCCGCAGGGACTGGGCGGCCTGGTCCAGGTCGCCGCCAGTCGAATGCTCCAGGTACAGGCTCACCAGGTTGATCAGCCTGTCCCTGGCGCGCTCCAGGTCGGGACGCAGGTACTCGGTGCCGAAGTAACGCGCGATCTGCACCATGCCCTTGGGCGCTTCCTGGCACATGGCGGCCAGCTTCTCGGGCCCGATGATGCCGTGGCGCACGCCATGCTGCAGGGCCTTCTCAAAAAAGGGCCGCCCATCGAACAGCGCGACGGCCTGGGGGGGCATGTCTGGGGTGGTGTGGTGGGGGGTGGGCATCGAAAGCATCGTTCATTCAGGCGCTGTGGCTGGCGCCGTCAGATCGCCGACTCTTCCTCGTCGTCGCGTGCCGCCGGTGTGCTGCGGCCCCGATCGGTGTCGCTGGTCTCCACGCGCGTGTCTTCTTCTTCAACGGTCTCTTCGTCGTCCCCCACGCCGAGGTCATGGGCGCGTGCCTGGGCACGCAAGACCAGCAAGGTCTCGGTGAAGAGGTCGGGGCACTCGTGGCGCATGCGCCAGGCCAGCTCCATCCAGTCCTGGTCGGCCACCTCGTCCAGCGGGACCTGGGGGGTGGCATAAGCTGACGCCAGCAGCTCGGTCTCGGAGAGCATCTCGCCGTCTTCCTCCGCGGTGTCGAAGGTCCCGGTGCGGGCGAAGGATTCGATGCGCGCCCATTTCTCGGCGAAGTAGTTGGCCATGGCTTCGCTGCCGCCCTCCAGATCGCCCACAGCGGTCAGGAACGCCACCGGGTCCGCGTCCTCCCGGAAGACGATGGCGTTCACCATGCCGCGCAGGTGCGTGTGGGTGAGGTCCTTGTAGCGCTTCTCGATCACGATGGCGTGCGCGAACTGTGCCGGGGTGACCAACAGGCTCACCACCGACTCCCGGGACGGGTCGTACTCGCGCATCACCGCGAGGATGTCCTTCGGCTCCAGCTGGTCGAGTACCACCATCAGCGCGCTGTCGCCCTCGGTGTCCGCCAGTTCGGTGAGCGCGGACTCGGCGCCGGAAATGTCGCCCGCGGCAATCAGGCTGCGGGTCTTCGTGATCAGGGCGAGGTGGTTCATTGCGGTGGGTGTCTTGCGTGCCTGTCTGCTCAGTCTTTGCGGTCGAAGCCATGTTCGGCCATCCAGTCGGCGCGAGCGTCCTCGCGGGTCTGGCCATCGGCGTCGTCCAGGTCGTCGGCCGACAGGGGCTGGCGGTCGTCCGTGTCGTCGTCGGCGTTGGTCGCGTCTTTTTCGCTGTCGTCTTCGTCACCTGCATGGGCGGGCGCGTGCCGGGGGCTCCCCGCCATGTACTCCAGCGCGGCAGCCACGCTCAGGAAGCGGTCGCCGGCGGCCTGCTTGCGCAGCAGCTGCACGGTCGGCCTGGCCCATGGGGCGATGTCGATGGTCTTGCGCAGGCTCTCCCACGCCGCCAGGTCCTCGGGCTCGCAAGCGAGCAACTGGTCCATGGCCGGGGTGGACGTGAAGTGGAAAGCCTTGTGCAGCACGACTGCCACCATCTCGGGCGCGACCTCCAGCATGTGAACCAGGAACGCGATCTCGCTGCGCCGCTCGGCCAGCCGCCGCTCCAGCACGAAATGCCCCTCGGAGTCGTGGCGCATGTCGTCGAGTTCAGCCAGGTACGCGGAGTTCAGGTTGTGGAAGAAGGGGGATACGTGCATCGAGACCTAGATGAGCCGTTGGAAATAGTCTGCCCAGATGCCGCGCGCGGTTTGCAGTGGATCGTCCAGCAGGTTGCGCTTGCGGTTGTCGTCATAAGTCTCCCGCTTGGCCCTGTCGCCGAGGATGTCGTAGGCCTCCTGAACAGCACGGAAACGTGTGGCAGCGTCCGGCGCGGGGTTGCGGTCCGGGTGGTGCCGGGCGGCTTGCTGGCGGTAGGCCTTCTTGATGTCCGCCGGACTCGCGCTGCTGCTGACGCCCAAGGCGAGATAGTGGTCTTGCACGCGGTGCCTTTGTGAGTTGCGGGTGTCACGGCGAGCCGCAGAAGGCGTTGATTGTAGGCAGGACGTGTGAGCTCGTGCCTCGCGAGGCCTTGATCTGAGGTTGATCGAACCTGCGGCGACCGCACAGCGTTGTCGCGCGCGGTACTGCGCCAACGGCCCGCAAGTGGCTCGGTCGCTATCTGGCAGTCGGAGAAGCTGGCTTGGCTGATGCCTCTTCCAGGCCCATACGCTCGCCCAGAACCATCGACTCAGGCAAGGCGTTGCTCATCGTCGAGCTGCGTAAACGTCGAGTGCTGCAGGCTCGCATCGCACGCAGCGTGGGGGTCTCGGAGTCCACGGTCAGCCGCGTTCTGGCGCGAGCGGGCATGTCCAAGTCGAGCGACCTGGGTCCTGTCGAGGCTGTCGTGCGCTACGAGCACGAGGCGCCCGGCGATCTGCTGCACATCGACACCAGGAAGCTCGGGCGGATCGTGCGGCCCAGCCACCGCGTCGCAGGCAACCGACGTGACTCCGTCGATGGTGCAGGGTGGGAGACGCTGTTCGTCGACTGCCACTCAGCTCAGGGCGGCCTGCATCCCGCTGCGGGGATGAACAGCCCGCTCACCTGCGCGATGGAAGCAGCGCCGACAACGCGTCGGCCTCCTTCTTCATCGCCGATGCCAACTCGGTGCCGGCCGCGCCGGCCAGCTTGTCGGACAGGCCCGTGGCCACCAGCGTGTGCGCGATGCGCCCGGAGGCATCGAGCAGCGGCACGGCTACCACGGTGACGCCGCTCATGTAGTAGCCGCGGTCGATGCTGAAACCCCGCTTGCGGACCTGCTCGACCTCGCGCTTCCAGGTCGCGAACTCGAGCGGCTTGTCCCAGCGCAGGGTCTTGAAACGCTTTTCGATCTGGGGCCAGGTCTCGCTGCTGAACGCAGCCACGAGGCGGCCCGTGGCGCTCACCAGCGCAGGGAAACGGCTGCCGACGTCCACGTGCAGGCGAAAAGGCGCGTTGGAGCGCGACAAGGCCAGCACGACCATCGACTCCATGTCGCGGGTCTCGACGCCGATCATCGTCACGTTCCAGTCTCTGGCCAGGGCGTCCAGCACCGGCTGCGCGAGGCTGGCGAAACTGCTGCTCTCGATCGCGCTGCGGGCCAGGCTCAACATGCCGGTGCCCAGCGAATAGCGCTTGGTGTCGCTGTCGATCTTGACGAGGTCTTCGGCGATCAGCGCGCGAAGAATGTGCAGGCAGGTGCTGGGGACAAGCTGGAGCTCGTCGGCAATGGCCTTGACACCCATCGCGTTCGCGGAGCGCCCGAGAAGCCGCAGGATCGCCACGGCCCGGGTGACCCCGGGCACCGGCCTGATGCGCACCGCCTTGGCGGGCTTGGCAACCGTTTTTGCTGGCTTCGAGGCGGAAGAGGGGCTGGACTTCATAGGGCTTGCGATCGGCGGGCGCAAGCTTATCTCAGAAGGTGTCCGGCGACCCAGGCCGGCCCAGGTGTTGCCGATCATGGCGAGAGGGGCGGTCAGCGAAGTCATGGCGTCCACCGGGCCTAGTCCGCCTTCATCCCCGATGTCCTGATGATCGGCTCCCACTTGCGGCGCTCGCCCTGCACGAAGTCGGCGAGTTGCTGGCGCGTGCCGCCGCCGGGGTCGAAGCCGTATTCCAGGAGTTGCTGTCGGGTCTCGGGTCTCTTGAGAATCCGGTTCATGGCTTCGTTCAACGTGTCCAGCACGGCCGAAGGCGTGCCGTGCGGCGCGAAGAGCGCGTTCCACGCGATCACCTCGAAGCCCGCATAGCCCTGTTCCGCCACCGGTTTCACGCCCGGCACGAGCGCGCTCGGCACCGAGGACGTCACGGCGATCGCGCGGACATGCCCCGCCTGCAGTTGCGAGCGCAATGCCGTGGGCGTATCGACCAGCAGCGGCAGCTGCCCACCGAGCACGTCGGTCATCGCAATGCCGGAGCCCTTGTAGGGCACGTAGAAGATCTTGAGGCTCGAGCGCTCCTTGAGCAGCTCGATGACCAGGCGGGCGCTCGTGCTCGGTGTTGCGATGTCGGCCGAGCGCGGATCGCTCTTGAGCGCGCCCACCAGATCGGTGATGGAGTGCATCGGCGACTTGGCGTTCACCGCCAGCACCATCGGAAAGCTGCCCGTCAGCACGATCGGCTCGAAGTCTTTCTCTGCCCTGGTGCGCACGCCGCTGTAGAGGTACTGGTTGACTGCATGCGTGGCATTGGTGCCCATCGTGAGCGTGTAGCCATCGGGCGGTGCGTCCGCGGCCAGTTCGGTGCCGAGATTGCCGCCGGCGCCCGGCCGGTTGTCGACGATCACCGGCTGCCCCAGCTCCTTGGCGAGCTGGTTGCCCAGGTAGCGCGTGGCGATGTCCGTGCCTTGCCCGGCCTGGTAGGCCACGATGATCCGGATCGGCTTGGTGGGGTAGGCCTGTGCCAGCGCGCCTTGCGAGCAAAGAGCAATTGCGCAGCCCGTGGCGAGCAGCTTCCAAAGTCTCATTCTTGTCTCCTGTGAAGGCATCGGTGCCCTGCCTGGCGCCCGTTCGACGGGTCTGAGTAGCAGGCCTGGCTCCGCTTCGGAAGCTTCATTCAAGGAGAAGGGAAGCGTCTGGAGCGGCTTGGATGAAGTATCAAATTCGCGTCAACGCTTGTCAAATACGACTTGAAGTTGTACTAAGACAATAAGACTTCTGTCAAAAGATGGCCGGAATTCGAGCAGGCCCGGAAGGCGCGTGCACCTTCATGAGTGCCTGTGCGACCAGCACTTCCTGGCCCGCGACCTGAAGCAGGCCACGCATGAACAACAAGCTGGAGGTGCGCCGCACCAACTGCGCGCGCGCCTCGATGAGCACGCCGGTTGTCACGGGTGCCAGGAACTGCGTGTCCAGTTGCACCGTCACGCAAGGCACGCGTTGCGCAGCCTCCCAGGCCACGGTGCTGATCGCGTGGTCGGCCAATGTCGCCAGCAGGCCGCCGTGCACGAAGCCGGCCGGGTTCAGGTGCGCCTCGGTCGACCAGATGCCATAGCGCCAGCCTTCGCCTTCGCGCATGGCCCAGAGCGGTCCTGCCCCCGACATGAAGGCGCCGGCCGAACGAACACGGCGCCAGCCCGCGGCGGCGAGATTTTCGGATGGATCGATCGGTTCTTCCATGAGGTGTCAGCTCCTTCGGTTGATGAAAACCTTCCGGCTTCTACACCACTCCAATATTTGCATTTGTCTATATACAAAATAGATGCGCATTTGACAATTCAAAGCCGGAAATCGCATAGTTGGGCATCGCAAGAGGACCAGAACCAACCATGACCCAACTGACCGACTACACCTCCTTCGCCGACGCAAAGGCGCATTGCTCCACGCAGAAGCTCTGGGCGCTGTTCGACGGCGATCGGGAGTCGTTCAACATCGCCCATGAGTGCGTCGATCGCCATGCGAGCGACGAAAAGGTGGCCATCGTGGTGGCGTACGCGAACGGCGGCGAAGAGGTCATCACGTTCAAGGCGCTGTCGCGTCTGTCGAGCCGCTTCGCCCACCTGCTGGTTGCGCGCGGCGTCCAGCCCGGCGACCGGGTCGCGGTGATGCTCGAGCCCTCGCTGGCCTTCTACGTGGCGATCTTCGGCGCGATCAAGACCGGCGCGATTGCCGTGCCGCTCTTCACGCTCTTCGGCCCGGACGGCATACGCCTGCGCGTCGATGACTGCAAACCGAAGATCCTCGTGACCAACGTGGAGAAGGCGCCGGTGTGCGAAGGCATCGGAGGTGTCGACGTGCTGGTGGTCGACGGCGGCTTCATGCAGAGCCTGGGTGCATTCCCCGACACCTTCGAGGTCCGGACGAACGCCGAGGACCACGCGATATTCCAGTACACGTCCGGCACCACGCGCGAGTTGCCGGCGGCCGTCAAGCACAAGCAGCGCTCGCTCGTCACGTTGATGATGGCCGCGCTCTACGGCACGGGCATCCGGCCCGGCGACCGCTTCTTCTGCCCTTCCTCTCCCGCGTGGGGGCACGGCCTCTGGCACGGCACCCTGGCGCCGCTGGCGCTGGGTGTGACGATCGGCGCCTACTCCGGCAAGTTCGACGCACAGCGTTTGCTGAAGGCGCTGCAGCGCGGGCGCTTCAACAGCATCTCGGCGGCGGCGACGCACTTCCGGATGATGCGGAATTCCGGTGCCGCGGACAAATACAAGTACTACCTCGAGAAGGTCTCCTTCACCGGCGAGCCGATGGACAGCGAGACCGAAGACTTCGTGCGCGCCACGTTCGGGCGGCCGGTGTGCAGCATGTACGGCACCACCGAGATCGGCGTGGTTCTGGTGAACTACCCCGGCGCCGCCGACTTCAAGGTGAAGCGCGGCTCGCTCGGCAAGGCCATTCCCGGTGGGCGGGTCGACGTGCAGGACCCGGAAGGCCGCTCCTGTGCCCCGGGTGTCGTGGGCGAGCTCAAGATCTGGCGCAACGATGCCTGGGTGCCCACGAAGGACCTGGGCAAGGTCGACGATGACGGCTACTTCTTTCACGCCGGCCGGGCCGACGACGTGATCATTTCCGCGGGCTGGACCATGAGCGCGGTCGAGATCGAGGACGCCGTTCTGAGGCACCCCGACGTGCGCGAGGCCGCTGCGATCGGCGTGGCCGACGAGCTCCGCGGCCAGGTGGTCAAGGCCTTTGTGGTCACCGAGCGCGAGGGAAGCGACGCCTTCACCAAGGAAATCCAGGACCTCGTGCGCAGCCGGCTGAGCCAGCACGAGTATCCGCGCCACGTGGTCTTCGTGTCGGACCTTCCCAAGACGCCCGCCGGCAAGGTCCACCGCAAGGTCCTGCGGGACCGCGAGCGCGAGCCCGCGAGCGCCTGAACCTCATCTCTTCATCCCCTCGTTCCTACATCCCATTCATTCAACACCACCAGGAGACCAACGATGTCCGTACAGAGCGAAAGAACCTTCCCCAAGATCACCGAGCGCGGCCTGGACGAATTGCGCGAGCGCATCGGCCAGAAGATCGAGAACACGCAGGAGCCATGGTGCTACGAAGCCACGCGCGACAACATCCGCCACTATGCGCACGGCATCGGTGACGACAACCCGCTGTGGTGCGATCCGGCGTACGCCGCCAAGACGCGCTACGGCAGCCTCGTGGCACTCCCGAGCTTCCTGTTCTCGACCAGCCGGATCGTCTCCGGCTATGTGGGCGGCCTGCCCGGCGTGCATGCGATGTGGTCGGGCGCCGACTGGACCTGGCACAAGCCCGTGCTGCGCAATGACGAGATCCGTACCGAGGCTTACCTCAAGGACCTGATCGAACACCAGACGCGTTTCGCGGGCCGTGCGGTCCAGCAGATCTACCACGTCGACTTCTACAACCAGAAGGGCGACAAGGTGTCCGAGGCCGACAGCTGGTGCTTCCGCACCGAGCGCGATCACGCCCGGGAGCAGGGCACCAAGTACAAGGAAGTGCGCGCGCGCACGCCCCGCCAGTACTCGCCTGAGGAGATCCAGGAGGCCTTCAAGCTCTACCGTGAAGAAGAAGTGCGCGGCGCCACCCCGCGCTACTGGGAAGACGTGGTCGAGGGCGAGGCGTTGCCTGTGATGTTCAAGGGCCCGATGACCGTGACCGGCTTCATCGCCTACGCGCAGGGTTGGGGCGGCCTGTACATCCGCGCCAACAAGATGGCCTGGAAACTGATCGACGCGCATCCCGGCGTGGGCATCACCAACCGCTTCGGCATTCCCGACGTGCCCGAGCGCGTGCATTGGGAAGAAGACTTCGCGCTGGAAGTGGGCGCGCCGGGTGCCTACGACTACGGCCCCGAGCGCACCTCCTGGCTCACGCATCACCTGACCAACTGGATGGGCGACGACGCATTCCTGCGCAAGGCCAGCTGCAAGATCCGCCGCCACAACCCCGAGGGCGACATGCTGTTCATCAAGGGCCGCGTGAAGCGCAAGTACGTCGAGGACGGCAGGCACCTGGTCGAGATCGAGCAGGAGGCGCGCAACCAGGACGACGAACTCTCCGTGCTCGGTTCCGGCGTGGTCGAATTGCCCCGCCGCGGCTAGCATCCACGCTCGGCCCCGGCCCCCGTCTGCTGCGGCGGCCGGGGCCGGGCGTGTTCCGGCGCCAGGAAAACCAACAACAGCCGACAAGGAAGACAAGCGATGCGTGGTGCACTCAGCGGCATTCGGGTGGTGGATCTGTCACGCGTGCTGGCGGGGCCGATGTGCGCCCAGATGCTGGCGGACCATGGCGCGCAGGTGATCAAGGTCGAGCCGCCCGGCGGGGACGACACCCGCACGCTCGGGCCGCCTTTCGATCGCCACGGCGACGCGTCCTACTTCAGCGCGCTCAACCGGGGCAAGCAGTGCATCGGCATCGACCTGTCGAAGCCGTCGGGGCGACAGGTGCTGGAGCGTTTGCTCGCCGATGCCGACGTCCTGATCGAGAACTTCCTGCCCGGCACCCTGGAAAAGTGGGGCATCCCCTATGAAGGATGGATCAAGGCGCGCTTTCCGCGCCTGGTCCACTGCAGCATCAGCGGCTTCGGCGCCGACGGTCCCCTGGGCGGGCTGCCCGGTTACGACGCGGTGCTGCAGGCGATGTGCGGACTCATGAGCATCAACGGCGAAAAGTCGAGCGGCCCCACGCGGATCGGCGTGCCCATCGTCGACCACCTCACGGCCTACACCGCGCTGACGGGCATCCTGCTCGCACTGCAAAGCCGCAGCGTCACCGGCGAAGGGCAGAGGGTGGAGGCCACGCTGTTCGATGCGGCGCTGAGCCTGCTGGTCCCGCATGCGGGCAACTATTTTCAATCGCATCAGGAGCCGGGCTTGCTCGGCAGCGCGCACCCCAACATCGCGCCTTACGACCGTTTTGCCTGCGAGGACGGCGACATCTTTCTCGGCGTCATGAACCGTGGCCAGTTCCAGCGCTTCTGTGGCGTGGTCGAACGGCCCGATCTTGCGTTGGACGAACGCTTCGCCGACAACGCCCGGCGCCTGCGGCATCGCGATGCCCTGCGGCACGAGATCGAAAGCGCCATCCGCCACCACGCGCGCAAGGCGCTGTGCGACGCGTTGATGGCCGCGGGCGTTCCCGCGGCACCGGTGCATTCGGTGTCGGAGGCCTTCGCCCAGCCTCACGCAACGCATCGGGAGATGGTGGTCATGCGCGACGGCTACAAGGGAATCGGCCTGACGGCCCGGCTGCACGGTACACCGGGTTCGCCGGGCAGCAGCCCCCGGCCCTTCAATGCGGACGCGGCCTGCGTCCTGCAGTCGCTCGGATTCACCGCGCCCGAAATCGATCGGCTCTTTGCCGATGGCGTCGTGCCCGCGCCGAAGCTCGATGCCGAGGGCGCCGTGCCGTCCTGAGTCGGCCGCTCCGGCGACCCGCCGTCACTGCACTTGCCGCACTTGCCGCACTGGCCGCAGTTCAGGCGGACTCTGCCGATGCAAGAGCTCTCGAGCGGCCTGCATCATCGCGTTCCCGTGTTCATGCCGAAGCCCATGTGAAACCCCATCGACGAGGAGTCACGCAGCCTTTCGCAGGAACCCCTGGTTGCCGCCGTTGCGGTTCGGCGCGAAGCCGTTGGCCAGCAGCGACTCTTCGGTGCTCTCGTAGAACACGCCGATCTTCGATATCTCGCGCGCCTGCTGCGCCGTGGCAATCGGCCGGCCGAACTCGCGCGCGATGCGCACCAGTTGCTCGATCTGCGCGACGGTGCCGATCTTGGCGGAGCGCGTCTGGTTCCACAGCACGTCCTCGGTGCCGCAGCGCACATGCAGGCCCATGGCCACGCCGAACATGTTCACCGGCAGCACGTTGCGCACCGAGCTTTCGACCGTGAGCACGGCGCCGTCGGGCACGGCACGCACGAAGTTCGACAGGTTGTAGATGTTGGGCGCGTCCATGCCGCCGCTGATGGCCACCCAGTTCATCACCAGAGGACCCTTGTAGACGCCGCGCCGCATGAGCCGCTCCACCGACTCGAAGCTGTTGATGTTGTAGCACTGGAACGCGCTCTGGATGCCCGCCGCGGTGAGGCGGCGGATGTGCTCCTCGACCCAACCGGGCTGCGCCGGCACCGTCATCTCCTTGTAGGCCTCGAAGATCGCGGGGTTCTCGCGCGAGGTGCCCTTGAAGTCGGCCAGCTCGGCGTGTTCCGTCACGTTCATCTGCGAGGTGTTGACGGTCACGGTGACCTGGTCGGGCTGCGGCTCCAGCTCGGCCAGCATGTGGCGCGTGTCGTCGCTGAGCCATTTGGCGGCCGCGCCTTCGCTCTCTGGCGCGAAGCTGATCGAGCCGCCGACCTGGATGATCATCTCGGGCACGGCCTTGCGCACGCCGGCAATGAGTTCGTTGAACTTCGACAGCCGCTTGCTGCCCTTGCCGTCGAGTTCGCGCACGTGCAGGTGCAGCACGGTGGCGCCGGCGTTGTAGCAGTCCACCGCCTTCTGGATCTGGTCTTCCATCGTGACCGGAATCTCGCCCGGAAAGTCGGAAGGCAGCCAACCCGGCGCGTAAGGGGCGGCCGTGATGATCAGCGGCTGCTGGTTTTCGGGGTACAGGTGTCCGTCGAGGAAGTTCATGTCGTTGCGTCTCGGAAGTGCGATGTGGGGGCCGGAAGGCGCGCGCTCAGTACGGCACGTCGCCGACGATGCCGGCGCGCTCCATCTTTCGCGGCGCCGGCCAGTAGTCGTTCAGCGCGTAGTGCTGCGTGCTGCGGTTGTCCCAGACCACCACGTCGCCCGGTTGCCACGACCAGCGCACCTGGTATTCGGGAATGGTGGCGCGGCTCAGCAGGTAGTTCAGCAGCAGCGCCGCACCGGGCGTCTTGTCGATGCCGTGGCGCACGTTGTCGGGCGTGCTGTAGTTGGCGAAGTGCGTGCTGAAGCTGCCGACGTACAACACCTTCTCTCCGGTCTCTGGGTGCGTGCGCACCACGGGGTGTTCCACGGGCGGGTGGTCCTGGCCCAGCTTCCTGCGGGCCTCGGGCGTCATCACGGCACCGAACGAATGCTCGATGCTGGCCTTGGCGCGCAGGTTGGCGATCTTCTGCTTGATCTCTTCGGGCAGCTCCTCGTGCGCCTGCACCATGTTCACCCAGATGGTGTCGCCGCCGATCTCGGGGCACTCGATGCAGCGCAGCACCGCGCCCATTGCCGGCGCCGGGCGCCAGAGGCCGTCGCAGTGGTAGGTGTTCTCGTAGCTGTGCTTGTTGTCGCTGCGGTAGATGCGCACGAGGCCCGGGTGCTCGGGGTCGCTGCCGACCACGGGGTGGTCTTCCAGCGGGCCGAAGCAGGTGGCGAAGGCGACGTGGTCGGCACGCGTGATGTCCTGCCCGCGGAAGAACAGCACCTTGTGCTTGAGCAGCGCGGCGCGGATCTGCGCGAAGGTGTCCGGGTTGCGCGCGGCCTCGCCGAGGTGCACGCCGGTGACTTGCGCGCCGATGGCGGGCGTGATGGGTCGGATGTCCATGGTTCAGTTCGCCTTGATGTTGTATTTCTTGACGATGGCGGCGTTGCGCTCCGACAGCGTGCGTGTCTCGGCAATCAGCGCCGGCGTGTCGATGCTGACCTCGGGCTCCAGCCCCACGTCGACGAGCTTCTGCTGCACCAGCGGCGACCGTGCGGCCTTGTCGATGGTGGCGTGCAGCTTGGCCATCACGTCGGGCGGCAGCTTGCTCGAGCCGATCACGCCGACCCAGCCGCGGAACTGCAGGTCGGGAAAGCCGAGCTCTGTGGTGGTCGGAATGTCGGGCAGGTAGCGCGAGCGCACGTTGCCGGTGAAGGCATAGGGGCGCAGCTTGCCGCCGCGGATCAGCGGCATCGAGGTGACCATGCCGTCGAACATCAAGTCCACCTGGCCGCCCAGGATGTCCTGCAGCGCCGGCGGCGAGCCCGCATAGCCCACGTGCTGCAGGTCGAGCCCGGCGCGGTCGCTGAGGATCAGGCCGGCGTACTGCGAGGTGGTGCCGGGGCTGTAGCTCGCAAAGCTCGACTTGCCCTTGCGCGTCTTCAGCTGCGCGACCAGGTCGGCGAAGTCCTTGGCCGGATACGAGGCCGCCGTCACCAGCACGATGCCCGAGCGCGCCAGCGACGCGATGGGCACCACGTCCTTCAGCGGATCGAAGGGCATCTTCACGATCTGCGGCGTCTCGGCCAGCACGTTGCTCGCGGCCAGCACGATGGTGTTGCCGTCGGGCGCGGCCTGCAGCATCGCCTGCAGGCCGATCGATCCGCCGGCGCCGGGGCGGTTCTCGACGATCACCGGCCGCCCGATGTCGATCGACATCTGCTGGCCGAGCACACGCGCGACGATGTCCATCGTGCCGCCCGGCGGCGCGGGCACGATGAGCCGCACGGGCTTTTCACCGAACGCCCAGACGCTGAGCGCCAACGACCATCCGGCCAGCGCCACGGCGGCGCGCAAAAACTGCTGAATCTTCATTTATGTCTCCGGTTCCTGGGTCTCGCACCGGTGTGCGGACGCAGTCAGTATCCGGCGCGGGGGGCGCGGGAGACTTGCTTATCGGAGACAGCAAATTGCTTTTGAGGGACAGCCATAAAGTCGCTGCTTTGGTCGCTGCTTTGGTCGCTGCCTTGGTCGCTGGCTTTGTCGCTTCAGGCGACGCGCATCAGGGAGGCGCAATGCCAGAATCGGGCCCATGAACGAGGCCTCGAGACCGATCTCCCGACTCATGCGCAGCGCGAGCCTGAACGGCTACGTCGAGCTGGTGAAGTCGCTGGGCCGCGACCCTCACGCCTTCATGCGCAGCGTGGGCCTGCATGCGAAGCTGCTGGAAGACCCCGAGACGCTGATCCCCCGCGATGCCGCGCGCGAGTTGCTCGAGATCACCGCGCGTGCCACGCACACCGAGGACCTGGCGCTGCGCATGGCGGCCCGGCGCAAGCTCTCCGCCCTCGGCCCGATCAGCCTGGTGCTGCGCGAGGCGCTCACGCCCAGGGATTCGCTCGACACGCTGTGCCGCTACCTGAAGCTGGTCAACACCTCGCTGATCATCCGGGTCGAAGACGCCGGCGGCGTGGTCGTCATCCGCGAAGACCTGCTGCCCAGCCCCGGGCTGGCGATGCGGCAGTCGGTGGAGCTGGCGGTGGGCACCATGTTCCGCATGCTGAGCGAACTGGCGGGCCCGCAGTGGCAACCGCTGGAGGTCTGCTTCACGCACCGCCCGCCCAAGGACACGAGCGCGCACCGCGCGTTCTTCGGGCGCGGCGTCAAGTTCAACCAGGAGTTCAACGGACTGGTCTGCAGGGCCGACGACCTGTCCCGGCCGCGCGAGGCCGGTGACCCGGTGTCGGCGGAGTTCGCGCGCAAATACCTCGAGGCGGCGCTGAAGGACCGCACCGAGAGCGCACAGGAAAACTGCCGCCAGATGATCCTGGCCTTGCTGCCCGGCGGCGCCTGCAGCGCACAGGAGGTGGCGCGGCTGTTGCGTGTCGACCGCCGCACGCTGCACCGTCAGCTCGATGCGGAAGGGACGAGTTTCAGCGGCCTGCTCGACCAGGTGCGCTCGGACCTGGTCAAGCGCCATCTGCGCGAGAGCGATCTGCCGCTCGGAGACATCGCCGAGCAGCTGGGTTTTTCCAGGCTCAGCAGCTTCAGCCACTGGTTTCGCAACCTCTTCGGATGCAGCGCCTCGCAGTGGCGCAAGCAGGCCGCCGACATGGCGGCGACCTGACGCCGACTGGTCGGCGATGAAGGCGCCTCAGGAACGCCTCAGGAACACTTCAGGAACACTTCAGGCCGGCTTGCGCAGGAAGCCCTGCTGCGCGCCGTTGCGGTTCGGCGCGAAGCCGTTGGCCTGCAGCGTTTCTTCCACCGTCTCGTAGAACACACCGATCTTCATGATCTCGCGCGCCTGCTGCGCGGTGGCGATGGGGCGGCCGAATTCGGTCGAGATGCGCACCAGCTGCTTGATCTGGTCGACGGAGCTCGCCTTGCCGGTGCGCGTCTGGTTCCACAGCACGTCCTCGATGCCGCAGCGCACGTGCAGGCCCAACGCAATGCCGATCATGTTCACGGGCAGCACGTTCAGCACCGAGCTCTCCACCGTGACCACCGAGCCGTCGGGCGCGGCGCGCAGGAAGTTGGCCAGGTTGTAGATGTTCGCCTGGTCCATGCCGCCGCTGATGGCCACCCAGTTCATCACCAGCGGGCCCTTGTAGACGCCGCGGCGGATCATCCGCTCGATGGTCTCGAAGCTGTTGATGTTGTAGCACTGGAACTCGCTCTGGATGCCGGCGGCCGTCAGGCGCCGGATGTGTTCCTCGACCCAGCTGGGGTTCGAGGGCACGATCATGTCCCGGTAGCTCGCGTAGAGGTTGGGGAAGCCGCGCGACACGCCCTTGAAGTCGTCCACGCCGGCGTGTTCCGTCACGTTCATCTGCGTGGTGTTGACGGTCACCGTCACCTGGTCGGGCTTGGGCGTGAGCTCGGCCAGCATGTGGCGCGTGTCGTCGCTGAGCCACTTGGCGGATTCGCCCTCGTTCTCCGGCGCGAAGCTGATCGAGCCGCCCACCTGGATCACCATCTCCGGCACGCGTGCGCGCACCCCGGCAATCAGCTCGTTGAACATCGACAGCCGCTTGCTGCCCTTGCCGTTGGCCTCGCGCACATGCAGGTGCAGCACCGTGGCGCCTGCCTCGTAGCAGTCCACGGCCTTCTGGATCTGGTCTTCCATCGTGACCGGGATGTCTTCCGGGAAGTCGGAGGGAATCCAGCCCGGCGCGTAAGGAGCGGCGGTGATGATCAGCGGCTGCTGGTTCTCGGGGTAGAGGTGGCCGTCGAGGAAGTTCATGGGGGGTGTCCAGGTTGAAGGGTGGATGTCGAGCGGGCTGCCTGACGTCGAATGCGCAACCTTCGTCGGACGGTTGCAACCACGCGTTCAGTGTCTGGGTTGTCACCGGATGAGACTTGCCAATCTGAGACATTCGTTTGTCAATTTGGGGCACTGTTTTGCGCGTCGGTGCTGTCACCTAAAGCCAAGTGCGCGACGCCCGGCGACAAGCGGCCAACGGGGCAAATCCAGAAGATGGGCCCGTCTTGCAAATTGCAGGCAGTCAACTACAACCGAGACTCACGCACCGCCATGTTCATTCATCGACTGAAACTTTCTCTCATCGTCCTTGCGGCCCTGTGCGGCCTGGGTTCGGGGCCCGCGCTGGCGCAGCAGTGGCCCGACAAGCCCGTCCGGCTGGTCGTGCCCGCGCCGCCCGGCGGCATCACCGACGCGTCGGCGCGCCTGCTGGCCGAGCAGCTGCGCACGCAGCTCGGCCAGCCCGTGCTGGTGGACAACAAGCCGGGCGGTTCCACCGTGATCGCGCAGCGATCGGTGATGGCCGCCGCGCCCGACGGCTACACGCTCATGGTGGCGCCGTCGAGCTTCCTGTCCGACATTCCTCTCGTCGTGAAGACGCCCCACGACCCATTGAAGACCTTCACCTTCATCGGTGAGGTCTCCGGCATGGTCCACGTGCTGGTGGCCAACACGAACTTTCCCGCGAACAACGTGAAAGACCTGCTGGACTACGCCAGGCAGCACCCGAAGTCGGTCAGCGTGGCCAACCTGAGCACGGGCACGCGCTCCAACCTGCTGGGCGAAATGCTGCGCGAGCGCAGCGGCGACAACATCCTGGCGGTGCCGTACAAGGGCTCGGCGCCGGCGCTGGTCGACCTCATGGGCAACCAGGTGCAGCTGACCTTCGAGGTGACAAGCAATGTGAGCTCGCTGGTGCGCAGCGGCAAGGTCAAGGCGCTGGCCGTGGCGTCGGCCAGGCGCTCGCGCTTCCTGCCCGACGTGCCGAGCTTCGGCGAACTGGGTCTGCCGGATTTCGTGATGCCCGATGCGAGCATCGGCGTGTTCGTGCTCAGCAGCATGCCCAAGGCGCTGCAGGACAGGCTGCACGCCGAAGTGGCCAAGGCCGTCGACGCGCCCAAGTTCCGCGAGGCGCTGGTCGCGCAGAACCTCGACTCGCCGCGCACCGCATCGATGGATCAGCTGCGCCAGACGCTCGACGCCACCACGGCCCACAATAAGGCCATCATCGAGAAACTGAAACTGAAGATCAGCCCCGAATGAAGTACGTGGGGCGCGCCCATGCCCCCATGAAACCCGTCGGCCGATTGATACGCAGCGCCAGTCTCAGCGGCTATGTCGAGCTGGTGAACTCGCTCGGGCGCGATCCGCACGCCTTCATGCGCACCGTGGGGCTGCGCGCCAGGCTGCTCGAAGAGCCCGAGACCATGATCCCGGAAGACGCGGTGCGCGAGCTGCTGGAGATCACCGCGCGCGCCACGCGCACCGAAGACCTCGCGCTGCGCCTGGCGGCACAGCGCAAGCTCTCGCACCTGGGCCCCATCAGCCTGGTGCTGCGCGAGGAGCCCACGCCGCGCGACGCGCTGGACACGCTGTGCCGCTACCTCAAGCTGGTGAACGCCTCGCTCATCACGAACATCGAGGACACGGGCAGCGTCGTCATCATCCGCGAAGACCTGCTGCCCAGCCCCGGCCTGCCGATGCGCCAGGCGGTGGAGCTGGCCGTGGGCATCATCTTTCGCATGCTGCGCGAGCTGATCGATCCGCAATGGCGGCCGCTGCAGGTGTGCTTCACGCACCGCGCGCCGGCGGACGCGGCGCCGCATCGGGCGTTCTTCGGGCGCAACGTCAAGTTCAACGAGGAATTCAACGGGCTGGTCTGCGTGGCGGCCGACCTGGCCAGGCCGCGCGAAGTGACCGACGAAGGCTCCGCGCGGCTGGCGCGCAAATACCTCGAGGCGGGCCTGAGGGACCGCGGCGAGACCATGCTCGAAACCTGCCGCGAACTGATCCTCGCGCTGCTGCCCGGCGGCGCCTGCACCGTGCAGGAAGTGGCGCGGCACCTGCGCATCGACCGGCGCACGCTGCACCGCCGGCTCGACGCCGAAGGCCTCACCTTCAGCCACCTGCTCGACCAGGTGCGCGGCGACCTCGTCAAGCGCCACCTGCGCGACAGCGACCTGCCGCTGGGCGAAGTGGCCGAGCTGCTGGGATTTTCGGGTCCGAGCAGCTTCAGCCACTGGTTTCGCAAGCAGTTCGGATGCAGCGCGTCCGAGTGGCGCTGAGCGGCAGCGTTGTTATTGCTTATCGGGGACATTGATTTGTTCATCCGGGACATCGCGAAACCCGCGCTTCCCGTCCTGGCGGGTCCTCGCAAGAATCTTGTCTCCCCATGCATTCATCAGGAGACAGACCATGACCAAGGCCATCCGCTTTCATGAAACCGGGGGCGCCGATGTCCTGAAGCTCGAAAACGTCGAGGTCGGCGAGCCCGGCCCGGGCCAGGCCCGCGTGCGCCACAGCTACATCGCCGTCAACTTCATCGACATCTACTTCCGCACCGGCCGCTATCCGCTGGCACTGCCCAACGGGCTGGGCTCCGACGCGGTCGGCGTCGTGGAGGCGGTGGGCCCCGGCGTGGACGACATTCGCGTGGGCGACCGCGTGGGCTACCTCATCGGGCCGCAGGGCGCCTACTCGCAGGTGCGCGTGATGCCGGCCGACGTGCTCATTCCGCTGCCCGACGGCATCAGCGACCGCACGGCCGCCACGCTCATGATGAAGGGCATGACGGCGCAGTACCTGTTCCGCCAGGTCTATCCGCTGCAGGGCGGCGAGACCATCCTGTACCACGCGGCCGCCGGCGGCGTGGGCCTCATCGCCTGCCAATGGGCGCGTGCCCTGGGCGTGACGATGATCGGCACCGTCAGCACCGACGAGAAGGCCGCCATCGCCAAGGCCAACGGCTGCGCGCACACCATCGTCACCTCGCGCGAGAACATCGCGCAGCGTGTGAAGGAGATCACCGACGGCAAGGGCGTGCCCGTGGTGTTCGACTCCGTGGGCAAGGACACGCTCGAGGCCTCGCTCGATTGCCTGCAGCCGCGCGGCTCGCTGGTGAGCAACGGCACCTCGTCGGGCGCCGTGGTCCTCGACACCAAGGTGCTCGCGGGCAAGGGCTCGATCTGGCTCACGCGCCCGGCGATGATCCATTACATCCATCCGCGCGCGCACATGCTCGACATGGCGCGCGAGCTGTTCGACCACGTGCTGGCGGGGCGCATCGTGAGCGAGCCGCAGCAGGTCTTCGCGCTGGCCGATGCGGCCGACGCGCACCGTGCGCTCGAAGGCCGCAAGACCACCGGTGCCACGGTGCTCGTGCCATGAAGCACGACGAGATCTATGTGGTGGGCATGGCCCGCACCGCCATCGGCACCTTCGGCGGCGCGCTGAAGGACGTTCCGAACACCCAGCTGGCGACGACGGCGGTCAAGGCCGCCATCGAGCGCAGCGGCCTCACCGGCGATGCCATTGGCCACGTCGTCATGGGCAACGTGATTCCCACCGACGTGAAAGACGCGTACCTGAGCCGCGTGGCGGCCATCGACGCGGGCTGCCCGATCGAGACGCCGGCCTTCAACGTGAACCGCCTGTGCGGCTCGGGCCTGCAGGCCATCGTGTCGGCGGCGCAGGCCATTGCGCTGGGCGACTGCGAGATCGCCATCGGCGGCGGCTCGGAATCGATGAGCCGCGGCCCGTACTTCGACACCTCCGCGCGCTACGGTGCGCGCATGGGCGACGCGGTGCTGGTCGACTACATGCTGGGCATCCTGCACGACCCGTGGGAGAAGATCCACATGGGCATCACCGCCGAGAACGTGGCCGCGCGCTACGGCATCACGCGCGAGCAGATGGACGAACTGGCGGTCACCAGCCAGCAGCGCGCAGCGGCCGCCATTGCCGCGGGCCGCTTCAAGGATCAGATCGTTCCTGTCGAGGTGAAGACGCGCAAGGGCGTCGTGCTGTTCGACACCGACGAACATGTGCGCGCCGACACCACCGCCGAGACGCTCGGCAAGATGAAGCCAGCGTTCAAGAAAGACGGCCTCGTGACCGCCGGCAACGCCTCGGGCATCAACGACGGTGCTGCCGCCGTGGTGCTGGCCAGTGGCGAGAGCGTGAAGGCCCGCGGCCTGAAGCCGCTGGCGCGCCTGGTGGGCTATGCGCACGCCGGCGTGGAGCCCGCGTACATGGGCATCGGCCCGGTGCCGGCCACGCGCAAGGTGCTGGAGCGCACCGGGCTGAAGGTGAGCGACTTCGACGTGATCGAGTCGAACGAAGCCTTCGCGGCGCAGGCCTGCGCGGTCATCAAGGAGTTGGGCTTCGACCCGGCCAAGGTGAACCCCAACGGCTCGGGCATTTCGCTGGGCCATCCGGTGGGTGCGACGGGCGCGATCATCACCACCAAGGCGATTGCCGAACTGCACCGCACCGGCGGCCGCTACGCGCTGGTGACGATGTGCATCGGCGGCGGCCAGGGCATTGCCGCCGTGTTCGAGCGCTGGTTCTGAGCCTAGAAAGCGTGCCGGATCCCGAAGTCGTAGCCCACGGCACTCTTCGGCTCGAACCCGCCGGTGGTGATGTAGCTCGGCTGCGGAAAGATCGACGGCAGGCTCAGCACCAGCGGCGTCACGCCCATCACGGTCGGGTTGTTGTGCGCGTCGCGCATGCGCATGCGCGCCACCGACGCGTAGAGCGCCGTGCGCTTCGACAGGTTGTGCACGTAGCTCAGCGCAATCTTGCTGGTGCTCGCATCGGAGTTGGGCGCATTGGAGCCGCTGTCGAACTTCACGTTGGCGTACGACACGCGAATGAGGCCCACGCCGACCGGCACGGTGACGCCGACCAGGGCCGCGTTGTACCTGTCGCTCACGCGCAGGTTCAGCGCGCCCGGCAGGCGCTGCATGTCGTCCTTCACGCGCGAGAGTTCGCCGAAGAGCTTGGCCGGTCCGAAGTTGTAGGACGCGCCGAGGTTGATCGTCTTGATCACTTCCTTGTACGTCGCCGTGTCGGCCACGGTGCTTTCGCCGTAGGCCAGCGCCACGTCGAACGCGCCGTTGGCCCACCCGCCGCGCGTGCCCAGGTAGCGCCCGCGCTGCCCGGTGGTCGCCGCGGCCGTGGGGCCGAGGCCCTTGGTGTTCTCGGGCAAGGCGTACTGCAGCTGGCCGTAGAAACCGCCGAGGTCCGGCGGCAGGAAGTAGCCGATCGAGTTGCTGGTGCGCAGGTAGCTGTCGGTGCCCGCGGAAAGCCCGCCGTTCAGCAGCCCGCCCGTGGCCAGCGCGCGCGAGGCCGCGATGTTGCTGTTCACGACGGCGATGAGGTTGGTGCCCACGCCGTTGACCGTCATCGGGTCGAACACCGCGTCGTTCCAGAACGAGGCCGTGTAGTCGCGGCCCAGGCGCACTTCGCCGAAGGGGCCGCCCAGGCTCAGCGTGGAGCGGCGTCCGAAATTGGTCACGCCGCCGCCCGTGTCGTTGCTCAGCGGCGCCTCGAGCCAGAAGCTCGCGGCCAGGCCGCCGCCCAGGTCCTCGGTGCCGCGAAAGCCCAGGCGGCTCGAGCTCAGGCCGGAAGGCGACAGCACGGTCTGGCTCTGCGTCACGGTGCGCGCTCCCAGGCTGTTCGCGGCGCCGTAGGTCGCGCTCTTGGTCGCGTAGTGGCTGACGCCCGCGTCCATGACGCCGAACACCGTGATGGACGACTGCGCGCCCGCACTGGCGGCGCAAGCCGAACCCGCAAGAAGAATGAATTTTTTTAGCATGCCCGGTGTCTCCGATGGCTGGTTGTGAAAAGCCTTGAGCGGCTCAGCTGAGCTCGCGAATCAGTTCTTCGGCGCGCGGCCATTCACCGAAACCCGAGTTCGGGTTCAGGTGGCCGACGGCGCCGAGCTCGACCAGGCGGCTGCCCCAGCACCGCGCCAGCTCGCGCGCGCGATCGAGGCGGGTGAGCGGGTCGTTGCTGCTGGCCGCGACGATGCTGGGGAACGGCAGCACGGCGCGTGGAAGCGGCAGCCAGCCGTTGCTGTCGAGCACGTCGACGGTGGGGTAGCCCGCGGGCATCGGTGTCTCGAGGTCCGCGGGCGCGGCGAGCAGCGCACCGCGGATGTCGAGCGAGTTGCGTGTGCCGAACGTGTATCGCGTGTATCGGCTCATGGCCCAGTGCGCGACCATCATCGCGCCCGCGCTGTGCGCGACGATGACGACCGGCCCCTCGATGTCCTGCAGCGCGCGGTCGATGGCGTCGACGCGCGCGGCGCAGCTCAGCTTGTCGTGTTCGAGCGGCGGCACGCTGTGTACCTTGGGCAGCTTCGCCGCGAGCAGCGTCTGCCAGTGATCGGCCACGTGGTCGCGCAGGCCGGGAACGATGAGAACGGTGGGGGTCGTGCTGTTCATGGTGCCGCGGATTCTGTTCGGGACCGTGTTCTCCCGATTGACTTTGCGTGCCACGCACTTACCCTTCGATGCCACCCCGCAGCCCAGGCTTTCGATGTCCTCCTTGGTACGTGCCGCCAGTCTCACCAACTACAGCGAAGTTGCCCGCGCGAGCGGGCTCGACCCGGTGCGCATGCTGCTCGATGCGGGCCTGAGCCCGAGCGTCCTGCGCGAGCCCGACCTCATGATTCCGGTGGAGAGCGTCGCGCTGTTGCTGCAGGCCTCGGCCGCGCAGTCGGGCAACGAGAGCTTCGGGCTGTGCATGGCCGAGCAGCGGTTGCTGTCCAACCTCGGCACGGTCGGCATGCTGATTCGCGACCAGCCGACTCTGCGCGATTCGCTCAACGTGCTGATGCGCTACCAGACGCTGCTCAACGGCTCGTTGTCGCTGATGATCGAAGAGTTCGACGACGTGGTGGTGATCCGCGAAGAGCTCAGGCCGGGCAGCGCGCAGCTGTCGACGCGGCAACGCATCGAGCTGGCGCTGGGCGTGATGCTGCGGCTCATGCGCCAGTTTCTCGGCGCCGAGTGGCAACCCAAGCGCGTGTGCCTGGCACATGCCGCGCCGCGCGACCTGGGCGCGCACCGCCGGCTCATGGGCCGCACCATCGAGTTCGAGCACGACTTCAATTGCATCGTCTGCGCCCCGCGCGACCTCGACGCGCGCAACCCGTGGGCCGACCCCGCCATGGCGCGCTATGCGCAGCAGATGCTCGACGCATCGGCCCGCACACCGGGCGCCGCGGTGCTCGACGACGTGCGCCGGGCCGTGCTGCTGTTGCTGCCGAGCGGGCGTTGCACCATCAAGCAGGTGGCGCAGTACCTTGGCGTGGTGTGCCGCACCGTGCAGCGCCGGCTGGCCGAGCACGGGCAGACCTTCTCCTCGATGGTCAACGACATCCGCAAGGAACTGGCGAGGCGCCATGTGCTGGAGGGCGAACGCCCGCTGGCCGAGGTGGCGAGCCTGCTGGGCTTCTCCGCGCCCAGCGGCCTGTCGCGCTGGTTCCACCATGAGTTCGGCTGCAGCGCCAAGCACAGCCGCGCCGAGCGCCGCAGGGCCGATGCCACAGCCGAGCACCGCGAGGCCGATGTGCGGCCCGAGCACGGCAAGGCCGGTGTCGCATCCGCGCGGAAATGACGCGTTGATTCCGCAAGACCTGGTCCTCAAGGTGACGCCGCCGCGCGTGCAGCGCCACGTCGTCGCGCGCGGCCGGCTGTCGTCGGCCGCCGATGCGCTGCGCGATGCCGCCGCGCTGATGGTGCGCGCGCCCGCCGGCACGGGAAAGACCTCGCTGCTGGCGCAGTGGCGCCTGGAGCAGCTGGGGCTGGGCGTGCCGGTCGCATGGGTGAGCGCGCAGGCCATCGACGACCCGGACCGGCTCGCGCAGAGCCTGGCCCTGTCGCTGCGCATCGCGATGGCGCGGCCCGCCTTCGGGCGCAGCGTGCTGGAGGACGACAGGCCCGGCAACCTCGCGGGCATGACGGCGCTGCTGGCCGAGCTGGCGCAGTCCGCCGCGAACGTGGTGCTGGTCGTCGACGAGGTCGACCGGCTGCCCGCCGCCTCGCGCGCCGCACTGGCCTACCTGCTGCGCAACGCACCGCTCAACGTGCGCGTCTTCATGGCGGCGCGGCCCGACGGGCAGCTCGACATCGACGACCTCATTGCCTACGGCCAGTGCGTGGAGATCGGCGCGGCGCAACTGGGGTTCAGCCTCGAGGAGACCTTGCAGCTGGTGCAGGCGCGGTTCGGCGCGCGCGTCGGCCGCGACACCGCCGCACGGCTGCATGCGCTCACCGAAGGCTGGCCGCTGGGCCTGCAGCTGGCGATGAGCATCGTGGGGCGCGGCGCCGACACCGGCGCCGACATGAACACCGCCATTGCCGGGCTCGGTGCGGCGGGCGGTGCACTGCAGGGGGAACTCGTGGGCCTGCTGCTGGCCGACATGGACGCGGCAGACCGCGACTTTCTCGTGCGCGTGTCGGTGCTGGAGCTGCTGCATCCCGCGCTGTGCCGCGCGATGGCCGGCGTCGACGACGCGCCCGCGCGGCTCACGCGGCTCGCCAGCGACACCCCGGTCTTTGCCGCGACGGAGGGCGGCGACTGGCTGCGCATGCACGCGCTGGTGCGCGACGCGTTGCGCCGGCGCTTTGCCTGCCTGGACGAGGCGCAACAGGTCCGCGCGCATGCCGACGCGGCGCAATGGCTGGCCGCGCACGACCTGCCCGACGAGGCCGCACGCCATGCGCTGAGCGCGGGCCAGCACCAGCAGGCCTATGCGCTGGCCGAACGCAGCCTCTACGAATCGCTCATGCGCCATGGCCGGCTGGGCGCGGTGCTCGAATGGCTCTCGCAGCTGCCGGCCGAAGAACTCGACCGGCGCCCGCGCCTGCTGCTGGCCGTTGCGTGGACGCTGGCCTCCAGCGAGCGGCACGAAGAGGCCGCGCGCTTCGTCGCGCGCATCCTCGCGCAACCCGGGGCGAGCGATGCGCTGCGCTGCGAATGCGCGCTGATCCTCGGCGGCGCGGCCGTGTTCGCGGACGATCCCGACCGATTCGTTGCGTTGCATGCGCCGTGGACCGGCGCGGTGCCGTTGACCGACCCATTGCTGCTGCAGTCGCATGCCAATCGCATGGCGTACTGCGCGCTGCTCGAGGGCGAGCCCGCGCTGGCGCGCTTGCGCGAGCAGCAGGCCGCGCGCGGCCATGCCGGCCATGCAGGCCATGCAGGCGGTGTCGACCATGGCACCGACTACATCCGGCGCTGGAGCGAACTGGTCGTCGGGCTGAGCTATGTGTGGGAGGGCCAGGCCCTGCTGGCCGAGCCCTGCCTGCGCAGCGCCGTGGCCAGTGCCGAAGCGCAGCTGGGCCGGCGCCACCGCTTCAGCTGCAACCTGGCCGCGTTGCTGGCGGCGACGGCATGGGCGCGCGACCTCGCGGCCGATGCTTCGGCCCTGCTGGCGGACCGGCTCGACGTGCTGGAACACAGCGGGCTGCCGGAGTCGCTGATGCAGGCCTACCTCACCGCGTCACGCATGGCGGTGGCGGAGGGTGCCGAGCATCGCGCGCTGGAGCTGCTTGCCGCGCTGGACGCAGCGGGGGCCGCACGCCGGTTGCCGCGCCTGCGCATCGCGAGCTGCGTGGAGCAGGTGCGCGTGCATGCGAGGCGCCACCGCGCACAGACCTGCCGCGAGCTGTGCGACCGCATCGACGCGCACCTGGCAGACCCGGCCGCGCCGCAAGGCCCGCTGTGGCGCCGCAGCGCCGGCATGCTGCGCGACGTGGCGCGGGCGTACGAAGCCATTGCCGCTCGCGAATGGCAAGGCGCGCTCGCGCCGCTGGAGCGTGCCGACGAAGCGGCGCGCGCACTGTGCCAGGGCGGCCTGCACATCGAACTGCTGGGGCTGCGCGCGCTGGCGCTGGAGCGCTGCGGGCAGCCGTCGGTCGCGCTGGTGCGCGAGGCGATCGACCTGGCGCGCGCGCTTGGGCTGCAGCGCGTGTTCGCCGATGCGCATCCCGAGCTGGCCGCATGGGTCGACACCCTTGCGGCCGGCGGCGACAAGCCTGCCGCCGCGGCACCGGCTGCCGCGCCCATGCACCCGGCGCCGCCCCCCGCCACCAGCGCCGTGCTCACGCCCAAGGAGCGCGAGGTGCTCGCGCTGCTGGCCCGCAACCTGTCGAACAAGGAGATCGGGCGCGCCATGCAGGCCGGCGAGACCACGATCAAGTGGCACGTGAAGAACCTGTTCGCCAAGCTGGACGCGGGCACGCGCGCGCAGGTGGTGCAGCGCGCGCGCATCCTGGGGCTGCTGGGCGGTCAACACTGAGCGGAGCCCCCTCCCGCAAGGAGGGGGCGGGGAAGGGGGGGGCGGCCTATTCTTTGTCCAGGAGACAAAGACATGATTTCGATGACGACCTCTTCGACAGCTTCTTCGGCAACTTCTTCGGTGGCGCATGGCATCGAGGTCCGCCCGACCACCTGCGCCATCGGCGCGGAACTGCGCAACGTGAGCCTCGCCGAGGCCTCGCGCGACGCCGGGCTGGCGGCGGAGATCCGCGCGCTGCTGGTGAAGCACCGGGTGCTGTTCTTCCGGCACCAGAACATCACGCGCGCCGAGCACGTCGCCTTCGCGCGCCACTTCGGCGAGCTCGAAGACCATCCGGTGATCGGCAGCGACCCCGCGCACCCGGGCCTGGTGCAGATCTACAAGTCGCCCGACAACCCGCCCGACCGCTACGAGAACGCGTGGCACACCGACGGCACCTGGCGCGAGGCGCCCGCGATGGGCTGCGTGCTGCGCTGCGTGGAGTGCCCGCCCGTGGGTGGCGACACCATGTGGGCCAACATGGCGCTGGCCTACGAGCGGCTGCCGCAGCACATCAAGGACCGCATCGCGACGCTGCGTGCGCGGCACAGCATCGAGGCCAGCTTCGGTGCGGCCATGCCGACGGACAAGCGCCTCGCGCTGAAGGCGCAATACCCCGACGCCGAACACCCCGTGGTGCGCACGCACCCCGACACGGGCGAGAAGATCCTGTTCGTGAACGGCTTCACCACGCACTTCACCAACTTCCACACGCCGTCGAACGTGCGCTGCGGGCAGGACAACAACCCCGGCGCGGCGATGCTGCTCGCGTACCTGGTCGGCCAGGCGCAGATTCCCGAATACCAGGTGCGCTGGCGCTGGCAGCCCGACGACGTGGTGATGTGGGACAACCGCGCCACGCAGCACTACGCGGTGATGGACTACCCGCCCTGCCACCGCAAGATGGAGCGCGCCGGCATCGTCGGCGAGGCGACGTACTGAGCGGCCCTTCTTTTTTCCCTTCTTCAATTCTTCAACGAGGCCCACGCCATGAACTTTCTCGACGGACACCTGTACCCCGAAAACCAGCAGCCGCTGATCATCACCGCCGCGCCCTATGCGCCGTCGTGGGTGCCTTCCGACTTTCCGGAAGACATCCCGCTCACGATGGCGCAGCAGATCCAGAAGGCGGTCGATTGCTACAACGCCGGCGCCACCGTGCTGCACCTGCATGTGCGCGAACTCGACGGCAAGGGCAGCAAGCGGCTGTCGAAGTTCAACGAGCTCATTGCCGGCGTGCGCAAGGCCGTGCCCGAGATGATCATCCAGGTCGGCGGCTCGATCAGCTTCGCGCCCGAGAGCGAAGGTGCCGCGGCCAAATGGCTCAGCGACGACACGCGCCACATGCTGGCCGAGCTGGAGCCCCAGCCCGACCAGGTCACCGTGACCATCAACACCTCGCAGATGAACGTGGTCGAGCACTGGGAAGACGCGGACATCCGCGGCACGTCGATGGAAGACCCGGAGGTCTACAAGGCCTACAAGGAAATGACCGTGCCGGCGCAGCCCGGCTGGGCCGAGGAACACATCCGCCGCCTCAACAAGGCCGGCATCCAGAGCGCGTTCCAGTGCTACAACATCAACAGCTTCGAATCGGTCGAGCGGCTGATGCGCCGGGGCATCTACAAGGGTCCGCTGGTGATGAACTGGGTGGCCATCGGCGGCGGCATGGATGCGCCGAACATCTACAGCTTCGCGAACTTCGTGCGCGCGGTGCCCGACGGCGCGGTGCTCACGGTGGAAAGCTCCATGCGCAACGTGCTGCCGGTGAACATGATGGGCATCGCGATGGGCCTGCACGTGCGCTGCGGCATCGAGGACAACCTGTGGAACCAGTCGCGCAGCGCGAAGATGGGCACGGTCGCGCAGGTCGAGCAGCTGGTGCGCATCTCGCGCGAGTTCGGCCGCCCCATCGCCACGGCGCAGCAGGCGCGCGAGATCTCCAAGATCGGCGTGTTCTACGAGACCACCGAGGAATCGCTGCTGGCCAACGGCTTCGCGGCCAACCGCAACGGCGGCCAGCAAGGCTACCTGCGCAAGGCGGCCTGAGCCTGGCATGAACGCCCGCGACAGCTACCTCATCGGACCGCGCCAGGCCTGGTTCGCCTTTGCCATGACCTGCGGGCTGATGCTGTTCGACTACATCGACCGGCAGGTCATCGTGTCGCTCTTTCCGCACCTGAAGCAGGAGTGGGGGCTGTCCGACAAGCAGCTCGGCGCGCTGGCCTCGGTGGTGTCGGTGACGGTGGCGCTCGCGGGCATTCCGGTCGCGCTGGCCGCCGACCGGTTCAGCCGCGTGAAGAGCATCGTGTGCATGGCGCTGATCTGGAGCATGGCGTCCATCTCGTGCATGTTCAGCCGCAATTACACGCAGCTGCTGGGGGCGCGCGCCGTGGTCGGTCTGGGCGAGGCCGGCTACGGGTCGGTGGGCACGGCGCTGATCGCCAGCCACTTTCCGATGCGCATGCGCGGCACGGTGCTCGCGGTGTTCTTCTCGTGCGCGTCGGTGGGGTCGGTGCTGGGCGTGGTGCTCGGTGGCGTCATCGCGGCCCGTTGGGGTTGGCGGGCGGCGTTCGGCGTGGTGGGCGTGCCGGGACTGTTGCTGGCGCTGCTGTACCTCAAGGTGCGCGACTACGACACGGTGCCGCTGGCGGCCGGCGGCGCCGCGGCAGGCCATGGCAGCCTGCGCGGCGCGATGAAGCTGCTGGCCCATGTGCCGACCCTGTTCTGGGTCTGCGTTGCAGCGCCGGCGCAGGTCGTGCTCGTCTCCGCCGTGTGGGCCTGGTTGCCGAGCTACCTGAACCGTGTCGACGGCCTCGCGCCGGAGCAGGCGGCCCTGCGCGCGGCGCTGGTCGTGCTGTGCGGTGCGGCGGGCGCCGTGGTGTGGGGCGCAGTGGCCGATCGCGCCGGGCTTTGGCGTGCGAGCGCCAAGCTGCAGGTGACGGCGCTGCTGTGCCTCGTTTCCGCCGCGGTGCTGGGCTTTGCGTTCGGTGCATCGCGCTTCGGCATCGTGCTCGCGCCGCAGGTGCAGTTCGCGGTCATCGCGCTCGGCGGCTTCTTCATGACCTGCCAGGCGGGCGTGGTGGCGGCGGTGGTGATGGACGTGGTGCACCCTGGTGTGCGCTCGACGGGTGCGTCGGTGCTGTCGCTCGCGCAGAACCTGCTGGGCCTGGCCGCGGGGCCGTTCATCGCGGGCTGGATTTCCGACGCCTGGTCGCTGCAGGCCGCGTTGGCGGTGATGCCGGTCTTCGGCGTGCTGGCTGCCGGCCTTTTCATGGTGGCTGCGCGTGGCTACGAGCGCGATGTGTCGCGGGCGGCCTTGCAGGGTTAGGCCTGCACCGGGCCGGTACGCGGTGCTCGACGGCGTCTGGATATCCTGGTGATCGATCAGCGTCGATTTCTCTCCAACGCCGCACGCCCGAGTTCGGTGATGCGTAGCACCAGTGCTTGATTGCTGCACTCTTGGGTATCTCCACAAGCAGGAGCGCCGCTGAGCGTCGCTTCGACGAAGCCTGCAGCCTTGAGCACGGCGATGCTGTTGATCCGTTCGGGTCTTCCACGCGCAAGGGAAACGCAGAGTGCTCGAGCGATCGAAGACGGTCCAGCGGCGTGTGCTTCTGCGGAGTAGCGGTGAAACCTCGCATCGCCACGTGTCGCGCGATGGCCTCGTGGCCCTGGTCGGTGATGCACAGGACGACAGCCTCGGCTGCCGGCCAATGTCGGCCTTGGGCATTCGCTGGAGCCGGGTTCGTCGCCTCCACCAGGCCGGCCGCCTTGAGCATGGACACGAGCCGGGTTTCCTGCGGTGTCGAAACAGCGAGGGGCAGCGACTTGCCCTGGAGCCAGATCAGATACGGGATCGGTTCCATCTCGTCACTTCCCCTTGTCGGCGCTGCTGGCGCCACCCCGCGTCAACCGCATCCTGCGATTGCTCCTCGTCCGGATGTCGTCTCGGGTTTGCGCACAGCCTCCGTCTTGTCTCAGGCCTCCAGCGGCTGCGCGCTGGCGGAAATCCAGGCTTGCAAAGTTTGAAGGGACTGGCTTCTTGTGCGGTTCACGGCCTTTCCATGCTTGCGCGATAGAAAGTCATGCCCCACCTCGGTGATCCGGTGAACCCGTGCAGTGCGCTCGCCGGGCATCGGCGCCTGGCGCGGCAAGGTCTCGATGGTCGCATCGACAAGTCCTGCCCTGGCAAGCGCCTCGACACTGTCGACCACGCTGTGTTCCGTGACGGAGATCGGCAGGCTGCAGTACTCGATCAGGCGGAGGTACTCGAGCGCGAGCGTGTTCCCCCCGGCGAGGGGCAATCCGCCATGCGTTGCATGGCCCGTGGCGGCCGTGATTTCAGCCTTGCCCGCATCCGTGATCGATTGGACGAGCGCTGCTTCGATTCTTTGAAAAGCCTTGTCCGGCGCGCCGGAGAGCGCCAGCGTGGCCTCGATGAGACCGGTCGCCTTGAGCAACGAGATCTGCTTCAGATCCGCTGGAGAAGTGACGGTGACAGGCAGCTGACCATGGTGGAGCTTGATCAGGTAGTCCAGTGGCATTCGCTCTGCTCCTCGAAGTCGCGCGAGCCGGTTGGCTTCCTCATTCGCTCCTCGCTTTTCGGCGTCAGAAATGTAATACTTTAGTAGTTCACAAACCATTCAGATTCATCTATTTTTGCCAGCAGTTGATGGGGTCCTGGTCGTGCGGTGGATTTCGTTCGGAAGAGGGTCCGCTTGGCCATGCACATTGCGCCGCCGTGACCACCACGAGCGGCGGCGCGAGCGCAAAAGCGTCGTCCGCTTGGAACATGCCAGGTCGTGAAGTTGAGGTGAACGACTTAAGCGCACGGAGAAGGTATGCAGCGCTTGTTCAGATGCAATGCATCGGTGGAAAGAAGCTGGTCAAGATCTCTCGCTAAGATGCCCGACGAAACAGCATTCAGGGTGGAAATCCGATGAGCCGGCATCAGGCAAGCAAGGAAAGAAAGGCAGGCAAGGCACACAGCGCACACAAGGGGAACGCCGCAACCGCCGCTTCGCCAGCGAGTGCAAGCCCGACCGGCGGCTCGGCCATCGAGGTGTTCCTGGCCTTCCTGAAACTCGGCCTGACCTCGTTCGGCGGCCCCGTTGCGCACCTTGGCTACTTTCGCACCGAGTTCGTCGACCGCCGCGCGTGGCTGGACGACAAGAGCTATGCGGACCTGGTTGCGCTGTGCCAGTTCCTGCCGGGTCCGGCGAGCAGCCAGGTGGGCATCGCGCTCGGGCTCGGGCGGGCGGGGTGGCTGGGCGCGCTGTGCGCATGGGCCGGGTTCACGCTTCCCTCCGCCATCGCCCTCATCCTGTTTGCACTGGGCGTCGCCCAGTGGTCCGCGCTGGCGCAGTCGGGTGCGGTCCATGGTCTGAAGATCGTCGCGGTCGCCGTCGTCGCGCAGGCGGTCTGGGGAATGGCCAGGACGCTCTGCCCGGACCGCACGCGGGCGGGTGTCGCCGTCGTTGCCGCGTTGCTGGTGCTTGCCGTTCCTTCGGTGACGGGGCAGGTCGCTGCCATCGTCGCGGGCGGCGTTGCCGGGCGATGGGCGGTGCAGCTCGGCCATCTGCCGGTCGCCGTGCACCGAGACTACGGCGTGAGCAGGCGGACAGGCGCGGCGATGCTGCTGCTGTTCGCGCTCCTGCTCGTGCTGCTGCCGCCGCTGGCTGCTGCGGTCGGCATGCCGGCGCTGTCGGTCGTCTCGTCCTTCTACCAATCGGGTGCGCTCGTGTTTGGCGGGGGCCACGTGGTGCTGCCGCTGCTGCAGGCCAGCGTGGTGCCCAACGGGTTGCTCGGCAACGACGCGTTCCTCGCCGGCTACGGCGCAGCGCAGGCCGTGCCCGGCCCGTTGTTCACCTTCGCGGCCTACCTTGGCGCGGCGATGACGGGCACCTTGGGCGGATGGATTGGCGGCTTGACGCTTCTTGTCGCCATCTTCGTTCCCGCCTTCCTGATGGTGGTCGGCGCGCTGCCGTTCTGGGAAGTCCTGCGCCGGCGCGACGGCGTGCAGCGTGCGATGGCTGGAATCAACGCGGCCGTGGTCGGTGTCCTGGCGGCCGCGCTGTACGACCCGGTGTGGACCAGCGCGATCCATTCGCGGGCCGATTTCGGTCTTGCGCTGGGCGCCTTCGGCTTGCTGGTGTACTGGCGGCAGTCGCCCGTGCTGGTGGTCGCGCTCGCGGCGCTCGCGGGGTGGCTGCTCGCGCTCTGAGACCGGGCAGGACTTTCGACGCATCGTGGCCAAGCCCGAATTCGCCAAGCACCTGCAGGACCTCGGCTCCGAGCCGTCGGCCATGAGCCGCCAATTGCCGACGACGGACCGGGGCTTGCCCGTACCATGGACGGATTTGCACATGAAACCGTTCGAGCGCAGCCGCCCGCGCAGCCTGAGCGCCGGCGTCGTCGATGCATTGGGCAGGCGGATCCGGATCGGCCCGCTGCGCGCGGGCGACAAGCTGCCGACCGAGGCGGCGATCATGCAGGAGTTCGGCGTGAGCCGAACGGTGGTGCGGGAGGCACTGTCGAAGCTGCAGGCCGCCGGCATGGTCCGGCCGCAGCGGGGTGTGGGCACCTTCGTCGTGGGCGCGTCGCGGGCCAGGCCGTTTCGCGTCGACAGCAGCCCCGACGACAGCCTCGAGCAGGCGATTGCGCTGATCGAGCTGCGCATCGGGCTGGAGACCGAGGCTGCGGCGCTGGCGGCGCAACGCCGCAGCGCCGACGAACTGGTCTCGTTGAAGCGCGCGCTCGACGCCTTCAACGCCGCGATGGACCAGGACATGGACACGGCCTTTCCCGACTTCCAGTTCCACCTTGAAATTGCGCGCATCTCGCACAGCCCGCATTTCTCCGCGATCCTGGAGGCGCTGAGCCCCACCTGCGTGCCGACCGCGTTCCTCATCGCCGTGGGCGGCGAGAAGCAGAGCGCGGTGTGGATGAACCAGGCGCGCCACGAGCACTGGTGCATCTTCCAGGCCATCGAGCAGCAGGACGCGCAAGCCGCGCGTGCGGCCATGCGGCTCCACCTGACGAACGGAAAGGAACGGCGGCGCGCCTGCGAGCCGCCGCAGGGGCCGGCCTTCTCTTCTGCTGACTAAAGGGCCTTTAAACGGCCTTGCCTGAAAGGCCCTTGCCGAGACCGTCGCGCAGCTGTCGGCGAAGCACCTTGCCGGTGGCGGTGCGCGGCAGCTGGTCGATCAGGTGGATCTCGTCGGGCTGCTTCAGGCGGCCCAGGCGTTCCTTGTTGTGCGCACGCACGCGCGCCAGCAGGGCCACCAGCGCATCGGGGTCGTGTGCCGCGTCGCGTGCTGGCACGATGAAGGCTACGGGCCGTTCGCCGAAGCGCTCGTCCGCCGCCCCCACCACGCTGCACTCCCACACGCCGGGCACCTCGAGCATGGCGGCCTCGATTTCCTGCGGGTAGATGTTGACGCCGCCCGAGATGATCATGTCGTCCTGCCGGTCGGTCAGGTAGAGCCAGCCTTCGTCGTCGACGTGGCCCATGTCGCCGAAGGTCTGCCAGCCCTGCGCGTGCGTGCGGCTCAGCGTCTTCTCCGGCGCCTTGTGGTACGCGAAGGGCTTGAGGCCCGAGAAGTACACGACGCCGGTCTGCCCGGGCTGCAGTTCGCCGCCGTCGGCATCGACGATGTGCACCACGCCCTTGCGCGCGCGGCCCACGGAGCCGGGCTTGCGCAGCGCCTCGACCGAGTCGATCAGCGTCAGGCCGACGCCTTCGCTGCCCGAGTAGTACTCGAGCAGGATGGGGCCCCACCAATCGATCATTGCGCGCTTCAGCGCGGGCGGGCAGGGCGCGGCGCCGTGCACGGCGATGCGGTGCGCGGGGGCGCGCAGTGCGGCGCGGCGCTCGGCCGGCAGCGCCAGCAGCCGCTGGAACATCGAAGGCACCCATTGGCTGTGCGTGATGCCTTCGTGCTCGATCAGCCGCAGCGCCTCCTCGGCGTCGAAGCGCTCCATCACGAAGACGGTGCCGCCGCCGGCAGTGACGGCCAGCGCCACGCGCAGCGGTGCCGCGTGGTACAGCGGCGCGGTCGACAGGTAGCGAACGTCGTCGCCGCCCACCTGGAACAGGTCGAGCAGGTCGGCCGCAAAAGGCGGCGTGCCGCGCCACTCGGGCGGCAGCAGCGGGCGGATCACGCCCTTGGGCGCACCGGTCGTGCCCGAGGTGTACATCATCAGCGCGCCAGGCGGCTCGTCGGCGTGCGGGGCGGGCGAGGCCGCGTCCAGCAGCGGCTCGAGCGCAGAAAAGCCTTCGACGGCGCCGCCCAAAGACAACCAGTGCACCGGCCGCGCGGCGGCGCCGGGCAGCGCGGCCACCAGTTCGCCGAGCGACGCATCGACCAGCACCGCCTTCGCGTCGCAGTCTTCCACCAGGTACTGCAGCTCCGGCGGCGCGAGCGCGGTCGACATGGGCGTGAGGTACAGGCCCGAGCGCCATGCAGCCCAGGCGGCGGCCAGCCCCTCGGGCCGGTTGCTCAGCAGCGTGGCGACATGGTCGCCGCGCACCAGCCCGAGCCGGCGGAACACGCCGGCGCAGCGATTGGCCAGCGCCTCCAGTTCACCGTAGCTGAGCTGCACGTCGCCACAGACGATGGCGGGGCGGTCGGGGGCCTTGCGGGCATGCAGGCGCAGGTCCAGCACCGGCGCGGAAAGACTCGACACACTCACTCCTTCTTCAGCAGGCCGAGCCGCGCGAGCGTCGCGCGTTCGGAGGCGACCGTGCGGCGTGCAAAGGCCTCGTACTCGGCCGGGTTCATGGGAATCATCGGCAGCATGAAACGCGCGTAGACGGACTTCACGGTCGGGTCGTCCAGCGACGCGCGAAAGGCGTCGTGCAGCGTGCGGACCACCGACGCGTCGGTGCCGCGCGGCGCGCCGATGCCGAAGGGCGACTCGTTCACGATGTCCACGCCCGATTCGCGCAGCGTCGGCACGTCGGGAAACGCCGCGGCACGCTTGGCGCCCAGCGTGGCCAGCACGCGCAGCTTGCCCGACTGCACATGCGGCGCGAATTCGGTGGTGCCGCTCATCACCGAGATCTGCCCGCCGAGCAGCGCGGCCAGCGCCTCGTTCGAGCCCTTGTACGGCACGGCCGTGAACTGCCCCCCGGTCTTCTGCGCCAGCTCTTCCACCGCGAGGTGCGGCGTGGAGCCGATGCCGGCGTGGCCGTAGCTCACTTCGCCCGGGTGCCGGCGTGCATGGTCGATCAGCTCGGCCAGGCTGTGGAACGGGGCATCGGCCTTCACGGCCAGTCCGAACACGAAGCCGCCGAGGCCGGCCACATAGGCGATGTCGCGCAGCGGGTCGAAGGCCATCTTCTGCATCAGCGGCATGCGGAAGGTGGCCAGCGGCAGCAGCGCCACCGTGTGGCCGTCGGGCCTGGCGGAAGCGAGCGCCAGGCCGCCCAGCGAGCCGCCGGCGCCGGCCTTGTTCTCCACCACCACCGCCACGCCGAGCCGGCGCCCGACCGCTTCTGCCATGGCGCGGCAGACCACGTCGGTGGAGCCGCCCACCACCGAGGGGGCGATCAGAGTGATCGGCCGCGACGGGAAGCCCTGCGCGCGCACGGCATCGAAGGGCAGCGCCGACGCCATGGCCACGGCGCCGAGAAAACTTCTCCTGCGGGTCATGCGAAGGTGCCGCTCAGCCAGCGCTGCGTTGCGCCTTTTCCTGCTCCGCGCGTCCGCGCACGATGCGCTTGGCCTCGGCCCAGTCCTCGGGCGTCATGGCGTTCATCTCGGCGAAGGTGCTGGGGGCCGCCAGGTGGTGGCCGCCGTCGATGGCGATGTTCTGTCCCGTGATGTAGTCGCAGCCGTCCGACTGCAGGAACATCAGCAGGTTGCACAGCTCGTTCATCTTGCCGAAGCGGCCCATGGGCACCTTCTCGGAGGAGGCCGCGCCCACGTTGGCCTTGGGGATCGGCGCGAGCTTTTCCCATGCGCTCTCGGTGGGGAAGGGGCCGGGCGCCACCGCGTTCACGCGGATGTTGTGCTGCCCCCATTCCACGGCCAGCGACATCGTCATGGCGTGCACGGCCGTCTTCGCCATCACGGAGGGCAGCACGTAGGGCGAACCGGTCCACACCCAGGTCACCAGCATGCTCACCACCGAGCCGGGCAGGCCCTGCGCGATCCAGCGGCGCCCGCAGGCCAGCGTGGCGTAGAGCGCACCGTCCATCACGGTGGAGCGCACGGCCTCGAAGCCGCGCGGGCTGATCTCGATCGACGGCGAGATGAAGTTGGCCGCCGCGTTGTTCACCAGGCCGGTGAGCGCTCCGCCTTCCCAGATCTTCTCGACCATGGCCTCCATCTGCTCGGCGCTGCGCACGTCGCAGATGTGGTGCTCCACCGTGCCGCCGTGCGCGGCCTGCGCGCGCAGCTCGGCCACGGCCTCCTGCAGCACGCCTTCGCGCCGCCCGCAGATGTGCACGGACGCGCCGTGCGCCACGAAGGCGCGCGCCAGCTCCTTGCCCAGGCCGGTGCCGCCGCCGGTGATGAGAATGCGCTTGCCCTTCAGGGCGTCGTCGCGGATCGGTCCGCTGGCCATCGTCGTCATGGGTCGTTCCTTCGAATGCCGGGGCGTGCGCGCCTCAGGCGGGGTTGATGCCGGCAACGCCGTTGTAGCGGTCGCCGCCCTTCTGGTAGCTGGAGAACATCTGGCGCCCGATGATGTGCTTCATCACCTCGATCGAGCCGCCCGCGATCTTCACGATGCGCGCGTCGGCGTAGGCCCGCGCGATCGGATATTCCCACATGTAGCCCCAGCCGCCGAACAGCTGCAGGCACTCGTCGACGATCTTGCAGTGCGTGTTCGACAGCCACATCTTGGCCATGGCCGCGTCGACCGCATCGAGCTCGCCCTGCATGAAACTCTCGATGCACTTGTCTGTGAACTGGCGGCCCACCACGGCTTCGGTCTTGAGCTCGGCGAGCTTGAACTGCGTGTTCTGGAAGTCGCCGATGGTCTTGCCGAAGGCCTTGCGATTGGCCACGTAGTCGACCGTCCACTCCACCACCGTTTCGGCCACGGTGGCCGAGCGGATGGCCTGGGCAAGGCGTTCCTGCGCGAGCTTGGTCATCATCAGTTCGAAGCCGCGGCCTTCCTCGCCGAGCATGGCCGAGGCCGGCACGCGCACCTCGTCGAAGAACAGCTCCGACGTGTCCTGGCCCTTCATGCCGAGCTTCTGCAGGTTCTTGCCGCGGCGAAAACCCGGCAGGCTGGTGTCGACCAGGAACAGCGTGACGCCCTTGGCGCCGGCCGTGGAGTCGGTCTTGGTGGCCAGCACGATCACGTCGCACAGCTGCCCGTTGGAGATGAACACCTTCTGCCCGGAGATCACGAAGTCGTCGCCGTCGCGAACCGCCTTGGTGCGGATCGCCTTCAGGTCGGAGCCGGCGTGGGGCTCGGTCATGCCGAGCGAGCCGATGGCCTCGCCGCGCACCATCTTCGGCAGCCACTGCTTCTTCTGCGCCTCGGTGCCGAAAGACTTCACGTAGGTGGCCACCAGGTCGCAATGGATCATGAAGCCCGGGCCGGTGTAGCCCGAGCGCGCCATTTCCTCGAACACCACCACGTCGAACAGGTAGTCGGCACCGGCGCCGCCGTATTCCTCGGGGATGGTGCAGCAGAGCATGCCCGCCGCGCCGGCCTTGCGCCAGAGCTCGCGCGGCACGATGCCTTCGCTTTCCCACGCCGCGTGGTGGGGCGCAATCTCGTTTTCGATGAACTTTCGCACCATGTCGCGGAAGGCATCGTGCTCCTCGCTGAAGAGTCCGCGTTTGATCACATTGTTTCCTTCACAAGGGAAGTCGCTACTGCGGTCAGTACGACTTGGGCAGGTCCAGCACCTTCTCGGCGATGAACGACAGGATGAGCTGCTCGGTGATGGGCGCGATGCGCGTGATGGTCACCTCGCGCAGCAGGCGCTCGACGTGGTATTCCTTGGCGTAGCCGAAGCCGCCGTGCGTGAGCACCGCCTGCAGCGCCGAGTCGTAGCCCGCGCGCGCGCCAAGGAACTTCGCCGTGTTGGCCTCCGCGCCGCAGGGCCGGTGGTTGTCGTAGAGCCAGGCGCCCTTCATGGTCATGGCCCAGGCCGCTTCCAGCGCCATCCAGCGCTCGGCCAGCGGATGCTGGATGCCCTGGTTCTGGCCGATGGGCCGATCGAACACCACGCGGTCGCGCGCGTACCGCGTGGCGCGGCGCAATGCGTCCTGGCCGATGGCAATGGCCTCGGCCGCCACCAGCAGCCGCTCGGGGTTCAGGCTGTGCAGGATGTAGCTGAAGCCCTTGCCTTCCTCGCCGACACGGTCCGCGTCGGGAATGAACAGGCCGTCGATGAAGATGGCGTTGGAGTCCACCGCCTTGCGGCCCATCTTCGGGATGCGGCGCACCTCGATCTTGCTGCGGTCCAGGTCGGTGTAGAAGATGGTGATGCCGTCGGTCGGTCGCTTGCAGTCTTCCAGCTTGGTCGTGCGCGTGAGCAGCATGATCTTGTTGGCGACCTGCGCGGTCGAGGTCCACACCTTCTGGCCGTGCACCACGTAGCCGCCCGGCACCTTCTCGGCGAAGGTCTTGATGGCGGTGGTGTTCAGCCCCGCGTCGGGCTCGGTGAAGCCGAAGCAGCACTGGTCCTTGCCCTCGACCAAGCGCGGCAGCCAGCGCTTGCGCTGGTCCTCGGTGCCGAAGACCACGATGGGGTGCGGCCCGAACAGGTTGATGTGCACCGTCGATGCGGCCGCCATCGCGCCGCCGTGGCTCGCGACCTCGTGCAGCATGATCACCGCCTCGGTCACGCCCAGGCCGGCGCCGCCGTACTCCTGCGGCATGGTGATGCCGAGCCAGCCGGCATCGGCCATGGCGCGGTGAAAGGCCTTGGGAAACTCGCCGTCGTCGTCGCGGGCGAGCCAGTATTCGTCGTCGAACGACCTCACCACGGCGCCGACGCCGTCGCGAATGGCCGTGTGGTCCTCGGGGATCGAGAAGTCCATTGCAGATGTCTCCGTTGCTTGAAGGGGCGAGTGGACGAAGGCGCGCTGCGCTTCAGCCTTCGAGGCCGAGCGTGCGGCGCGCCTGTTTCAGATGGGGCATGTCGAGCATCGCGCCGTCGAGGCCGACGGTGCCCGCGTCGGGCTGGGCCGCGAAGGCCTCGACCACGCGGCGCGCGTGGGCCAGTTCGGCCTCGCTCGGCGAGAAGGCCTCGTTGATCACCGCGACCTGGTCGGGGTGGATGGCGATGCGGCCGGCAAAGCCGCGGCGGCGCGACACGGCGCACGAAGCAGCGAGGCCGGCCGCGTCGCGGAAGTCGGTGTAGAGCGTGTCGATGGCCGGCACGCCCGCGGAGGCCGCGGCGCACAGGCACATCGAGTTGGCCAGCGTGTACAGCGGCGACAGGCTGCCGTCCGCGTCGCGGTTCGAAATGGCGCCGATGGCCGCCGACAGGTCTTCGGCGCCCCAGGTGATGCCGGCGAGCCGCGGCACGTCGCGCGTGTAGCTGGCCATGGTGAGCATGGCCTGCGCGGTTTCGGTGGCCACCGGCACGATGCGCACCGTGCCCGGCGCGATGCCGGCGCGGGCCTCGAGTGCATCGAGGCAGAAGGCGATGCGGCGGATGTCGTCGGCGCTGTGCGTCTTCGGCAGCATGATGCCGGCCAGCCCGGGCACCACCACGGCGGCGAGGTCCTGCATGGCCAGGCCGGAGTCGAGCGGGTTGATGCGCACGTACAGCTGCGTCTGCAGGCGCGCCGCGTGCTCGGCGATGAAGGCGGTGGCGCTGCCGCGCGCCGCGGCCTTGTGCGCGGGCGCCACGGCGTCTTCCAGGTCGAGGATCAGCGCGTCGGCAGGGCTGCCCAGGCCCTTGGCGAGCTTGCGTTCGCTGTCGGCCGGCACGAAGAGCATCGAGCGCAGGGCCATCACGCGGCCTCCGGCTTGCGCAGCATCAGCGCCTGGCGCCGCAGCGTGGCCACTTCTTCGTCGCGCTGGTTGAAGCCCTGGTGCAGGAAGGTCACGATGCCTGCATTGGGCCGCGACTTGCTCGCGCGCACCTCGAGCACCGTGGTGCGCGAGCGCAGCGTGTCGCCGGCGAACACCGGCGCGGGAAAGCGCACGTCGGTCATGCCCAGGTTGGCCACCGTGGTGCCCAGCGTGGTGTCCTGCACCGACAGGCCGATGACCAGCCCGAGCGTGAAGATGCTGTTCATCAGCGGCTTTGCGAACTCGGTACCTTTGGCGTACTCTGCGTCGATGTGGATGGCCGCCGGGTTGCAGGTGGCGTTGCTGAACCACATGTTGTCCGACTCGAGCACAGTGCGCCGTATCTCATGATCGAACTGCTGTTCGACCACGAATTCCTCGAACCATTTTCCAGCCATCGACTCGTCTCCTGTGCTGTGTCGTTGAGCGTATGGATGTACATCATACGCATGTGTACTATAGCGGATTTGAACCAGCGGCATACCGTCCGCACCCCCGGAGAAACCCACATGTCCCAGCGCGTCAACAGACAGGTTCTTCTTGCTTCGCGGCCCCCCGGCATTCCGCAGGCGGAACACTTCGAGATCGTCACGAGCCCGGTGCCGGAGCTGCAGCCCGGCGAGGTGCTGGTGCGCAACATCTACCTCTCGGTGGAGCCCGCGATGCGCGGGTGGGTGGCCGCGGTGGCGAACTACTCGGAGCCGGTGGCCATCGGCGCGGTCATGCGCTCTTTTGCGGCGGGGCGCATCGAGGCATCGCGCGACCCGGCGTTGCCTGTCGGCACCAAGGTGACAGGCCTCTTCGGCTGGCAGGACTACGCGGTGGTGCAGGGCACGGCGATCGAACGGCGCGTGGAGGAAGACGACCTGCCGCTGTCTACCTCGCTCGGCGTGATGGGCATCAACGGCGTGACGGCGCACTTCGGCCTGCTGGAACTCGGCCAGCCCAAGGCTGGCGAGACCGTCGTGGTTTCTACGGCCGCGGGTGCCGTGGGCTCGTGCGTCGGGCAGATCGCCAGGATCCACGGTTGCCGCACCGTGGGCATTGCCGGAGGGCCCGACAAGCGCGCGCTGTGCGTCGAACGCTTCGGCTTCGATGCGGCTGTGGACTACAAGGCCGACGACTTTGCCGAGCAGCTCGCGAAGGCTTGCGAAGGCGGTGTCGATGTGTACTACGACAACACCGCCGGTGTCATCAGCGACGCAGTGATGACGCACCTCAACGTCGGTGCGCGCATCGTCGTGTGCGGCACGGCATCGGTCGCAAGCTGGAACCCCGCGCCGCAGGGCCCGCGCGTGGAACGCCACCTGCTGGTGAAGCGCGCGCGCATGCAGGGCTTCGTGATCTTCGACCATGCCGACCGCTATCCCGCGGCCCGCCGCGATCTCGCGCAATGGCTGCGCGAAGGCAAGCTGGTGTACCTCGAGGAGGTGCTCGACGGCATCGCGCACGCGCCCGACGCCATCGCGGGGCTCTACCGCGGCGAGAACCTCGGCAAGCGGCTCATTCGCCTCACGGACGACTGAAGAGCGTCAGAAAAGATTCAGGCGCGTTGCGGCATGCCCGGCAGCCGCAGCGCCTGGTCGCCGTCGGACTCGGCCAGCAGCGGGCCGCGGCGGAAGACGCCGCTCACGCGCAACACGGTCTCGCCATCGGCCTGCACCAGCCCTTGCGAGAACACGAGGTTGCGCGTGACCTTCAGCACGTCGGCGCGGCCCTGCACCCAGCTGCCCAGCGGGGCGATGGCGAGGAAGTCGGTCTGCAGGCTGATCGTCGGCAGGAACTGGCGCGGAATGTCGGTCTGGTACTGCGCCGCCGTCGACACCAGGATGTCCGCGAAGGTGCACAGCATGCCGCCGTGGCAGCCTTGCCCCGGGTTGACATGCTTCGGCCCCACGCGAAACCCGAGCAGCAGGTGGTCGTCGGCCCAGCGGGCGAACAGCGGGCCGTTGTGCACCGCGAAGGCGCCGCCCAACTCGACCGGTTCGAAGCCTTCCGGCGCGGCAGCAGTCTGTGGATTCATGAGCTGAGGCGGTTCAGGCGGTGCGCCGCATCGCGGCCCATGCCGCTTGCAAAGGGTCGCGGTGTTCGGGGGCGGCGATGGCGATCAGCGCCTCGGCGCGCGCGTCGAGCGAGAGCCCGCGCAGTTCGGCCACACCGTGCTCGGTGACCACCGCGTCGGCCAGGTAGCGCGGCAGCGTGCACAGCCCTTGGTCGGTCAGCGACGGCACGATGCGCGACACGGTGCCCTTGCGCGCGGTGGCCGCCAGGCAGATCAGCAGCCGCCCGCCGCGCGAGGCGAGCGCGCCTTGCGCAAAGGCGGGCAGGCCGCCGGCACCGGCCTGGATGACGCCGCCCGCGCGCTCCGCGTTGACCTGCCCGAAGAGGTCGACCTCGATCGCCGAGTTGATCGCCACGAAGCGGGGAATGGCCGCGATCACCGCCGTGTTGTGCGTGTGCAAGACGTCGCGGATCGTCAGCGAAGGCAGGTCGGCCGCGAAGTGGTGGAAGGCGGTGTCGCCCAGCACCACGCCGGTGGTGATGGGCGCACTGCGGTCGAGCGCACCGGCCTCCCACAGCACGCGAAGCGCGCTCGACACCAGCCCGCCATGAAAGCGCAACCGCCGGTGCGATGCCAGCGCCCGCCCGAGCGCCAGCGGCACCGAGCCGATGCCGAACTGCAGCGTGTCGCCGTCGCGCACCAGCGTGGCGGCATGCGCGCCGATGCGCAGTTCCGTTTCGCCAGCGGCCGGGTCGGTGAAGCCGGCCAGTGGCGCATCGGCCTCCACGGCCACGTCGATCTTCGACACGTGCACCCGAAAGCCGCCCTGCGTGCGCGGCATGCGGGGATTGATGTGCGCCACGCGCTTGCCCGCGCGCGACCACACCAGCGGAAGAAAGTCGCCCGTGAGGCCGGGGCTGCACCAGCCTTCGGCATCGGGCGGGGTGAGCTGCGCAATGGCCACGTCGGGCGGCGGGCTCTCCCGCAGGTGGCGGGCGATGCCCACGTAGTCGAGACTCAGCAACTCGGCGCGGCGCTCGGCCATGCCTGCGCGCACCGAGGGCGACATGAAGAACGCCTGCTGGCGCGCCAGCGGGTGCACCGCAAGGTAATCGGTGCGGTCGATGCCGGGGAACTGCACGCCGGTGAAGGTGACGTCGCGCGCGCGCTCCGGGTCGGCCTGCAGCTCCTGCTGCAGCAGCGCTGATTCGTTGCTCAGCGTGGGCACGAACACACGCAGGCCGGGCTGGAGCGCGTCGATGAGGCGGGCAGAGGTCATGCGGCGCCCCGGCGCTCGACGCGGGCGGTGCCCGTCATGAGTTCGCTGCCGTCGGTGGCCAGCGCGCTGAGCGTGTAGATGCCGCAGGCGCCTTCGGTGCCTGTCAGCGTGCCGGTGAACCGCACGGTGTCGCCGAGCTTCGCGACACCGGTGAAGCGGGTCTGCAGCGCGCGCACGCTGCCGGGGCCGAAGTGGCTGCTGCACAGCCGCGCGGCATAGGCCATCGTCAGCATGCCGTGCACCACCGGGCGGTCGAAGCCCGCGGCCTGCGCGGTGGCAAGGTCCAGGTGCAGCGGGTTGTGGTCGCCCGAGGCGGCCGCGAACAGCGCCAGGTCGACCGCGCTCACAGGGCCGCAGTTCAGCGCGATCTGCGCGGGATAGGGTGTGCGCGTGGTCATGCGGAGGCCGCGGGGTTCAGGGCATTGCGCACCAGGATCGTCTGGCGGCTCGTGGCGACCGGCCCGGCGGCGGCACGGTAGTGCGTGTCGACCACGATGAAGGTGAAGGCGCCTTCCTTCTTGTCGTAGATATCGCTCACAGTGCGGCTGACCTCGATGCGGTCGCCCGCGTGCACCGGCGCCAGGCATTCGAAGGACTGCTCGGCATGCAGCACGCCGCGCAGCGGCACGTCGAGCAGCTTCATGAGTTGCGCGCTGCTGAAGTGCTCGCCCTCGATCGCCTTCAGGAACGTGGGTGGCACCGGGCAGGCCGGGTGGCCGGCCGCTTGCGCGGCCACCGGGTCCCAGTAGACCGGATCGGTCTCGCCGGTGGCCTGGCAGAACAGCTTGACGCGCCAGGCATCGACGTCCATCAGCGTTGGGGGCGTCGTGAAGCCGACGCGGCTGCGGTCGGTCATGCCGCGGCCCGCGCCAGCACGGGTTGCAACGTGGCCCAGGCCGCGCGCGCGTCGGCGTCGAAGGTCGGCACCAGCGTGTCGCGCTCGGCCCAGGCCTGCGTGAGCGGCCCGCCGGTCCACGCCGGTGTCACGCCTGCAAGGCAGGCTGCGACGTCGAGGAAGGCCGGGTCGCCAGCGCCGGGGTGCGCCGCATACCGCACGGCGGCCTGAACCTGCGCGGGCGCAAGCGCCCCCCGCAGGCCCTGCAGCACACTGCCGTGGCCGCGGGTGCGCCAGGGCAGCGACCACAGCCGGGCCGCAAGACTGGCGATGGCAGCAGCCGCCGCATCGTCGGCACCCACGATCTCCAGCACGCGGCCGTACGGCCCGGCCGGCGACAGCACCGCAACGGGCACGCCGTCGTCGCCGGCGGACGCAGGCTCGTCGAGCACGCGCAGCGCCACCTGCGTGTGCCGGCCTTGCGTGTCGACCAGCTCGAGCGTGTCGGGCGGCAGCGTGGTGTCGGGCGCCTGCGGCAGCTTCAACTTGGCGAGCGCATCGATCCACGCGCGCCGCGACGCTCCGATGGCGCCAACGCCGATGCGCTCGATGCGCACGCCTTCGGGCGCGGCCAGTTCGCGCTCGGCCCGCAGCCGCTCGAGGAACAGCGTGCGCACCATGTTGCCCGCCACCGGGTTGAACATGAGCCGCAGGAACTGGGTCATCTCGACGTCGGTGGCTTCGGCGAGCGGCAGGCGCGCGCCCTTGAGCACGCTGTCGACGATCGCGCTGTAGGCCGGATAGAGCGCGAAGTCCGCCTCCGCGACGCCGTGGCGCAGCGCGATGCTGCGCGCCGTGTCTTCGCTCCACGCCGGCACGTCGGCCTGTGCCAGGCGGGAGAACTTCGCCTGTGCGTCGCAGGGCTGGCCGTGCATGGCGCGTGCCGCGACCTTGGCCTCGTCGAGCAGCTGCGCCGCTGGCACCTGTCGCGCGAAGATGCCGAGCTGAACGGCGTCGGCGGGGTTGATCGAACGGCCGCTCAGCAGCAGGTCGATGCCCGCCTCGAAGCCGGCAAGGCGCGGCAGCCGCTGCGTGCCGCCCGCGCCGGGCAGCAGGCCCCAGCGCACCTCGGGCACGCCGAGCTGGGTGCGCGGGTCGTCCGTCACCAGCCGCACGCGGCAGGCCAGCGCAAGCTCGAGCCCGCCGCCGAGCGCGATGCCGTTGACGGCCGCCACCCAGGGCTTGGCGGAGGCCTCGAGGCGCACGAACTGTCGGCCCAGCCGGCCGCACAGCGCGAACATCTCGTCGTGCGTGCCACGGCGCGCGCGCTCGGTGAAGCCGCGCACCATCACCAGATCGGCACCGGCCAGGAAGGTCGGCTTGGCCGAGGTGACGACCACGCTGCGCACGGCGTCGTCGCGCTCGGCGCGGTCCATCAGCGCGTCGAGCGCGTCCATCAGTTCGGTGGAGAAGACGTTCATCGAACGCCCCGGCATGTCGATGGTGGCGACGAGCACGCCGTCGGCATCGAGCGCGGTATGGATCAGCGTGGGTTCCACGTGGCGGTCTCCGGTCGCGCGCTCAGAGGTACTTCTTGAAGTCGGCCTTGCGGCGCTCGTTGAAGGCCTTCACGCCTTCCTTGGACTCGTCCGACTGGTAGTAGTGCTTCACGGTCTGGATGCCCAGGAAGCCGATGCCGCGGATGTTCTCGGTGTCGGCGTTGAACGAGCGCTTGGCGATGGTCAGCGCGGTCGGGCTCATCTCGTTGATCTCCTTGCACCACTGCTCGACTTCGGCGTCGAGCTGGTCGTGCGGCACCACCTTGTTGACCAGGCCCATCTTCTCGGCCTCGGCGGCGCTGTACTTGCGGCACAGGAACCAGATCTCGCGCGCCTTCTTCTCGCCCACGATGCGCGCGAGGTAGGCCGTGCCCCAGCCCGGATCGACCGAGCCGACCTTCGGGCCGACCTGGCCGAAGGTGGCCTTTTCGCTGGCAATGGTCAGGTCGCACAGGGTGGCGAACACGTTGCCGCCGCCAATGGCGAAGCCCTGCACCTTGGCGATCGACACCTTGCGCAGGTCGCGCAGGGCGGTCTGCATCTCTTCGATGGGCATGCCCACCGTGCCGCGCGGGCCGTACAGGCCGTCTTCGCTCAGGTGCACCTTCTGGTCGCCGCCGGTGCAGAAGGCCTTGTCGCCGGCGCCCGAGAGCACCATCACGTTGGCGCTCTTTTCTTCGTCGGCGCGGCGCAGCCCGTCGATGAGTTCTTCCAGCGTCTGGTTGCGAAAGGCGTTGTACACCTCGGGGCGGTTGATGGTGATGTTCACGACGCCGTCGCGCACTTCGTAGAGGATGTCCTTGTATGGCTTGCTCATGTCTCTTTGCTCCTGTGTTCGTGTGTGTTCAACCGTGCATGCTCAGGCCGCCCGAGACGCTGATCGTCTGGCCGGTGATGAAGGCGGCGTCGTCGCTGGCCAGGAAGGCCACGAGGCCGGGGTAGTCGTCGGGCACGCCGATGCGGCCCAGCGGCACGCCGCGCACCATCGCGTCGCGGATCTTCTGGCCCTGCTCGCCGGTGCCGACGAAGGCGTCCATGGCGGGCGTGTCGGTCGGGCCCGGGCACACCGTGTTCACCGTGACGTTGCTGCGCGCCACTTCGCGCGCCAGTGCCTTGGCGAAGGCGATGGTCGCGCCCTTGCAGCCCGAATACACCACCTCGCCGGTGGAGCCCACGCGGCCCGCGTCGGACGCGATGTTGACCACGCGCCCGCTCTTGCGCGCGGCCATGCCTTGCGCCACGGCGTGCGTCATGTGAAGCGGGCCGAACCAATTGATGGCCGTCACCTTCTTCCAGAAGGCCTCCTCGGTCTTGAGGAAGGGCATGGGCGTGTCCCAGCCCGCGTTGTTCACCAGGATGTCGGTGCCCGCGCCGGTGCTGCTCTCGAAGCTCTTCACGGCGGCGGTCACTGCGCCATAGTCCGTGATGTCGCAGGCCACGGCCACGGCCTTGCCGTCGGCCGCCTCGATGGCCTTGACGGTGTCGCCGGCGCCGGCTTCGTTGATGTCGAACACGCCGACCGTCACGCCCTCGGCCGCCAGCCGCAGCGCAATGGCGCGGCCGATGCCGCTGCCCGCGCCCGTCACGATGGCGGTCTTGCCTTTGAGTCCTCGCATGGGGATGTCTCCTGTGGAAAAAGGGAAAAAGGGAAAAAGGAAAAGAGAGAGAAAAAGCGGTTCGCTCAGGCGCCGTGGCGCCCGATGATCGACACCGCGCAAACGTTCTGGTGCGGATGGCCGCCCAGGTTCTCGGTCAGGCCCAGGTCGACGTGCTTGAGCTGCCGCTCGCCCGCGCGGCCTTGCAGCTGCAGGTACACCTCGTAGACCATGCGCAGGCCCGAGGCGCCGATGGGGTGGCCGAAGCACTTGAGGCCGCCGTCGGTGCCGATGGGCAGCGCGCCGTCGCGGTCGAACACGCCGTCGAGCACGTCGTGGATCACGCGGCCCGGCGCGCTGAAGCCCAGGTCTTCCATCGTCACGGCCTCGGCAATCGAGAAGCAGTCGTGCACCTCGGCCATCTGCAGCTGGCGCCGCGGCTCGGTGATGCCGGCGGCGGCATAGGCGCGCGCGCCGGCCGTGCGGGCGGTGGCGATGTGCGCGCCGTCCCAGTTGCTGAAGCTGGCCTCCTCGCCGTTGCTGACGGAGACCTCCAGCGCCTTGATGGTGATCAGCTCCGCACGGGGCCGCAGCGCACGCGCGATCTCCGGCGTGGTGAGGATCGCGCAGGCCGAGCCGTCGCTCACGCCGCTGCAGTCGTACAGGCCCAGCGGCGCGGCGATGGTCATCGCCTTCAGCACGTCTTCCTCGGTGATCTTGTTGCGCAGGTGCGCCTTGGGGTTGAGCGCCGCGTTGGCGTGGCTCTTCACCGAAATGTGCGCCATCGCGCGCTTCAGGTCGGCCATCGGCACGCCGTGCTTGGCCGCATAGGCAGAGGCCAGCTGTGCGAAGGCACCCGGCGCGGTCGAGTTGGGCAGCCACAGGTCGTTGGCCACGCCGCGCGTGCGAACGGGCAGGCCGCCGTAGCCGGTGTCTTTTAGCTTCTCCACGCCCAGCGCCAGCACGATGTCATAGGCGCCCGAAGCCACCGCGTAGGCCGCGCCGCGCAGTGCTTCGGTGCCGGTGGCGCAGGCGTTTTCGACGCGGGTGGCGGCAATGCGCGGCAGCCGCAGCGCCTGGGCCAGCGGGCCGGCCGTCTTGCCGACGTTGTTCTCCTCCAGGCACACGCCGAACCAGGCGGCCTCGATCTGCTTGAAGTCGATGCCGGCGTCGGCCACGGCTTCGTTGAAGGCTTCGAGCATCAGGTCTTCGGGCCCGCAGTCCCAGCGCTCGCCGAAGCGCGAGCAGCCCATGCCGAGGATGGCGACCTTGTCGCGGATACCGGTGGCCATCAGCGTGCTCCCGTCGTGGAGGCCGGGGAGGCCTGGGAAGCCGCTGGGCGCACGGGCGTGGCCTTCCAGAAGTAGCGCCGGAAGCCGCGCTGGTGGTCGAACTCCTTCACGCGGTAGACCATGCGCAGCGGCAGGCCCACTTCGAGCTCGCCGACGTCGGTGTCGGTGAACTCCATCAGCACGCGGCCGCCGCCCTCGAAGTCGATGTGGCCGAACTGGAAGGGCGGGTCGGGCGTGTAGCCCAGGAAATCGGTGGTGTGCGACATGACGCGGGCCGGTGTGTCGGCCAGGTAGGTGGGGGCCTGGGTGTCCTGCGCGCGGCACTCCGGGTTTACGCACAGGCGCGCACGCGGAAACTGCACGGTGCCGCAGGCGCTGCAGCGCCCGGCCTCGAAGCGCGAGGCGCGCGCATGGTCGCGCCAGGCGGCGGTGAGCGCGGTCTTGTTGTCCATCTCGGCGCGCATGCCCCAGGCCAGGTCGATCTGGCGGGTGAACGACAGGTACTTCATGTAGCTGGTTTCGGCGCGGCCTTCGTCGGGCACGGGGCCGGGGCAGGGCACGGCGGTGCGGCGCAGCAGCAGCGCGTCGCAGCCGCTGCCGAAGGCCGCGACCAGCACCAGCGCGCCGGGCGCCGCGGCGCGCAGGGCGATGTCGAGCATGGCCAGCGGCTGCGCGCAGCCCAGGTCGCCCACGCTGTCGTGCTCGGCCGACACCAGCGCCGCGGGCGCAATGCCCAGCTTCTTCGCCACCGCATCGTTGATGCGCGCGAGCGGCGCGGGCATGGCGAACTGCGTGACGTCGCCGGCCGACACGCCGCCGTCCTTCAGGCACTGGCGCAGCGTGGCCACGGCGATCTTCATATAGCCCTCGTCGCGCACCCAGCGCTCTTCCCAGCCGTACTCATGGTCTTCGCCGGTCTGGCGGAAGTGGTCGACCAGGTCGGCGTGCGTGCTGGCGCTGGCCACCAGCGTCGCGATGGCCGCGCCGCGGCCGATCAGCGCACCGGCGGCGCCGTCGCCGAAGATCATTTCCTGCGTGCTGGCCGGGCGTGCGATGCGCCGCTCCGATGCCAGCAGCATCTGCGGCGCGGTGTCGGCGGGGCGGCGCAGCGCCGCGGCAAGTTCGGTGAGCGCGGCGCGCTGGCTCGATGCCGTGTCGCGCAGCACGGCGTCGGGCGCGATGCCAAGGGCCGACGCCACGATGCCCGCGTTCAGCCGCTCGGCGAAGGGCAGGGTGGTAGAGGCCAGTGTCAACTCCGCGACAGCGGTGCCGGGCGATGCCGTGCGCAGCTGGCGCGCGGCTTCGATGGCCATGGTCACGCTGTCCTCGTCCCAGTTGGCCATGGCGCGGCGGCCTTTGGCGAGCGACTTCAGGCCCGGGGCCATCCAGCGGTGCTGCGCCAGCACGTCGCCGCGTTCCAGTCGCAATCGCGGCACGTAGCGCGTGGTGGCGAGCAGGCCGAATTCGTTGCTTTCTTCGTTCATGGATATTCGCGTCGGCACGTCAGCCTGCTGTACATCATCATGTGGCACATGGTACGCTAGCGCACGATATTTCCGCAAGCCGGATTCGAGATGGCGGGCAGGGGTTTACCCTCGACGGCGGCGAAAAGAAGGAGACAGATGTGAGCAAGCTTCTCGAAGGCAAGGTAGCCCTTGTCACAGGCGGCGGACGCGGCCTTGGGCGCGGCATTGCGCTGGCCATGGCGCAGGCCGGCGCCAAGGTGGTGGTGAACGACCTGGGCGCATCGCTCGACGGGCAACTCGACCACGAGCAGCCCGCCAGCGAGGTGGTCGCCGCCATCAAGGCGATGGGCGGCGAGGCCATCAGCGACGGTGGCTCGGTGTCCGACTGGAACGCCGCGGCGAAGATGGTCGAGGCGGCGGTCGACACCTTCGGGCGCATCGACATCGTCGTCAACAACGCGGGCATCCTGCGCGACGTGATGTTCCACCGCATGAGCGAGCCCGAGTTCGACGCGGTGCTCGCGGTCCACCTGAAGGGCAGCTTCAACGTCAGCCGCGCGGCGGCGCCGCACTTCAAGGCACAGGGCAGCGGCTCCTACGTGCACATGACGTCGACGTCAGGGCTGATCGGCAACTTCGGCCAGGCCAACTACAGCGCAGCCAAGCTCGGCATCGTGGGGTTGTCGAAATCCATCGCGCTCGACATGCAGAAGTTCGGCGTGCGCTCCAATGCCGTCGCGCCCTTCGCCTGGACCCGCATGATCGACTCGATTCCCAGCGAGACGCCCGAGCAGAAGAAGCGCGTCGAAGGGCTGAAGAAGCTGGTGCCCGAGCGCGTGGCGCCGTTCGTTGTCGGCCTGTGCGCCGACGCGGCGAGCGACGTCAGCGGCCAGGTCTTCGGCGTGCGCAACAACGAGATCTACCTTTTCAGCCAGCCCCGGCCCATCCGCAGCGCGCACTGCGGCGAAGGCTGGACGCCCGAAGGCGTGCTCGACACCGCACTGCCCATGCTGCGCGCCGCCTTCTTCCCGCTGGACCGCTCGGGTGACGTGTTCACCTGGGACCCGGTCTGACCGGCGCGAGCCGCACCTTCATCAACGTCCCCCCATCCAGAGGAACCACGCATGTCCGCACAGAAGAAAGTGATCATCACCTGCGCCGTCACGGGCGCGATCCATACGCCCTCGATGTCGCCGCACCTGCCCATCACCGCGCAGGAAATCGCCGATGCCGCGGTGGGCGCGGTCGAGGCCGGCGCGGCCATCATCCACCTGCATGCGCGCGACCCGGTCACCGGCAAGCCCGACCAGCGGCCCGAGGCCTTCGTGCCGTTCCTGAAGGACATCAAGGCGCGCAGCGATGCCGTCATCAACCTCACGACGGGCGGCTCGCCCTACATGACGGTGCAGGAACGCATGATGCCGGCCAAGGTGCTCAAGCCCGAGGTGGCGTCGATGAACATGGGCACCATGAACTTCGGCCTGTTCCCCATGCTGGAGCGCTTCAAGGAGTTCAAGCACGACTGGGAGCGCCCCTACCTCGAAGGCAGCAAGGACCTGATCTTCCGCAACACCTACGGCGACCTCGAGACGGTGCTGACCGAACTGTCGGCCAACCAGACGCGCTACGAGTTCGAGTGCTACGACACCTCGCACCTGTACAACCTGGCGCACTTCGTCGACCGCGGGCTGGTGAAGGCGCCGTTCTTCGTGCAGACGGTGTTCGGCATCCTGGGCGGCATCGGCAGCCACCCCGACGACGTGATGCACATGAAGCGCACGGCCGACCGGCTCTTCGGCGCGGACTACCGCTGGTCGGTGCTCGGCGCGGGCCGCAGCCAGATGCCGATTGCCGCCATGTCGGCCTCGATGGGCGGCAACGTGCGCGTGGGCCTGGAAGACAGCCTCTGGATCGGTGCGGGCAAGCTGGCCGAGTCGAACGCGCAGCAGGTGCGCAAGGTGCGCGAGATCATCGAAGGCCTGGGCCTCGCCGTGGCCACGCCGGCCGAGGCGCGAGAGATCCTCGCGCTCAAGGGCAAGGACGCGGTAGCGTTCTAGTGCCCGTTGCGCCGAGCGCGCCACGGTTTGCCCTCGCGGTTGCATCCCGAGGGCCGCCGCGCTTGCGAAAGACAGTTCGTGCGCCGCTAGAATGTAAGCATCATTACAGTAAAAGGTCGTCGGCAAACGGCGGCCCCACGAACCATGGCAACTGAAGCACACTCGATCGACTGGGAGCTGCGGCTCGGCTTTCTGATTCACGATGTGTCCCGGTTGCGCCGCAGCGCCTTCGACCGCTGCCTGAAGCCGCTCAACGTGACCCGCTCGCAATGGTGGGTGCTGGCCTACCTCTCGCGCGAGGACGGCATGACGCAGTCGCAACTCGCCGAAGAGCTCGACCTGGGCAAGGTGGCCGTGGGCGGCCTGATCGACCGGCTCGAAAAGACCGGCCTGGTGCGCCGCGACGCCGACGCCAGCGACCGCCGCGTGAACCGCGTGTTCCTCGAGCCCAAGAGCAAGCAGCTCATTGCCAAGATGCGCAAGGTGAGCCACCGCCTGAACGAGCAGATCCTCGACGGCCTGACCGACCCCAAGCTCGAAGCCGCCGCCACCACGCTGGACGCGATGAAGCGCAACCTGCTCACCTACCTGCAGTCCTCCGACATCTAGCCTGCGGAAGGCGCGCTTCTCACAATCGGGAGTTGCGCGTGTCATCGCTTTCCCGGGGTTTTCCAGGGGCCTGCGGGCTTGCGATAGTTTGTCATCCAACGTATCGTACGGTAGTGAACTATATTCACCGCCTCGGAGACACTTGGACATGACGAACAACGCATTCGACCCCGCCGCCCATGCCCGCGCGATGCGCGCCGCGGGTTTCTGGCTCGACAAGACGCCCGACGACTTCCTCGCCGCGTCCATCGAGCGCACACCGGACAAGGCCGCCCTGGTCGGCTACCGCGCCGACCGCCTCGACCACGACGCGCCGGTGCGCATCAGCTACCGCGAACTCGGCGACAAGGTGGCGCTGGCCGCCGGCGCGCTGCGCGGCCTGGGCGTGCAGGCCGGCGACGTTGTCGCGGTGCAGGTGCCCAACTGGTGGGAGTTCGTGGTCGTCTCGCTGGCCTGCGGCCGCATCGGCGCGGTGGTCAACCCGCTCATGCCGATCTTCCGCGAGCGCGAACTGGAATTCATGCTCGGCTTTGCCGAAGCCAAGGTGCTGGTGGTGCCCGCGATGTTCCGCGGCTTCGACCATGCCGCCATGGCGGCCAGCCTGCAGAGCCGCCTGCCCAAGCTCCTGCACGTGATCGTGGTCGACGGACAGGGCGACGACGCCTTCGACCGCGTGCTGCTCGGCGGTACGGCACGGGTGGAGCCGGCGGCCACGCCCGCGGCGTCGGCGCTGCAGCCGGGTGACCTGTCGGTGATGATGTTCACCTCCGGCACCACCGGCTCGCCCAAGGGCGTGATGCACAGCGCGAACACGCTGCTGGCCTGCAACCGCGCGCTGTCCGGCCGCTTCGGCCTCACGACCGACGACGTGCTGCTGGCCTGCTCGCCGGTCGGCCACATGACCGGCTACGCCGCCGTGATGATGCTGGGCATCTACCTGGGCTCGACCGTGGTGCTGCAGGACATCTGGGACGGCAAGCGCGGCGTCGCGCTGATGGCGGCCGAAGGCGTGACCTACACCGCGGCATCGTCACCCTTCCTGTCCGACATCTGCAACGCCGTGACCGAAGGCGCGCCGCGGCCCGACCGGCTGCGCTCCTTCCTGTGTGGCGGCGCGCCCATTCCGCCGGTGCTCATCGAGCGCGCCGCGCGCGAGCTCGACCTGAAGGTGTGCTCGCTCTGGGGCATGACCGAGTCGCTCTCCAGCACGCTGACCGAGCCGGCGCGCGCCGCCGACAAGTCCGCCAGCACCGACGGGCGCGCGCTCGACGGCGTGGGCATCCGCATCATGGACTTCGACGGCAAGCCGATGCTGCCCGGCGAAACCGGCCGCCTGATGGTGCGCGGCGCGCAGATGTCGCTGGGCTACTACAAGCGCCCCGACATCGCCACCTACGACGCGGAAGGCTGGTTCGACACCGGCGACCTCGCCTACATGGACGCCGAGGGCTACATCCGCATCAACGGCCGCACGAAAGACGTGCTGATCCGCGGAGGCGAGAACGTGCCCGTGGTGGAGATCGAGGCGCTGCTCTACAAGCACCCGGCGGTGGCCATGGCCGCCATCGTGGGTTTCCCCGACGATCGCCTGGGCGAGCGCGCCTGCGCCTTCGTCGAGCTGCGCCCTGGCGCCACGCTCGACCTGGCGGCCGTGCAGGCCTACATGGCCGAATGCAAGGTGGCCAAGCAGTACTGGCCCGAGCGGGTCGAGGTGCTCGACATGGTGCCGCGCACGCCCAGCGGCAAGATCCAGAAGTACCTGCTCAAGGAGCGCGTGAAGGACTTCCGCCTCTCCGCTGCGGCCGGCGCCTGAGCCGGTCCGAACCTTGCCCCGCGGCGCGGGAAAGTACCAAGGTTCTGTACAACATTATGCGGTAGCGTACGGTATGCATTTGAGCCGAAAGGCGAGGGTGCCCGCGCCGATGCGCTGCCGGTCAGTCGACAGGCGCCGTCCTGGCGGCTGCCCGACCTCGATCTCAACCTCTGACCCGTGGAACGACCTTGAGCACTGCCGGAACCCCCAACCTCCAGAGCGGCACCGCCGGTGGCCTCGCGCTGTCGGTCGAAGGCGTCGACCTGCGCTTCGGCGGCATCCATGCGCTGCGCGGCGTGTCCTTTGCCGCGGCGCCGGGGCAGATCACCGCCGTCATCGGCCCCAACGGCGCCGGCAAGACCAGCGTGTTCAACACCATCTCGGGCTTCTACCGTCCCGCCGCGGGCCGCATCCTGCTCGGCGCCGAAGACATCACCGCCACGCCCGTGCACACCCGCGCCGGCCGTGGCCTGGCGCGCACCTTCCAGAACATCGCGCTGTTCCGCGGCCTCACCGTGCTGGAGAACGTGAAGCTCGGCGGCCACCACACGATGCATGCCGGCGTGTTCTCCGCGCTCGCCTACGGCCGCGCCGCGCGCGAGGAAGAGCTGCGCCTGCGCGCCGAGGTGGAGCGCAAGGTCATCGACTTCCTGGAGATCGACCACGTGCGCCATCTCTCGGTCGACGTGCTGCCCTACGGCCTGCAGAAGCGCGTGGAACTCGCCCGCGCGCTGGCCATGCGCCCGCGCGTGCTGCTGCTCGACGAGCCCGTGGCCGGCATGAACCGCGAGGAGACGGAAGACATGGCGCGCTTCATCCTCGACGTGCAGGAGGAGTGGGGCGTCACCGTGCTGCTGGTGGAGCACGACATGGGCATGGTGATGGACATTTCCAGCCACGTGGTGGTGCTCAACTTCGGCCAGGTCATCGCCAGCGGAACGCCCTCCGAGGTGCGGCGCCATCCCCAGGTGATCGAGGCCTACCTCGGTGCGGAAAGCGAGGTCGCGGCATGAGCGAGTTCCTGGAATACAGCCTGCTCGGCCTGCTCTCGGGCGGGGTGATGGCGCTCATCGCGCTGAGCTTCGTGCTGATCTACAAGGGCACGGGTGTCGTCAACTTCGCCGTCGGCGAGGTGATGATGCTCGGCGCCTACATCTACTACGCGGGCGCCGTCACCTTCGGCCTGCCCGCCTGGGTGGCGTTCGCGCTGTCGCTGGTGGTGATCGGCGTGCTGGCCATCGCCATCGAGCGGGCGGTGCTGCGGCCGCTGTCGGGCCAGCCCGCGGTGGCGGTGCTGATGGCGACCATCGGCATGGCCAGCATCGTGCACGGCGGCGTGGAGGCGGTGTGGGGCGGCGACACGCTCTCGCCGCCCACGCTGCTGCCGCGCACGCCGCTGATGCTGGGCGAGGTCCTCATTCCGGGCACGGTGCTGGGCAACTTCGCGGTGGCCGCGGTGCTCATCGGCGGCTTCCTGGCCTTCTTCCGCTATTCGAAGACCGGCATCGCGCTGCGCGCCACCGCCAGCGACCCGGTCACGGCCGCCACGCTGGGCATCAACATCAACTACGCGCAGCGGCTCACGTGGCTGCTGTCCGGCCTGGTCGGCACTTTCGCGGGGGTGCTCATCGCCAGTTCGGCCGGGCTCTCTCCCTTGCTCGCTTCGGCCGCGCTGAGCGTGTTCGCCGCCATCATCCTCGGCGGGCTCGACAGCATCCTGGGCGCCATCGTGGCGAGCCTGCTGATCGGCTGGGTCGAGTCGGTGTCCGCCGGCTACCTGGGCGGCAAGTCGCGCGACGTGGTGCCCTACGTGGTCGTGCTGGCGATCCTGGTGGTCAAACCGTACGGGATCTTCGGCACCCGCACCATCGAAAGGCTCTGACGTGAGAACCGGTGTCTTCCATCAGAACTTCGCCTCAGAGGAACGCCTCTGGGACTCGCCCACCTCGCGCGTGTGGATGGCCGCCTTCGTGCTGTCGCTGTTCACGCTGCCGCTGTGGGGCAGCGACTACGTGCTGGCCATGGCCTGCATCGTCGGCATCCACGTCATCGCGGCGCTGGGCCTGAACCTCACCACCGGCAACGCGGGGCTGATCTCGCTGAGCCACGGCGCGTTCATCGGCGTGGGCTGCTACACGGTGGCGTGGCTGGGCAAGCAGGGCGTGCCGTTCTTCATCGCGCTGCCGGTGGCGGGCTTTGCCGCGGCCTTCCTGGGCGTGATCGTGGGCCTGCCCAGCCTGCGCGTGAAGGGCCTGTACCTGGCCATCGCCACGCTGGCGGCGCACTTCATCCTGAGCTTCGTGTTCCGCGAGTGGGACGCGGTGACCGGTGGTGTCTCCGGCACGTCGATTCCGCGGGCCAACCTGTTCGGCTTCGAGCTGGTGGGCGACCGGCGCAATTTCTACCTGATCTTCATCTGCGCCTTCGCCATGGCGGTGGCCGCGCGCAACCTGGCGCGCACGCACATCGGGCGCGCCTTCGTCGCGGTGCGCGACCGCGACATCTCGGCCGAGATCCTGGGCGTGCACCTGCTGCGCACCAAGCTCACGGCGTTTGCCATCGGCGCGTTCTACGCGGGCGTGGCGGGCGGGCTGCTCGGCTACTTCTACGGCTCCATCACGCCCGACTACTTCGTGCTGACGCTCTCGGTGTTCTACCTGGCCGCGGTCATCGTCGGCGGGCTGGGCACGGTGCTGGGCAGCGTGCTGGGCGCGGTGTTCATGACCTTCGTGCCCGAGGCGCTGCGCCTGCTGGCCTCGGTCAGTTCGCAAGCCTTCCCGGGCGTGGCCGGGCTGCTGCTGCCGATGGGGCAGGTGGTGTTCGGCCTGCTGATCATCGTGTTCCTCATCTTCGAGCCGCACGGGCTCGCCGCCATCTGGGCGCGCGTGCGCCGCACCTTCCACCTCTGGCCTTTCCGCACCTGAGGCGGTACGCCGTCAGTTTCTTCCCGCAGCCAAAACAGGAGACAACCATGACCGACTTCATCCGACGCAAGCTGGTGCAAGGCATCGGCGCCGCCGCCACCATCGGCCCGTTCGCGGGCGGCGCCGCCTTCGCGCAGGCGCACAAGGGCGACATCGTGATCGGCGCGGCCCAGCCCATCACCGGCGTCTTCGCGTTCGCGGGCGCGGCCATGAACAACGGCCTGGCCGACTTCGTCGACTGGAAGAACGCCAACGGCGGCGTGGCCGGCCAGAAGCTGCGCTACGTGGCCGAAGACAGCGGTTTCAAGGTCGACCAGTCGGCCGCCATCTTCAAGAAGATCATGGCCAGCGAGAAGCCCTCGTTCTTCTACTGCGACGGCACGCCGTCGGTGAAGGCGGTGGCGCAGGACGCCATTGCCTCCAACCACGTGATGACCTCGTCGACCTCGCTCGCCGTGTCGGTGGCCGACCCGGTGAAGATGCCGCACCATTTCGTGCCCAGCCCCACCTACCCGCGGCTGCACGAAATCTTGATGGAGCACATTGCGCGCACCTCGCAGGGCGCCGCCACCAAGCCCAAGATCGCCTACGTGTACGCCGACACCGAGTTCGGCCGCGACGGCATCCCGGGCGGCAAGGCGCGCGCGCAGAAGCTGGGGCTGCCGATCGTGGCGGAGATCGTCACCAAGCAATCGGGCGTGGACGTGACCACCGAGGTGGCGCAACTGCGCCGCGCCAAGCCCGACATCGTGATCTTCCAGGGCTACATCCTCGCGCCCATGCCCGAGTTCGTGCGCCAGATGCGCGAGGCCGGCCTGAACCCGCAGATCATGGGCACCGCCTGGGGCCTGGACAAGCCGGCCTACGACGCGCTGGCCGCGCTCGGCGTGCGACTGACCGGCGTGAGCGCCTACCGCTACGGCCACGAGACCGACGCGCCCATGATCAAGTCGATGCGCGACCACGCCGCCAAGGCGCGGCCCGACATGAAGTACATCTCGCCCTTCTACATCTCCAGCTGGCTCAGCGGCATGGTGTTCGCCGAGATCGCCGAGCGCTGCCTGAAGGCCAACAAGCCACTGCTGCTGCCCAACATGAAGGCCGCGCTGGAGTCGATGAAGGAGTGGGACACCGGCGGCATCACCGGCCTGCTGGCCGACATGAGCAGCCACCAGATCCCGATCGGACGCATGTACAGCTACGACCCCGACAAGAAGGTGATGGAGCCCGCCGGCTCGTGGATCAAGGTGTGAGATGACCGCTGCGCTGAGCATCGAGAACATCGAGGTCATCTACAACCACAGCGTGCAGGCGCTGCGCGGCCTGTCGATCGACGTGCCCGACGGCAAGATCGTCGCGCTGCTCGGCTCCAACGGCGCGGGCAAGACCTCCACGCTGAAGGCCGCCTCGGGCGTGCTGCCCTACGAGAAGGGGCGCATTGCCGCGGGGCGCGTGACCTTCTTCGGCGAAGACATCGTCGGGCGGCCCGCCTACCAGCTGGCGCGCCAGGGCATGGCCCACGTGCGCGAGGGGCGCCACATCTTCGGCGACCTCACGGTGGAAGAAAACCTGGTGGCCGCGGCCAACGCGCTCACCGGCCGCCAGCGCGGCGACGTCGACCCCGAGCTGGTGTTCGGCTACTTTCCGCGCCTGCGCGAGCGTCGCAAGCAGGTGGCGGGCTACCTGTCGGGCGGCGAGCAGCAGATGCTGGCCATCGGCCGCGCCATCGTCGGGCGGCCCCGGCTCATCCTGCTCGACGAGCCCTCGCTGGGGCTGGCGCCGCTGGTGGTGCAGGACATCTTCGGCATCATCGCGCGCATCAACCGGGAGCAGGGCGTGGCCATGCTGCTGGTGGAGCAGAACGCCCACGTCGCGCTGCGCGTGGCGCATGCGGGCTACATCATGGAAAGCGGGCGCATCGTCATCAGCGGTGAAACCTCCAAGCTGCTGGGCGACCCCGACGTGCAGCGCTTCTACCTCGGCAGCGGCGACGCGGGCGAAGGCCACGTCAGCTTCCGCGACGTCAAACACTACAAGCGGCGCAAGCGCTGGCTGTCATGAGCACAGGCCCTTCAACGTCTTCCACGTCCTCCACCCCGTCCGGTCCTTCTTCCGATGCACTGAAGGCGCTGCCCTTGCCGCAGCAACTGCTGCACTGGGCCGCGCAGCGGCCCGACGCGGTGGCGCTGCGCCAGAAGGAATACGGCGTGTGGCAGCCCATCACCTGGTCGGCCTACGCGCAGCAGGCGCGCTGGTTCGGCCTGGGGCTGCTGCAGCTCGGCCTGCTGCCGGGGCAGGCGGTGGCGGTGCTGAGCGAAAACCGCAAGGAGTGGGTGTTCGCCCAACTGGGCGCGGCGCTGGTGCGCGGCGTCACCGCCGGCGTGTACCCGACCTCGCCGGCCCCCGAGATCGAGCACCTGCTCACGCTGTCCGATGCGCCTGTCATCGTCTGCGAAGACCAGGAGCAGCTCGACAAGGTGCTCTCCATTCGCGAGCGGCTGCCGCACCTGCGCACCATCGTGCTGATCGACTCGCGCGGCCTGCGCCGCTACGACCGCACCGGCATGGTCGACTTCGACGAGGTGATCGCGCTCGGGCGCAAGTTCGAAGCCGACCAGCCTGCGGCAGCCGCAGCGGCCACCGTCGGCCCCGAGCTGGACGACATCGGCCTCATCGTCTTCACCTCGGGTTCCACCGGCCGCCCCAAGGCCGCCATGATGAGCTGGCGCGGCCTGGGCACCGCCGCGCGCGGCCTCAACTCGGTGCTGGGCTGCCGCGAGGGCGACTCGCTGGTGTCTTACCTGCCGCTGTGCCACATGGGCGAGCAGATGTTCTCGCTGCACATTCCCGTGGCCTTCGGCGCGGTCGTCAACTTTGCCGAGAGCCTGCGCACCGTGCAGGACGACCTGCGCGAGCTGTCGCCGCGCATCTTCTTCGGCGTGCCGCGCATCTGGGAGAAGTTTCACGCGTCCATCCAGAACAAGCTGCGCGAGGCCGGCGGGCTGCGGCTGTGGCTGTACGAGCGCGCGATGCATTCGCTGGCGCACGACGCGGCCGTGCCGCGCGCGCGCTGGAACTGGCTGCAGCGCGCCCGCTGGGCCGTGTGGTACGTGCTCATCCTGCGGTCGCTGCTCAACTACCTGGGCCTGCGGCGCTGCCGCGTCGCCGTGTCGGCCGCCGCGCCCATCGCGCCCGAGGTGCTGCGCTTCTTCCGCGTGCTGGGCGTGCCCATTCGGGAGGCCTACGGCATGACCGAGGCCTCGGGTGCCACCACCATGCAACCCGGCGACGACTCGCCCGTGGGCACCGTGGGCGTGCCTTACCCCGGCGTGGAAGTGCAACTGGCCGACGATGGCGAGATCCTGGTGCGCGGCGAGGTGGTGTTCCGCGGCTACCTGAAAAACGAAGACGCCACGCGCGAGGCCATCGATGCCGAGGGCTGGCTGCACACCGGCGACATCGGCCGCTGGGACGACGCGCCCGCGGGGCGCGAGCTGCGCATCGTCGACCGCAAGAAGGACATCATGATCACCGCGGGCGGGAAGAACATCACGCCCTCGGAAATCGAGAACGCCATGCGCTTCTCGCCCTTCATCAAGGAGGCGGTGGCCATTGCGGACCGCCGGCACTTCGTCTCCGCGCTGATCCAGATCGACTTCGAGACCGTGAGCAAGTGGTCCGAAGAAAAGGGGCTGGTCTACACCACCTTCCGCAGCCTGGTGGAGCTGCCCCAGGTGCGCGAGCTGGTGCAGCGCGAGGTGGACACCGCCAACGCCCGCATGCCGCAGGTGCAGCAGGTGCGAAAGTTCCACCTGCTGACCAAGGAGCTCGACCACGACGACGGCGAAGTCACCGCCACCATGAAGGTGCGGCGCAAGGCGGTGTTCGAGAAGTACGCGCAGGTCATCGAGGAGATCTATGTCTGAGGCAGACACCGCCGCCGACAACGCAGCCGGCACTGCAGCCGCAGGCGTGCGGCTCGAACACCCCGAGCCCGGCATCGCGCTGCTGCGCCTGGCCCGGCCGCAGAACCTCAATGCGCTGGGCGACGACACCGTGGCCGCCATTGCGCGCCTGCTCGACGGCATCGGTGCCGACCCCGCCGTGCGCGCGCTCATCCTCACCGGCGAGGGAAAGGGCTTCTGCGCGGGCTTCGACCTGGGCCTGGCGGCCGATGCACCGGGCAGCGCCGAGCGGGGCGAAACGGCGGCGTGGATGCGCCGGCAGGAGGCCTTTGCCGCGCTGGTCACGCGCCTGCGTGCCTTGCCGCAACCGGTGATCGCGGCGGTCAACGGGCCGGCCAACGGCGCGGGGCTGGGCCTGGCGCTGGCGGCGGAAATCCGCATTGCGGGCCGCGCCGCCAAGTTCAACGCCGCCTTCGTGCGCGTGGGCATGTCCAGCTGCGACATTGGCGTGAGCTGGCTGCTGCCGCGCTGCGTGGGCTTGTCGCGCGCCTTCGACATCATGCTGACCGGCCGCATGGTCGACGCGGCCGAGGCCGAGCGCATCGGGCTGGTGTCGGAGACGGTGGACGACGCGGCGCTGCTGCCGCGCGCCCTGGACATCGCCCGCGCCATTGCGGCCAACAGCGCCTTCGGCGTCTGGATGACCAAGCGCGGCACCTGGGCCAATGCCGAGACGGGCAGCCTGCAGGCCGCCATCGAGCTGGAGAACCGCACGCAGATCCTCGCGCGCACCACCGGCGAGCTGGCGCATGCCGCAGAACAGCTCCTGGCGCGGCGCAAGCGCGCCGCCCAGGGCAATACCTGAACCTGTAGCTGAACCCATCGCTGGGCCCATCGCCGAGCCCACCGCCGAACCCATTGATCTTCCAGAAGGAACCACCGTGCCGTATCAGTCCATCTACCGCCCCGACCTCTTCGCGGGCCAGACCATCATCGTGACCGGCGGCGGCAGCGGCATTGGCCGCTGCACCGCGCACGAGCTTGCCTCGCTGGGCGCGCACGTCGTGCTGGTGGGCCGCTCCATCGAGAAGGTCGAGGCCGTGCGCGCCGAGATCGTGCAGGACGGCGGCAGCGCCAGCGCATTGGCCTGCGACATCCGCGACGAGGCGGCGGTGGGCGCCACCATCGACACCGTGCTTCAGCAGCGCGGCCGGCTCGACGGGCTGGTCAACAACGCGGGCGGGCAATACCGCTCGCCGATGAAGTCGATTTCCACCAAGGGCTTCGAGGCCGTGGTGCGCAACAACCTCACCGGCGGCTTCATCTTCATGCGCGAGGCCTACACCCGCTACATGGAAGCGCACGGCGGCGCCATCGTGAACATGATCGCCGACATCTGGGGCGGCTGGCCCGACATGGCGCACTCCGGCGCCTCGCGCGGCGGCATGCTCACGCTGAGCGAAACGGCCGCCTGCGAGTGGGCCGGCTCGGGCGTGCGCGTGAACACCGTCGCGCCCGGCGGCATCGCCTCCAGCGGCTTCGACACCTACACGCCGGAGGCCAAGGCCAAGATCCTGGAGTTCACCGACGTGGTGCCGCTCAAGCGCTTCGGCACCGAGGCCGAGGTGTCCGGGGCCATCGTCTACCTGCTGTCGCCCGCGGCGGCGTACATCACGGGCAGCTGCATCCGCATCGACGGCGGCACGCCCAACCTGCGCAACAACTGGAAGCTGGAGCCGGCCAGCCGCAACCGCGCGTTCACGGGCTTCCACCGGGCCGAACTGCCGGAGCTGCTGCGCAACCGCGAGTGAAGCGTTCCCTCAGCCTGCCGTGGTGCCGAGGGCGGGCTCGGGCTGCTGCGCTTGTTTCTCGGCGCGCAGCCGCAGCAACGCATACACCATGTCGATGGTCGGTGTGGGCGTTTGCGCGAGCTCGCGCATCGCTTCGATGGAATCGACCAGCACGCCCAGCTCCAGCGGCCGGCCACGTTCCAGGTCCTGCAGCATCGACATCTTGTGGTCGCCCGCGTTGCGCGCCGCGGCAATGCGCTGCTCGATGGTGATGGGCGTGCGTTCGACGCCCAGGCGCTGCGCGAGCGCGTCGGCCTCGGCCATCATCGCGCGCACCACGGCCACCACCTCGGGCCGCGCGTTCATCTCGGAGAGGGTGCCCAGCGTCAGCGTGGCCACCGGGTTCCAGCACAGGCTGCTGATCATCTTGGCCCAGATCCAGCCGCGAATGTCGGGCACCACGGGCGCGTCGAGCCCGCCCGCCTTCATGGCGGCGGCAAGGCGCAGCACACGCTCGCTGTTCGATCCGTCGGGCTCGCCGACCGGAAAGCGCGAGAGACTGCCGTCGTGGTGGATCACGCCCGGCGCCGTCACCTCGGAGGCCACCCAGTACACGCAGCCCAGCACGCGCTCGGGCGCCATCGCGCGCCACTGCAGGCCTTGCGGATCGAGCCGCTCGATCTGCCGGCCGCGCAACGCGCCGGGCAGGCCGTGAAAGTACCAGTAGGGAATGCCGGTGGTCGGAGGCAGCACGGCCGTGTGCGGGCCCAGCAGCGCCTGCACCCCCTCGAGCGCCGCGACCACCTGGTGCGATTTCAGCGCCAGCACCACGTAGTCCTGCGGGCCCAGTGCGCGCGGGTCGTCGGTGGCTTCCACGCGGGCGCGCAGCGTGCCTTGCGGCGACTCCACGGCCAGCCCGTTGCGGCGGATGGCCGCCAGGTGTTCGCCGCGTGCCACCACGCTCACGTGCACGCCGCTAGCCTGCGCAAGGTGCGCGGCCAGGTAGCCGCCGATGGCGCCCGCGCCGTAGATGCAGATCTTCATGGCGCGGCCTCAGCTGGGCGTGAGCACCGCGCCGCCGCACACTGAAACGACCTGCCCGGTGACGTACTGCGACAGGTCGGTCGCCAAAAACTCGAGCACGCCCGCGCAGTCTTCCACCTGCCCAAGCCGGCGCAACGGCACCTTGGCCGCCTCGGCATCGGTGCCAATGCCGCGCGCCGCCGCCTGCGCCGCCACGCGCGCCGTCAGCATCACGCCGGGCGCGAGGCAGTTGGCGCGAATGCCGTGCGGGCCCAGCTCGGCCGCCAGGTAGCGGGTGTAGTGCGTCACCGCCGCCTTGGCGGCCGCATACACCGCGAGCAGGCCCTGGTTGTAGGTGGTGATGCCCGACTGCGACGAGATGTTGACGATCACGCCGCCGCCCTGCGCCTTCATCAGCGGCGCCACCGCCTGGCAGCAGTGCACCGTGCTCATGAAGTTCACGTCCATCAGCAGCCGCGTGTCTTCCTCCGGCGTGGCCGAGGCATGGCTGCGTTCGGCCGGCGTGATGGCGCCGCCCGCGTTGTTCACCAGGATGTCGATGCGTCCCAGCGCCGCCCGCGCGGCCTCCACCGCCCGAAAGGCGTCGTCGCGCCGCGTCAGGTCGGCCTGGATGCCCAGGCTGCGCCGCCCCAGCTGCTCGATTTCGGCGGCCACGCTGGGCGCGCCGAGGTGTTCGCCAAATTCGGCGGCGCCGTCGAGGTTCAGGTCGACGATGGCGACGTCGGCGCCCAGCGACGCCAGGCGCAGCGCATAGGCGCGACCCAGGCCGCGCGCGCCGCCGGTCACAAGGGCGGTCTTGCCTTGGAGTTTCATGTGGTTGTCCTCAGGAAAGGATGGAAGAAGCCGCGGCGTCCGAAGACGCCGCCGCACCCAGGTAAGCCTGCCGCAGCAGCGCGCTGTGCTGCAGCTCGCCGGCGGGGCCGTGGCCGATCACGCGGCCGTTCTGCAGCACGTAGGCGGTGTCGGCAATCTGCAGCGCGCGCTCCACCATCTGCTCGACCAGCAGGATGGCGGTGCCGTCGCGGCGCAGTTGCACCACCGCGTCGAGCAGCTGGTCGATCACCGCGGGCGCAAGGCCCAGCGAGGGTTCGTCGAGCATCAACAGGCGCGGCGCGTGCATGAGCGCCTGCGCCACCGCCAGCATCTGCTGCTGCCCGCCCGACAGGATGCCGGCGCGCGCACCCTGGCGCTCGTGCAGCACCGGGAACAGCGTGAACACGCGCTCGAAGCGCAGCGCCTCCTCGGCCTTCGACAGCTTCGCGCCCCACAAGCCCAACTGCAGGTTGTCGTGTACGGACTGCGTGCGAAACAGCCGCCGGCCTTCGGCCACGTGCAGCAGCCCGCGCCCGACGATGGCGGCCGGCGACGCACCCAGCAGGCTGTGCCCGTCGAACAGAACCTCGCCCTTGCCCGCGCGCAGAAGGCCCGACAGCGCACGCAGCAGCGTCGATTTGCCCGCCCCGTTGCTGCCGACCAGCGCCACCAGCCCGCCCGCGGGCACGTCGAGCGACACGCCCTCCAGCACGCTCACGCGGCCATAGCCCGCATGCAGGTTGCGCACCTGCAGCAGCGCGGGTGCCAAGGGCGAAAGCGGTGCGGTGCTCATCGCGAGCCTCCGGTGCCTTCGCGGCCCATGTACGCGCGCTCGACCTCGGGGTGGCTGAAGACCTGCGCCGGCGTGCCCGCGGCCAGCACCTGGCCACGGTCCAGCACCGTCACCGAGCGGCTGATGCGCGCGATCAACTCCAGGTGGTGTTCGACGACCAGCACCGTGGTGCCGAGCGCGGCAATGGCCTCGATCAGCGCGCCCAACCGGTCGAGCTCGTCCATCGACAAACCGGCTGCCGGCTCGTCGAGCAGCAGCAGGGAAGGCTGCCCGGCCATGGCCCGCGCAATCTCCACCAGCCGCTGCTGGCCGTGCGGCAGGTCGCCCGCCAGGTCACCGGCGCGCTCGGCCAGGCCAACGAAGCGCAGCAGCGTCATCGCGGCGGCCGAGCCGTCGCGTCGGTCCTGCTGCGCGCGCGGCAGGCCCAGCAGGATCTCGAAGGCGCTGGCCCGCTCGCTCGCGAAGCCGCCCAGGCGCACGTTGTCGAGCACGCTCAGGTCGTGCAGCAGCTTGGGTGTCTGGAAGGTGCGCCCGACACCCAGTTGCGCGATGCGGTGCGGCGCGCGGCCCGACACGTCGGTGTCGCCGATCAGTACCGCGCCCTTGTCGCTGCGGATGAAACCGCTGATCACGTTCAACGTGGTCGTCTTGCCCGAGCCGTTGGGCCCGACCAGCGCGTGCGTGCTGCCCGCCTCGGCCGTGAGCGCGCAGCCCCGCAGCGCGGCCACGCCGCCGAACTGCTTGTGCACGTCGCGCACCGTCAGCGACAGGCGTTGCACCGGCTGCGCCTGCACCGGCGCATCCACCGGCGGCGCATCGGGGAGCGCATGCCGGCGCCGGCGCTGCCACACCGGCATGCCCATGATGCCGTGCGGCGCGAACACCATCAGCACCAGCAGCACCACGCCGTAGATCAGCAGCCGCCAGCTCTGTAGCGGCCCCAGCAGCTCCGGCAGAAGGAAGAACACCAGCGTGCCCACCACCGGCCCCCACAGGCGACCCAGCCCGCCCACCACGATGATCAGCAGGAAGAAGATCGAGAAGTCGGCCGTGAAGTCTTCCGGCGTGATCACCGTCTTCTGCACCGCATAGAACGCGCCGGCCAGGCCCGCGAGCGCCGCGCTCACGGCAAACGCGAACAGCTTGATGCGCAGCAGCGACACACCCGAGGCCGTGGCCGCCAGCGGGTTGTCGCGCGCCGCCACCATGCCGCGGCCGTAGCGCGAGCGGCTCAGGTTGCGCACGCCCAGAAACGCCAGCACCACGCACACCGCGACCGCCAGGTACACCTCGACCGGGCCCAGCACATGCGCACCCACGGCCGGCGGCGGTATGCCCACCAGGCCCGAGAAGCCGCGCGTGAGGCTGCGCCATTCCACCAGCAGGTCGGTCACCACCTGCGCGAAGGTGAGCGTCACCAGCGCGAAGTACCAGGTCGACAGGCGCAGCGCGGGCAGCGCCATCACCAGCCCGGCCAAGGTCGACACCGCCATGCCCGCCAGCGCCGCGAGCCAGAACGACCAGTGCGCGTCGATCATCAGCAAGGCCGTGGTGTAGCTGCCCACGGCCACCAATGCGCCGTGGCCCAGCGACACCTGGCCGGCATAGCCGGTCAGCAGGTTCAGGCCGATGGCCACCAGCATCATCACGCCGGCCTGCGTGGCCATGAAGAGCACGAAGTCGCCTCGGAACCACAGCGGCACCGACAGCGCGGCCGCCACGGCTGCCACCACCCCGACAGCCTTGCCGGCGCGGGCCGGCCAGGGGCGCGCGGGCGAAGGCGCGGCGAGCAGGGAAGAAGTCGTCGTGTTCATGCCGCTACACCGTGCGCGCTTCGAGCGAGCTGAACAGCCCGCCCGGCCGCGCCAGCAGCACCGCGAGCACCAGCACCAGCATCACCGCGTTGTGATACCCGGGCGAGAGCAGCAGCGCACTCGCCGCCTCGGCCATGCCGATCAGGTAGCCCGCCAGCAGCGCCCCGCGGTTGCTGCCCAGGCCGCCGATGGCCGCGGCGGCAAAGCCCTTGAGCAGCAGCATCGCGCCCAGGCCGGTCGATGCGCTCAGCACCGGCGCGGCCAGCGCGCCCGTGAGCGCGGCGAAGGCACCGCCCAGCGCGAAAGACCAGCGGCTGATCGCCACCGGGTCGATGCCGCGCAGCAGCGCCGCGTCGCGGTCTTCGGCCACCGCCAGCGCGCCCTTGCCCCACAGGCTGGCGTACAGCAGCTCGACCACCGCCACCAGCGCCACGGTCAGCACGATCAGCGCCACCTGGTAGCTGGAAATGCTCACCGCCGAAAACGCCAGCATGTCGTTCGACAACGGCGCTGGCGCGGGCACCACGATCGGGTCGGCGCCCCACACCTTGCCGACCACGTTGGTCATGATCATCGCCACCGCCAGCGTGGTGATGATCCAGCCCGTGCCGCTGGCGCTGCGCCGCAGCACCGGCGCAACGGCCACGCGCTCTTCCAGCAGGGCCAGCAGCGCGACCGCCGCCGCGGCCGCCGCAAAGGCCGGCACCCAGGGCCAGTGCCATTGCGTCATGAGCAGCGCGCTGGCCATGGCGCCCACCATCACCAGGTCGCCCTGCGCAAAGTTGAAGACCTTGGTCGGCCGGTAAAGAATGTTGAAGCCCACCGCCACCAGGCAGTAGAGGCTGCCGGCGGTCAGGCCGGAGACGACGACGTCGGTCCACATGGCGGGGCCGCGCGGGCGTCAGGCGCGCTCGCGGAACACACCCATCGAGCGCGCGTCCTTGCCCGACAGCAGCGTGGCCATCACCATCTGGTCGCCCGTGAGCGCGCAGTGGTTGTCCGGCGTGAAGCTGATGCTGCCGATCATGCCGTCGTAGTCCTTGGTGGCGTCGAATGCCTTCTTGATGCGCTCGGTGTCGAAGCGCTTCTCGCTTTCCACCACCGCCTTCAGCAGGTGCAGGTAGTCGTAGAAGGGGCTGATGGCTGCGTTGATTTCCCAGAACTTGGCTTCTGGAAAGGTCACCACGCGCTTCGCGTACGCCACCTGGCGCGCGCCCGGCGCCTCGGTGGCGCTGTAGGTCATGGTCTTGATGAGCGTGCCGTAGGCGTTCTTCAGCACCTCGGGGTCGGTGTTCTCCAGCACGGTGTTGGAGAACAGCGAGTTGCCGCCGAGCAGCGCCGGGTACCACTTCATCGCCTGCAGGCCCGCGGCCGTCAGCAGCATGCCCTGCACCGGCGAGTTCCACAGCACGATGGCATCGGCCCCCGCCGCGCGCAGCTTGTTCAGGTAGACCTTCAGGTCGGTCGCGTTGGGCGGATACACCTCGATGCCCACGGGCTCCAGGCCGCGCTTCTTCAGCGAGCGCACCGTGGCCGCGCCGCCCGATTCGCCCAGGCCGCTGTTCTCCTGCAGGATGCCCACCTTCTTGAGCTTGAGCTTCTCCACGATCAGCCGCGCAATGGCCTCGCCCTGGTGGCCGGTGTTGTAGGTGAACTGGTAGTGGTAGGGGTACTTGCGGCCGTCGGCCAGTTCCTCGGCCCAGCCGCCGCCCGCATGGATCACCTTGGCGGCCGTGGTGGTGGTGGCCGCCGCGATGGTGTGCGAGCTGCCCACGGGCCCGAGCAGCGCCTGCGCGCCGGCATCGATCAGCTTGCGCATGACGGCCGGCTCCTTGGCGGGCGAGCTTTCGTCGTCGGCCTCCACGATCTCGACCTGCCGGCCCAGGATGCCGCCCTTGGCGTTGATCTCTTCCACCGCGATCTTCACCGACACGTACAGCGGCGCGAACGACGACGCGACCAGCCCGGTCATGGCGCGCGCGGAGCCGATCTTGATGGTGTCGCCGCGCTGCGCGAACACGTTCTGCGCGCCGCCCATCAGCGAGGCGCCGGCCAGCGCGGAGCCGATGCCGAGCACGTCGCGGCGGGACAGGTGAGAGTGGCCGGAGAGGCTGGAGAGGCGAGAGAGGTGGGTACGTTGCGAGCTCATGGTCTGCGTCCTTGCGAGGTGGGGTCAGTAGGTGGCGCGGCCACCGGACAGGTCGAAGGTGAAGCCGGTGGTGAACGAGCAGTCGTCCGAGGCCAGCCACGCGGCCATGGCGGCGGCTTCGTCCGCGCGGCCCATGCGGCGCATGGGAATCTTGTCGATCACCGCCTGCATGGCCGCGGGCGCTTCGGCCATGGTGGCCAGCGCCAGGGGCGTTTCGAACAGGGTGGGCGCGAGCGCGTTCACCGTCACGCCGGTGGTGGCCAGCTCCTTGCCCAGGCTCTTGGTGAAGGCGATGACGCCGCCCTTGGCCGCGGAGTAGGCGCTTTGCATCGCGTTGCCGTCCTTGCCCGCCATGGAAGACACATTGATGATGCGGCCCCAGCCGCGCCGCACCATCTCCGGCACCAACGCGCGGCAGCCGTAGAACACGCCGTTCAGGTTGATGGCGATGTTCTGGTGCCATGCGTCCAGCGACATCTCGGTCATGGGGCACACCTCCAGCGCCACGCCGGCGTTGTTCATGAGGATGTCGACGTGCCCCATGGCGGCCTGCGCCTCCTGCGCGGCGCGCTGCACCGCGGCGTGGTCGCCCACGTCGACGGCGCGCCACGTCACCGGTGCGATGGGCTTGAGCTCCTCGGCCGCGGCCGCGAGCTTGGCGGGGTCGCGGCCCCACAGCTCCACCCGCGCGCCCGACTGCAGAAAGCGCTTGGCGCTGGCAAGGCCGATGCCGCTGCCACCGCCGGTCACCACGGCGGCATGGCCGTGCAGATCGATCGAGTTCATTGCGTGGATGTCTCCGTGCCCGGTGCAGCCGGGTTCGTTTTTGATTGACGCATCTGGTACCTGTGCATATCGTACGCACGTGAACTAAAAAACTCGATGCCTTTGCCGTACGTGATTTCCCTCGGTTGCGGCGGCCGACTCTCCCGATCCTTTCCCAATCCTTTCACCCGCTCCATGACCACGACACAGACCGATGCCGCGCCCGCTCTCCCCACCATCGGCGTTGTCGGGCCGGGGCTGATGGGCCTGGGCATCTGCCATGCGGCGGCACTGGCGGGCCTGCGCGCGGTGCTGGTCGGGCGCAGTGAGGAGGCCGCTCGGGGCGGGCTTGAAAGGTGGCGCAGCGAACTGACACAACGCGTTGCACGTGGTCGCCTCGACGCAGTCGCGGCCACGCAACTGCATGCCTTAGCCACGGCGGCCGACGATGACAGCGCGCTCGCAGGCTGCGCGCTGGTGGTGGAGGCCGTGTCCGAAGACCGCGAGGTCAAGCAGGCCGTGCTGCGCCGCATCGAGGCCGCTGTTGCGCGCGGCGCGGTCATCGCGACCAACACCTCCGGCCTGCCGGTCAGCGGGCTGGCCGCGTCGCTGGCGCACCCGGATCGCTTCATCGGCCTGCACTTCTTCTCGCCGGTCGACCGCATGCCGCTGGTCGAAGTGGTCGTAGGGCGGGAGACCAGCGCCGCCACCACCGAGGCCGCCTTGGCCTGGGTGCGCCGACTGGGCAAGCAGCCCGTGGTTGTGCGCGACAGCCCGGGCTTTTTCACCTCGCGCGTGTTCGCCGCCTACCTGGACGAGGCCGCCGCCATGGTGGGCGAGGGCGTGGCGCCCGAGCGCATCGAGGCGGCCGCCGCCGCGGCCGGCATGCCCCTCGGCCCGCTCGCGATGCTCGACGAAACCGGCCTGGCGCTGAACTGGCAGCAGGCCAGGCAGGCGCGCGCCGACGGCCTGTCTGAGCGCTTCTGCCGCCCGCTGGCCTGGCCGGTGCTCGACCGCATGGTGAGCGAGCTGGGCCGTCGCGGCCGGCGCGACGGCGGCGGCTTCTACGACTACCCCGGCGCGCAGTTCAAGAACCTCTGGCCCGGGCTGGCGCAGGCCTTTGCGTTGCGCGCCGACCAGCCCGAGCCCGAACACGTGCAGCACCGCCTGATGCACGCGCAGGCGCTCGCGGCGGCGGCCTGCCTCGAAGAAGGCATCGTCGCCAGCGCGCAAGACGCCGACCTGGCCTCGGTGCTCGGCCTGGGCTTTCCCAAGGCGCAGGGCGGCGTGCTCGCACAGGTGGAGCGCCAGGGCCTCGCGCGCTTCGTGGCCGAGTGCGATGCATTGGCAGACCGGTGCGGCGAACGCTTTCGGCCTTCGACCTGGCTGCGCGAGCGCCACGCCTTGCGCTAGGGGATTCCCCGGCTTCCGTCTGATCGTACGGTAGCGTAACGTATGCAGGCATATCTGATGCGATCCAACCCACCGAGGAACGACCATGCAGGGTACCCAACTGCTCAAGCGGGCAGTGCAATGCAGCGCATCGCGCATCGCCACCATCAGCGGAGACCGCCAGCGAACCTGGCGGGAGGTCGGCGAGCGCGTGCCGCGCATGGCCGCCGCGCTGCGCTCGCTCGGCGTGCAGGACGGTGCCTTCGTCGCCATCCTGGCGATGAACTGCGACCGCTACCTTGAACTTTTCTTTGCCGTGCCCTGGGCCGGCGGCGCACTGGCGCCGCTCAACGTCCGCTGGTCGGCCGTGGAGAACGTCTACGCGCTGACAGATTCGAATGCCGAGGTGCTGTTCGTGGACGACAGCTTCCTGGAGCAGGTCGACTTTCTGCGCGCCGAGCGCCCCGGCATCCGCCACTTCATCTACCTGGGCGACGGCCCCACGCCCGCCGGCATGCTGTCGTACGAAGACCTGGTGGCCCAGCACGCGCCCATGCCCGATGCCGACCGCAAGGAAGACGACCTCTACGTCATCTTCTACACCGGCGGCACCACCGCCCACCCCAAGGGCGTGGCCATGTCGCACCGCGGCGTGTACCTGGCCACCTGCTGCTACCTGGCGCTGCTGCCCAGCGTGGAAGACCTCACCTTCCTCTACGTGGCCGGCTACTTTCACTTTGCCGGTGCCAGCGCGCTCTGGTACATCACCATGGCCGCGGGCACGCACGCCATTCTTCCGAAGTTCGAGGCGCTGCCCGTCATGAAGGCCATTGGCCAGCACCGCGTGACCAACGCCGTGCTGGTGCCCACCATGGTCAACATGCTGCTGAGCCACCCGGACTTCAAGCAGTACGACCTCAGCAGCCTGAAGACCTGCATCTACGGCGGCTCGCCCATGCCCGAAGGGCTCATGCTGCGCGCCATGGAGATGGTGCCGACCTGGGGCTTCTATCAGATCTACGGCATGACCGAGACCGGCGGCTTTGCCACCATGCTGCGCTGGCGCGACCACATCGTGTCGGGTGAAAAGGCCTCGCGCCTGCGCTCGGCAGGGCAGGCCGGCTTCGGCAACGAGGTGCGCGTGGTGCGCATCGAAGGCGACGACGCCGACGTGGGCGAAATCGGCGAGATCATCGTGCGCAGCGACTTCCTCATGACGGGCTACCTCAACAACCCCGAGGCCACCGCCGCCTGCCTGCGCGACGGCTGGATGCACACCGGCGACGCCGGCTACCTCGACGCCGACGGCTTCCTGTACGTGGCCGACCGCGTGAAAGACATGATCGTGAGCGGCGGGGAGAACGTGTACTCCATCGAGCCCGAGCGCGCGCTCTTCCTGCACAAGGCCGTGCGCGAGGCCGCCGTCATCGGCATTCCCAGCGAGCAGTGGGGCGAGGCCGTGCACGCCGTGGTGGTGCTGAAGGACGGCGCCAGCGCCACGGCGGAAGAACTCATTGCGCATTGCCGCACGCTCATCGGCGGCTACAAGTGCCCGCGCAGCATCGAGTTCCGTGCCGATCCGCTGCCCGTCACGCCCGTGGGCAAGGTGCGCAAGAACGTGCTGCGCGACCCTTATTGGGCCGGCCACGAACGCAAGATCTGAGAACGCCCGGAACAGCATCTGTGAAAGCCGTTCACGCCGCAAACCGTACGGCAGCGAACAACAATCGATGCGCCCGGCCCAGCTTGCCGCGCGCAGCCCTCAACCTCAACGAGACAACCCGATGGTATTGAACGACGACCAGAGAGCGCTGCAGGAATCCGCGCGCCGCTTCGCCCGCGAGCGCCTGCTGCCCGACTACCAGAAGCGCGAGAAGATCGGCGTGCTCGACCGCGGCCTGCTCGCCGAAATGGGCAGCCTCGGCCTCATCGGCGTCGACCTGCCCGAGCGCCTGGGCGGCCTGGGTGCCGACGCCGTCACCACCGGCATCATTGCGGAAGAGCTGGCCTACGGCGACTTCAACATCAGCGCAGTGCCGGTGGGCGTGTCGCTCAACGCCGCCATTCTCATTCGCCATGCGCAGCCCGACGTGGTCGAGGAATGGGTGCCGCGCATGATCCGCGGCGAGGCCGTGGTCGCCATCTGCCTGACCGAGCCGCGCGGCGGCTCCGACGCCAGCAACCTGCAGATGAAGGCACGCCGCGACGGCGACCACTACATCATCAACGGCGAGAAAACCTCCATCACCTTCGCCGACCGTGCCGATGCGTACCTCATCTTCGCGCGCACCGGCCGGCCTGAAGACGGCGCCAAGGGCGTGTCTGCCTTCTTCATTCCCGCGAGCACGCCCGGCATCCAGCGCACGCACTTCGACGACGTGGGCAGCGCCATCATCGGGCGCGGCTCCGTGTTCTTCGACGACGTGAAGGTGCCCGCCAGCCACCGCCTGGGCGACGAGGGCAAGGGCTTCACGCAGGTGATGCAGGGCTTCGACTACAGCCGCGCGCTCATCGCGCTGCAGTGCTGCGGCGCGGCGCAGGCCTCGCTCGACGAGGCATGGGCCTACGCCAAGGAACGCGAGGCCTTCGGCCGGCCCATCGGCCAGTTCCAGGGCGTGACCTTTCCGCTGGCCGAAGGCGAGTCGCACATTGCCGCGGTGCGCCAGCTGTCTTTCCACGCGCTGGCGCTGCGCGACGCGGGCCAGCCGCACACCAGCGAGGCCGCCATGGTGAAGTGGATGGGCCCCAAGACCGCGTTCGACGTGATCCACCAGTGCCTGCTGACCTTCGGGCACTACGGCTGGTCCAAGGACCTGCCGCACCAGCAGCGCATGCGCGACGTGATGGGCCTGGAAATTGGCGACGGCACGGCCGGCATCATGAAGCTGGTGATTGCGCGGCAACGCATCGGCCGCGCGGCGGTGCAGTACCTCTGACACGGCGCCACAGGCACACCCCGCCATGAAGATCGTGCTCGTGCGCCACGGACGCCCCGACGAAGACGACAGCGAACGCCCGCACGACCCGCCGCTGCGCGCCGACGGCCACGCACAGGCCGAGGCCGTGGCGGCGCGGCTGGCGCAGGAAGGCATCACGCGCATCGTCAGCAGCCCGATGGCGCGCGCCGCGCAGACCGCGCAGCCGCTGGCCCGCTTGCTGGGCCTGCCGGTGGAAACCATCGACGGCTGGGCCGAGGCCGACCGCCACGTGGCGCGCTACCGCTCCACCGAAACCTTGCGCGCCCTCGGCGAAGGCGAATGGCGACGCTTCATGGCCGACCCCATCGCGTACTTCGGCGGCGACAGCGCGAGCTTTCGCAGCGCGGTGCTGGGCGCGCTGGCAAGCACGGTCGAAGCCGGCCCTGCCAACTCCAGCAATGCCCACGTGGCCGTGTTCACCCACGGCCTGCCCATCAACGTGGTGCTGTCGCACGCGCTGGGCCTGGAGCGCATCGTTCATTTCGCGCCGGGCTATGCGTCGATGACGCGGCTGCGCATGCTGCACACCGCCGCCGAGCCGCATGCCATTGGCGTGGCCAGCGTGAACGAGCGCGGCCACCTGCCTCCCACACCCATTCACTGAGCCTGCATGACCACGCTGATAGACGACACGACCCTGGCGCCCAAGATCGCCGACTACCTGGCCACGCAGCTCGGCCACGCCGTGACCGTGGGCGCCGTGCGGCGCTTTCCGGTCGGCTTCTCGTGGCTGACCTACGCGGTGCCCGTGACCGGCATCGACGGTGACGGCGCCACGCGCGAACTCATCCTGCGCCTGGGCCCCGACTACGGCCTGTTCGCCCCCTACAGCGCCGGCCCGCAGGTGCTCTCCATGCAGTCGCTCGAAGGCAGCGCCGTGCCCGTGCCGCGCGCCTTCTGGAGCAGCGACGACCCCTCGATACTCGGCGCGCCCTTCATGTTCTGCGAGAAGGTCTCGGGCGACGCGGTGGTGCCCTGGGTCTCGGCCAACGAGCCGGGTCTGGAAGAGGGTTACCGCAAGCAGCTGGCCGAGCAGTTCATCGACGCGCTGGCCGCGCTGCACTGCGTGCCGTGGCAAACCAAGCCCGTGGCCGCCATGGCGCACGGCATCACCGCCGGGAACGCGGCGCTGCTCAACGTCGAGCACTGGGAGTCGCAGATCGCGCGCTGGGCCATGCGCCCTTACCCGCAGGCCGAATGGGGCCTGCGCTGGCTCAAGGCCCATTGCCCGGTGGCGCCGCGCGTGGCCATCGTGCATGGCGACTACCGCACCGGCAACTTCCTGGAGCAGAACGGGCGCATCACCGCCATCCTCGACTGGGAGCTGGTGCACCTGGGCGACCCGCACGAAGACCTGGGCTGGGCCAGCCTGCCCATGTACATGGGCGGCAGCAAGCTCATCTGCCGGCTGGCCGAGCCCGACTGGTTCTACGCCCGCTATGCCGAGAAGGCCGGCTTCGAGGTGTCGATGCGCTCGGTGCGCTACTACCAGGCGCTGTCGCTGCTCAAGCTCGCGGCCACCCACATGGCGGCCGCGCGCTGCTTCGAGGAAGGGCGCTTCAACGACATGCGCATGCCGGCCATGGGCAGCCAGATTGCCACCTGCCTGCGCCAGATGGAAAAAACGATCGAGGCCGCACCATGAACAACTCCTTTGCCCGCCTGATCGACGGCATGAACGCCACCCTGCGCAGCGAGGTGCTCAGCCGCCTCGACGACGAGTTTGCGCGCGGCCAGGTGTTCGGCGTCATCAACCTGCTGAACACCTTCAAGGTGCGCGCCGACTGGTCCGCCGGCTTCCTGCTGGAGCAACTGGCCGTGCAGCGCACCGCGCTGGACGGCGTGGCCGCGCTCATGCAGGGCCGGCCCGAGGCGGCCTCGCTGCCCGCGCTGCCCACGGGCGCCATGCCGGCCGCGGTGCCCATTGCCGAACTGCTCGCGCAGCGCGACAGCGCCAACCGCGCCATTGGCGACCTGCTCGGCTGGCTCGACGCGCAACGCGCGCAACTGCCGGCGCAGGTTGCCGCCGACATCGAACAGCTGCTGCGCACCGCCATGCGCAGCGAGCTGGCCATTGAACTCAAGAACTCGCCGCGCCCGCTGTTCGCGGAAATGTCCAGCGGTTCCGAAGACTGATTTCGCACGCCGCGCACCTACCACCTATTCACCACCGAGCCGGCCGTCCAGTGCCGGCGTGGCCCCATCAGGAGACAACCCCATGATTCGCTGCTCAAGAAGACTCGTCTCGCAGGTGGCCGCCGCCGCCGCGCTGGCGCTGGCATTGCCGCTCGCTGCCCAGGCCCAGGCCCAGGCCACCGGCCCCATCAAGATCGGCGTGCTCACCATCGACGCCGGCCCCTTCGCCACCTACGCCAGCCTGGTCGAAGACTCCTCGCGCGCCGCGGTGGAAATACTCAACGCCGAGGGCGGCGCGCTGGGCCGCAAGTTCGAGGTGGTGGTGCAGTCGCATGCCGGCACGCCCTCGAGCGCCATTGCCGCCGTCAACCGGCTGGTGCAGCAGGGCGGCGTGAGCTTTGTGACGGGGCAGACGCCCACCTCGCACTCGCTCGCCATCTCGCCCAAGCTGGCTGCGCTCAACGCGCTGATGATCGACGTGTACTCGCAGGGCGACGACCTCATGACCAAGGCCTGCCAGCCCAACTTCTTCCGCGTGACCACGCCCGACAGCGTGTACGCCGCCATGCTGCGCGAGTTCGTCAAGAAGTCCGGCGCCAAGACCTGGAACATGATCTCGCCCGACTACGCCGTGGGCCACACCTTTGCCGCCAAGTTCACCGACATCGTGAAAGAGCAGGGCGGCACCGTGCAGATGAGCCTCTTTGCCGCGCAGGGCACCAACGACTTCGGCAGCTACATCACGCAACTGTCGAAGCCGGCCGACGCGCTCATGGTCACGCTCTACATGTCCGACGGCAACTCCTTCGCCAAGCAGCAGAAGCAGTTCGGCCTGTTCAGCAAATACAAGACCGTGCTGGGCAACGGCTTTGCCACCGAGTTCCAGCTGGCCGCGCAGGGCGACTCCGTGCTGGGCGTGCTCAACGGCCTGAGCTACCACAACACCATGCCGGGCGAGCGCAACGCCGCCTTCGTCAAGTCTTACGAGGCGCACTTCAAGCGCAAGCCCATCTACACCGACGCCGACATGATGGTCGCCATGGAAGTGCTGCGCGCCGCCATCGTCAAGGCCAAGTCGACCGACGTGGCAGCGGTGCGCACCGCGCTGGCCGGCCTGAAGACGCCCACCATCTTCGGCGACGTGGAAATGCGCGCCGCCGACCACACGCTGATTCGCCAACTGGGCGTGGCCGAGGTCGTGCGCACGCCAGACGGCAAGGCCACCACCTTTGCCATGCGATCGGTCGAGCCCGGCACGGCCCTCTTTCCGCCGCCGAGCCCGGAGTGCAAGATGCAATGACCGCCCCGTGCCAACGCCCGCGCGAACACTCACGCCAACACCCATGACCGCTCGCTACCGCACCCTCCAAGTCCACCGCCACGCAGACGGCTTTGCCACCCTGGTGCTCAACCGCCCGGAGCAGCGCAACACCCTCTCCAACGAACTGCGCGGCGAAATGGTCGCGGCCATTGCGGCGCTGGAGGCCGACCACGGCGTGCGCGTGCTCATCCTCACCGGTGCGGGCCGGGCCTTCAGCGCAGGCATGGACCTGGACGAATGGCGCACCTCCGACAAGCTCGCGGCCGGCGCGTACGAAAACGATCCCGTGCAGGCGCTGGGCAGCTTCTCGGGCCCGGTCATCGGCGCCATCAACGGCATGGCCGTGACCGGCGGCGTGGAAATGGCGCTCGCCTGCGACCTGCTGGTGGCTTCCACCGAGGCGAAGTTTGCCGACACGCACGCCCACGTGGGCCTGCTGCCCGGCTGGGGCGGCTCCGTGCGCATGGCGCGGCGCATTGGCCTGGCGCGCGCCAAAGAGCTGGCGCTCACCGGCCGCTTTCTGGGCGCGGAAGAGGCGCTGGCCTGGGGCTTCGTCAACCACGTCGTGCCGCCGGACCAACTGATGGCCAAGGCCGAATCCATCGCACGGCAGATGGCCGCTGCCGTGCCTGAAACGCTGGTCGCCTACAAGCGCGTGCTCGACGAAGGCGCCGCCTTGCCCTTTGCAGAAGCGCTGGCCTATGAGCGCCAGGCCTCGCTGGAGAACAACGCGCGCGTCAGCGGCGAGACCATCGACGCGCATGTGGCGGCGATGGTGGCGCGGCGCAAGAAAGAAGCGCCGCGCTGAAAGGGCTCCAGCAGCCCATTTCTCAGGCTCTCAGGTTCTCAAGTTCTCAGATCGGCGGATGCTGCTGCACCGCCTCGTACGCCGCAAAGCCCTTGCCCACGCCGTACTCGATGATCCCGTAGCCCACCTCGTCCCCGTCGCGCACCTCGATCACCTGGTCGGCCAGCGTGCGCACGCGCTGGCGCGTGGCCGGGTCTTGCAGGTTCCACACCTCGTGCTCGAAGTACAGCTTGCCGCGGTCGTCGCCATGGAACCAGCCGTCGAGCCCGCCATACAACCCGCCCTTCAGGAAGTACCTGGTCGGCAGCACGCGCACCTGCACCGGCCGCTCGCTGCCGTCCGCAAACTTCAGGTGCAGCGCCATCGACGCCATCGACTGGCCGTGCGGGTCGTCGTGCCATTGCGCGTTGTGCGTCACGTCCACCAGCTGGTTGCGCCCCGATGCCTTGGTGCCAGCCGCGAACACCTCTTCGCCCGACAGATAGATCTTCTCGCCCGGCGCACGCTCCTTGAAGAAGATGTGCAGCCCCCGGTTCGCGAACTGCGCCGTGGTCCAGCAGTAGAAAAAGGGCGGGTAGAAAGTGAGCGGCGGCGTGGTTTCGTCGGTGCGCATTTCGGCGCGCACGCCCCACGAATGGTCGCGCTGGCCCATCCAGCTCGCGCTGTCGATGTCGATGCGCCGCCCGTCGAATTCGAGCCAGCCGCTGTAGCGCCCCAGCTGCTGCCCGCGCGCCATGTTCTCCGTCACGCGGCCGTCGCGGCGGCGCAGGTGCGCCTTTTCTTCGTGCGCGTTCATGCTCGCGATGAACTCGATGTCGAAGCGAATGCCCGAGTCGTTGTCGCCCAGCACCAGCCGGTGGCGGCGCAGGCCTTCGAGCACCTGAATCGACAGCGGCCCCACCGTGGTCGTCAGCGGGTCGGGCCGCAGCCGGCGCGAGGCCCTGAAGTTCCATTGCCTGCCCGGCACCGCCACGCCCGCAAAGGCGTCCATCACGTTGCGGTTGGGGTGGTAGCCCAGGCCAATGTCGAAGATCACGTCGCCGTTTGGCGTGGGGTGGCCGGTGTACCAGAGCCGCTCCATCCAGGCCGGATCGCTGTTGTCGATCTGGTCGAACGTGGTGGGAAGCTGGTGGCCGATGAGGTCGTCTTGAGGGGTCAGCATGGGTGTGCGCGAGGGCCTGGGAAGGGTGGTCGATTCTAATACGGTAGCGTATCATCTGCTACAGAACAGTAGCCGGGTTTGCCCGCACGCCGTGCCCTCTGAAGCGCTTGAAACCGTGTCGTAGGCACAGCGCATGTTGCATTCATTCCCCCCAAGAAAAGGAGACAACTTCCCATGACATCGACCGACTCTCTCCGCGTCGAATGGCAAGACGGACTGGCCATTCTTTCCCTTGCGCAACCCGCGCGCGGCAACCCCTTCGACGGCACCTTCGCGCGCGACTTTCTGCAGGTGGCCTCCGGCCTGCTCAACGCGCCGCAACTGCGCGCCGTGCTGCTGCGCGCGGAGGGCGCCAACTTCAGCTTTGGCGGCGACCTGAAAGTGTTCTACCCCGCGCGCGACCACCTTGCGCCGCTGGTGCGCGAATGGACGGCCGACCTGCACATGGGCCTGCAGCGCTTCTGGCGCATGCCCGTGCCCGTGGTCACCGCCGTGCAGGGCTTTGCCATGGGCGGCGGCGTGGCGCTGCTGGCCGGTTGCGACGTGGTGGTGGCGGGCGCGTCCACGCGCATCGGCTCCGCCTTTGCGCAACTGGGTTTCAGCTGCGACTCCGGCTCCACCGTCACGCTCACCTCGCGCATGGGCATGGCGCGTGCGCGCCGCTTCGTGCTGCTGGCCGAAGTGCTGGGCAGCGAAGAGGCGCAGCGCGCCGGCCTGGTCGACCTCATCGTGCCCGACGACCAACTGCAAGACGAGGCCCTGACGCTCGCTCGCCGCCTGGCCGCCGGCCCCACCGTGGCCTTCGGCGAAACCAAGCGCCTCTTCATGAAAGCCGGCGCCGCGCAGCTGGAGGCCCAGCTCGAAGACGAGGCGCTCACGCTCGCGCGCGTGTCCGCCACGCAAGACGCGCAAGAGGGCATCGCCGCCATGGTGGAGAAGCGCAAGCCCGCCTTCCAGGGGCGCTGAGCGATGGCGACGACCAACACCGTGCTGCCGTGGGACTCGCGCGACCTGGAGGCGCTGCTGCGCCTGGAGCCCGTGGGCCCTTCCACCTTTCGCACCCGTTACGCCAGCCCCAACTCACGCGGCACCGTGTACGGCGGGCAGTTGCTGGCCAATGCCGTCATGGCCGCGTCGCTCACCGTGCCCGCCGGGCGCGACATCACCGCGCTGCAGTTCATGTTTCTGCAAAGCGCGGACCCCGCGCGCGTCATCGACCTGGAGGTCAGCGTGCTGCAAGACGGCAAGCGCTTTGCGTCGCGCCACGTGCGCGGCACGCAGCCGGCCACGCACGACGCATCGCGCCGCGTGGTGCTCGACGCGCAAGCCACCTTTGCCACGCCGCTGCCCGGCCCCGAGCACGCCATGCCGGCACCCGCGCTGGCGAAGGGCGTCGACCCCTTTACCTTGCCGCGCATGGAAGACATGCCCGCGGACGTGGCCAGTGCCGTGTGGCGCACGCTGGGTTACCAGATGGATTCGACGCTGCTCGACCTGCGCGTGGGCGATGCCGCAAAGAGCCTGGGGCTGGCGTCGCAGAGCGCGGAGCTGAACTTCTGGCTGCGCACGCGCGAGCCGCTGCCCGACGACCCCATGCTGCACGCCGCCGCCTTCGCGTACCTGTCGGACTGGTGGCTCAACTTTGCGGCGGTGGGCATCCACGTGCCCCAACTGGACCGCGATGGAGAGCGGCTGCACGTGGCCAGCCTGAACCACGCGATCTGGTTTCACCGGCCGCTGCGCGCGGACCGGTGGCTTTGCTTCGATGTGCAGAGCCCTTGTGCGGCGCGGGGGAGGGGGCTGTCGGTGGCGAAGGTTTATGACGGGGAGGGGGGGCTGGTGGCCAGTGCGACTCAGGAGTGTTTGAGTACGCCTGGCGCTATCTGATAGTCACCGACCTGGCAATCCGGTTTAGTTGTCTATGGACGACTGGAGTGCCTAGCCGTGAGTCGATCTAGACACGAGCAAGAAATTTGCGTGGCAGCCGCAAGGGCTCGTTTGGGCGGGGGGAGAAGTGCAACGGATTTCCGCCCGGCATCTCCTTGCGCTCGGCAACAAGGTCAGGATCGTTATGCCGTTCCACTCTAAGCCTCTGTCTATATCGACTGAGTTTGCTCTATAGCTGCCCCTGTTACTTGCAGTCGGGAGGCCCTAAAGAAGAGTTTGGTGCGCGATTCAAAACGCCACCCGCATCGTTCAAATATCGCGTGACGCCATTTCAAGAGTTACAGTGTTGAAATAACTTTCAACACAAGGACCGAGGGGCATATATGCGGATCAGCAAAGTCAAAATTACCAACTTCAAATGCTACGCGGGAACGTTTGTTGCGTTTCTTAATCCCGGTGTAAATATTATTGTGGGCGGTAATGAGGCCGGAAAGTCAACAATATTGGAGGCAATTCAGCTTGCAATGACTGGATTGATTGGCGGTAGAAATATCAGAAACGAGTTATCTAGTTACTTGTTCAATGCTGGTGTCGAACAAGCATACCTCGCCAGTTTAGGTACCCCAACTCCCGCAGCTCCCCCTGAAATCTGCATTGAAATATTCTTTTCCGGAGATGGCCCTGCGTTGGCGGAGTTGGAAGGCGATGGAAATTCAGAAAAAGTGGCAGCGTCGGGAATTTCATTCAGAATTCATTTCGATGAAGAGAATTATGGGGATGCCTACGCTGAAATGATTGGCGCAGGAGGACTAAGTTCAATTCCTGTCGAATACTACGTGAGCAAAATGACTTCGTTCGCAAGAAAAGGAATAACAGCGCGAAACGTTCCAATCAAATCAGCGTTAATTGATTCATCTAGTTCTCGTTATCAGAACGGCTCTGATGCTTACATTTCAAGAATTATTAAAGATAGCCTGGAAGAAAATGAGCGAGCATCTATTTCACAGGCTCATCGAAAGCTGAGAGAAGCTTTCATGTCTGATGCTCATTTAAAAGTAATCAATGAAAAAATTACTACTTCTGCCAAGATAAGTAATAAGGCGGTCAGCATTTCCGTTGATCTATCTTCTCAAAATGCTTGGGAGAGTAGTCTTATGACTTATATCGACAATATTCCGTTCCACTACATTGGAAAGGGCGAGCAGTGCATCATAAAAACCAAATTGGCTCTAAGTACCAAAAAAAACAAAGAAGCAACCCTGTTATTAATCGAAGAGCCCGAAAACCATCTTTCGCATACCCGGCTAAATCAACTTATTAGCGACCTTAGTACGGACAACGGGCAGAAGCAAGTAGTTATATCAACTCATAGTAGCTTCGTTGCCAACAAGCTGGGGTTGGAAAACTTATTATTGCTCCGTAATGCGAAAATGGCTCGCGTAAATGAGTTAAAGGCAAGTGAATTTTTTAAGAAGCTTGCAGGCTATGACACGCTGCGGCTGGTATTGGCGAAAAAGGCAATACTGGTGGAAGGTGACTCTGACGAACTTGTGGTTCAGCGTGCATATATGGACAGCAATGCGGGCCGCTTACCGATTGAAGACGAAATCGATGTCATATCTGTAGGGACATCCTTCCTTCGCTTTCTTGAGCTTGCTTCGGCGCTAAACATACCTGTTGCGGTTGTCACTGACAACGACGGAAATCCAGCTGCACTCTCTAAAAAGTATGCGGAATTTGCGGCTAGTGCGAATATCAAAATTTGCTATGACAAGACAGTGGATAGTGGGAATCTAGTTGTCGGCGATAAAAAGACGGCGTTCAACTACAACACCCTCGAGCCAAAGCTCTTAAAGGAAAACGGGCGGAACGCACTCGCGACCGTCATCGGAACCACTCCTAAAACCGATGATGAAATGCATATACACATGCGCGCCAACAAAACGGAAGTGGCGCTGGCTATTTTTAGCTCCAACAAGAAAATAAGCTATCCCGAATACATCAAAGAAGCAATTGCTGTATGAATTCTGAAAATGATGTTGTCATTGCTGTTGCTGGATCGGGGAAAACTACTTATTTGGTCAATGAGGCGCTTAGAGTCAAAGATAAAAATGTATTGATCGTCACGTACACCGAATCAAACGAAGCGGAAATTCGAAAGAAAATATTTGATATCAATGGATTTATTCCGGCCAATGTGGTGGTGCAGACTTGGTTTTCGTTCTTGATTGGCCATGGGGTCAAGCCCTTTCAAGGAGGCTTGTTTGATTTTCAAGTCAAAGGTATGCAGCTTGTGTCGAGTCAATCGGGGCTGCGATTTGTTAATAGCAATGGGCAAAATGTTTATTGGGGAGAGACTGATTTTCGGAGGCACTATTTTGATCGTGCTGACCGTGTTTATTCGGATAAGCTTTCAAAGTTGGTGGTGCGTTGCAATGAAAGATCTGACGGTAATGTAATTGATAGGATGAGCCGGATTTTCGGGTATATTTTTATCGACGAAGTTCAGGATCTCGCGGGATATGACCTCAAAATACTGATTGATTTGTTTAAGAGTTTTTCTCGAATTCTGCTCGTTGGTGATCCTCGTCAAGTTACCTATTTAACGCATCATGAGGCGAAGTTTAAGAAATATTCGAACGGTGGAATTGTTAAATTTTTGAAAGAAAACGTTCCTAAGAAGGTAAAATATAGCGTTGATGAAAATAGTCTGAATGCATCGCATAGAAATAGCGAAGAAATTTGTAATTTGTCTTCCAAGCTATTTCCAGATATGACGCCGAGTGCTGCATGCATATGCGAAGCGTGCAGAGAAAAAAGTTTGCCTGCAACAGGTCTTTTTATTGTGCGTCCGAAAGACATTCGACGGTATTCAGAACTCTATCAGCCTGTACAACTTCGAGATAGCATAAAAACAAAGGGAGTCGTTGACGGTTTTAAGGTGATGAATTTCGGTGCATCAAAAGGTCTTGGCTTTGATCGTGTGCTAATTCATCCAACAAAGGACATGCTTGGCTGGATTCTTGATTCCAATGTGGCTTTAAAGCCGTTGACCAAAGCGAAGCTTTATGTGGCGATAACGCGAGCTAAACATAGCATTGCGATTGTTGCGGATTTAAAAAACGAACAATTGCCGGCAGATTTTTCGCTTTTTACCTAAATATAGAAAACAGTCGGTAGCAACTGTATCTAGAACTGCGCAGGATCATTTGACTGAATGCAAGTTTGCGCAGATTGGCCAAAGCTAAAGAGTGTTTCGAGTCGGCGGGGCATTTAATCGGGGTCTTGAGTGTGGGCGTCGTGAAGAGCGGGCTACGAAACTCGCAGCCCGCCAGACCGGCCCCTACCCGCCAGTCTCAGACGCGCCCTTGCGCGCCTTCTCACTCTCCTGAAACAACTCCCCAGCCTTGCGCGCCAACTCCGCCGCAAGCCAAAGCAGGTTGTCCAGCTGTCGAGGCCCGTCCCCGCTGCACCAGTCGATGTCTTCCCCGTGGCAGACCCACAGGAGGGCTTCGAGTTGGGAGAGGGTGTTTTCGAGACGATCCGCCGGGTCTTGGGCGTTGTCTTCGGAAGCTCCGGGCGTGGGATGCCGGGCTATAGTCTTGCTAGCCATTTTTGTGCGTTCCTTTAGAGGTTGGTGCACGTCTTTGGTTAGACGGTCGGGGTGTTAGTAGCACCCTGGCCGTCGCCTTTTGATACCTCGCATCTGCATCGTTGCTTTCGCACCGACAACCTGCCGCGAGGCAAGCAGCCTTCAAGAATGTTTCGCCGTGGTGTGTGACGCCTTCCTTGTCCCCTTGGTGGGGAGTTGAGTGACAGGGGCATTCACTTTAGAGAAGAGCACGTGCGCAGTGCCCGCTTCGTGCATGACGAAGTCTCGATTCGCGCCAACAAATACAGCTTCGGCTGCGCGGCGTTGGCTGGCGCCAGGTGCGCCGTCTTTCAGCGCCAGCATTCGTGATGCGCAAGGCCGCATGGCCTTGCGTCACGCATGTTCAACGGGCCGCAACACTTGTTGCGCCGCGGCCCCCGCCAGGCCTCAGTCGTTGGCCTGGAAGTTCACGGCCTTCATGATCCCCGCCCACCGCGCGGAGTCTTCGCGCATGGTCTTCACCAGCGCGTCGGCGCCGTCGCCCACGGGGTACATGCCGTTCTGCACCAGCTGCTGTCGCACCTCGCGCGTGTTCACCGCGCGCATGAACTCGGCGCGCAGCTGGTCGACCACCGCCTTGGGCGTTTTCAGCGGCGCGTAGTAGGCGAACCAGGCGGTCGCCACCACGTTGTTCTGGCCGCCTTCGACAAAGGTGGGCACGTTGGGCATCAGCGGGGAGCGCTTGTCGCCGCTGGTGGCCAGCACCTTGACGCGGCCGCTGGGCAGCATCTGCAGCGCGCCGCCCACGGTGTCGAAGTAGGCCGGCACGGTGCCGCCCATCACGTCCTGGCGCGCGGGCGTGGAGCCGCGGTAGGGCACGTGCACCATCTGCAGCCCGGCCGACCGGTTGAGCATTTCGCCCAGAAAGTGCGACGGCGTGCCGGCACCGTAAGACGCAAAGCTCACGCCGCCCGGCTGCTTGCGGGCCCACGCGATGAACTCGGCCAGGTTGTTGGCGGGCACGTCCTTGTGCACGACCAGCGCCAGCTCGAAGCGCGCGGCGTTGACGATCGGCTGAAAGTCCTTGATGGGGTCGTAAGACAGGTTCTTGTAGGCGCTGGGGAACATGGTCATCATGCCGGCCGTGCCCAGCAGCAGGGTGCGGCCGTCAGGCGCGGCGGTCTTCACGGCCTCCACCGCGATGCGGCCCGCGGCGCCGGAGCGGTTGTCGACCACGAGCGGGCCGAGCGACTCGCGCACCTCCTGCGCAATGGCGCGCGTGAGCACGTCTTGGGTGCCCCCGGCGGGCACGCCAATCAGCACGCGAATGGGCGTGCCGGGTGCAAGCGCGGGGGCAGCCGCGGCTTGAGTTTGGGCCAGCGCGAGCGGCGCGTACGCCGCCAGGGGTACGCATGCCGCGCTGCCCAGCACGGCCAGCACATGGCGCCGCCGCAGGTGCGGCGGGTCTGCTTTCATCATTTGTCTTGTCTCCGTTGGTGAGGGCTCGCAGCCACTGTAGAGCGCTGACAATTGATTCATCTAATCAACCATTCCCCGGGCTAACCCTATGAAAGCGCCGCTGCGTCCGCTCGACGACCTGCTGCTGTACCGCACCAGCCGGCTGCTCTCGGTGGCGGGCGGCATGGTCATCCGGCTGTGCGAAGGGCGCTTCGGCATCACGCGGCGCGAGTGGCGGCTGCTTGCCACGCTGGCCAGCCAGGGTGCGCTGGGATCGTCGCAGCTGGCGGAGCACGCGCAGCTCGACCGGGCGCGCACGTCCAAGGCGGTGAGCTCGCTGGTGAAGAAGGGCATGGTCTCGCGCGACAGGCCCGCGGGTGACAAGCGCCATGTGCGCCTGTGCCTCACCGCGGAGGGCGCGGCGCTCTATGCGCAGCTGTACCCGCTGGTCGCGGCCATCAATGCCGAACTGCTGGGCGCGCTGAGCGCCGGCGAGGTGGCGCTGCTCGACGGCATGCTGCAGCGCCTGCATGCGCGCGGCGAGGCGATGGTGGCGGCGGCCGACCTGCCCAAGGCCGACCGGCGGCGGCGCGATGCGCCTGCTGCGCGCTGACACGCACCGGCGCGCACTGGTGCGCGTCGGTGCGCGTCGGTGCGCGTCGGTGCACGCCGAGCTTCATTGAGTAGTGCCGGCCTGCATCGACCTGCGCTGGCGGGCATCGACGGGCGCACCTGCGCCGGGCCGTCATCGTTCGCATGCGTACCATCTGTGCCACCTCTTCACAGATGATGTGCGCCCCCGCACCTTGTCCCTGCATGCCCGCCAAGGGATGCTCGTCTTCCAGACAAGAAAGGAGCGGTTGACCCGGCGCTCCGACAAAAGGAGACAAGCAGCATGCATCGCTCCCCGGATGTATTCGACTACGTGGTCATCGGCGCCGGCTCGGCCGGCTGCGTCATCGCCAACCGCCTGTCGGCCGACCCGGCGGTGCGCGTGGCGCTCATCGAGGCCGGGCCGTCGGACCGGCAGTTTCCGGTCAACGTGAAAACCTCGCTGCCGGTCGGCAACATCTTCTTGCTGCCGCACGCGCGCTACAACTGGCAGCACGGCTTTCAGGGCGGCGCGGCGGTCAACGACCGCACCATTCCGTGCCCGCGCGGCAAGCTGTTCGGCGGCTGCAGTTCGGTGAACGGCTCGGTGTACATCCGCGGCCACCGGCTGGACTACGACGAGTGGGCCGCGCTGGGCAACCCCGGCTGGGCTTACGACGACGTGCTGCCGGTGTTCCGCCAGCATGAGAACCACCACGGCGGCGCCACGCCGCTGCACGGCGCGGGCGGCGCGTTCGACGTGAGCCGGCCGACCTCGCCCAACGTGCTGTCGCAGGCCTTCGTCGACTCGGCCGTGCAGGCCGGCCACCGCCGCAGCGACGACTTCAACGGGCCCGAGCAGGACGGCATGGGCCTGTACGACCTGAACCAGCGCCACGGCGTGCGGCTGAGCAACTCGCGCGCGTTCCTGCACCCGGTGCTGGGCCGGCCGAACCTCACGGTGTTCGCGGACACGCTGGTCGAAAAGATCGAGCTGAAGGGCCGGCGCGCGGTGGGCGTGCGCATCGTTCAGAAGGGCAAGGACGACGAGCCGGGTGAGCACGGCCGGCGGCGCCTGCTGAGCGCGTCGAAGGAGGTGGTGCTGTCGGGCGGCGCGGTCAACTCGCCGCAGCTGCTGATGCTCTCGGGCATCGGGCCCGGCGCGCACCTGCGGCGCTGGGGCATTCCGGTGCTGGCCGACCTGCCGGGCGTGGGGCAGAACCTGCAGGACCACCCGACGGTGTTCGTGTCGCACGGCAACCCGAGCGGGGAGTCTTACGCGCTGTCGGCCAGGTCGTGGCCGCGCATGCTGGCCAGCCCGTTTCGCTACCTGTTCAACCGCAAGGGCATGCTGTCGTCGAACGCGGCGGAGGCGGGCGGCTTTTTCAGGAGCCTGCCGGGGCTGGACCGGCCCGATGTGCAGATGACCTTTCTGGTCGGCCTGAAGGGCAGCGCGCGGGTCATTCCGCGCGACCACGGTTTCATGGTGCTGGTGCAGTTGCTGCGCCCCGCCGCGCGCGGCCACCTGGAGCTGGCCTCGGCCGACCCGGCGGCCAAGCCGGTGATGCACCCGAACTTTCTGGAAGACCCGGCCGACCTGGCAACGCTGGTGCGCGGCGTGCGCGAGGCGCGCCGCATCTTCGCGGGCGCGGCGCTGGCGCCGTTCTCGGGCGCAGAGATCGCGCCCGGCCCGCAGGTGCAGACCGACGCACAGCTCGAAGCCGCCTTGCGCGCGCAGGTCAACACGGCCTACCACCCGGTGGGCACCTGCAAGATGGGCCCGGCCACTGACCCGCTGGCGGTGGTCGATGCGCGGCTGCGCGTGCACGGCATCGCAGGCCTGCGCGTGGCCGACGCGTCGGTCATGCCCAACATCGTCGGCGGCAACACCAGCGCACCGGCCACCATGATCGGCGAGCGCGCGGCGGCCTTCATGCAGGAAGAGGCACGCAGCGCGGCGCGGCTGTCGGCCTGACGCACATGCCGTTCACGAGACAGCCATTCACGAACACCGCCATTCACGAACACCACGACCCCTCAAGGACACCCCCCATGGCACAGCTCACTTCCTTGCCCACGCCCGCCTTTCTCGACGGCCGCGTCAAGCGCCTGTTCATCGACGGCAAGCATGCCGACGCGCTCTCCGGGCGCACCTTCAACACCATCAACCCGAGCACGGGCCGGGTGCTGGCCGAAGTGGCCGAGGCCGACGAGCGCGACGTGGCGCTGGCCGTGGCGGCGGCGCGTCGCGCCTTCGTGGGGCCGTGGAGCAAGTTCAAGCCCTTCGACCGCCAGCAGGTCATGCTGCGCATCGCCGACCTGGTGGAGGCCAACTACGACGAGCTGGCCATGCTCGACACGCTCGACATGGGCGGCCCTATTGCGCGCACCACGCTCGGCCGGCGCCGCGCGGTGGCGCTGCTGCGCTACTACGCGGGGCTGGCCACGTCCACGCACGGCGAGACCATCGAGAACTCCGCGGCCGGCGAGGTGTTCAGCTACACGCTGAAAGAGCCGGTGGGCGTGGTGGCGGCCATCAACCCGTGGAACGGCCCCATCGGCCTGGCCATCTGGAAGCTGTGCCCCGTGCTGGCATCGGGCTGCACGCTGGTGCTGAAGCCGGCCGAGCAGGCACCGCTGTCGCCGCTGCGCCTGGCCGAGCTGTGCGCGGAGGCCGGGCTGCCGCCGGGCGTGTTCAACGTGGTCACGGGCCTGGGCGCCGCGGGCGCGGCGCTGGCCGAACACCCGGGCGTGGACAAGGTGGCGTTCACGGGCTCCACGGAGGTGGGGCAGAAGATCATTCGCGCATCGGCAAGCAACATCAAGCGGGTGTCGCTGGAGCTGGGCGGCAAGTCGCCCAACATCGTGTTTGCCGATGCGGACCTCGACGCGGCCGTGCCCGGCGCGGCCATGGCGGTGTTCGGCAATTCGGGGCAGATCTGCAGCGCGGGCACGCGGCTGTTCGTGGAGCGCAAGGTGTACGACGAGTTCGTGCACAAGGTGGCCGACTTCGCGCGCTCGCTGCGCGTGGGCAACCCGCTGGACACTGAAACGCAAATTGGCCCGCTGGTGTCGCAGCAGCAGCTCGACCGCGTGAGCGGCTACCTGGCCGCGGGCAAGCAGGAGGGCGCCAAGACGCTGGCCGGCGGCATGCGGCTGGAGCGCGATGGCCTGTCGGACGGCTACTTCGTCGCGCCCACGGTGTTCGTCAACGTGAGCGACAACATGAAGATCGCGCGCGAGGAAATCTTCGGCCCGGTGATCTCGGCGCTGCCCTTCGACGACATCGACGACATGCTGCGCCGCGCCAACGACACCGACTACGGCCTGGCCAGCGGCGTGTGGACGCGCGACGTGGGCAAGGTGCACCGCGTGGCCAAGGGCCTGCGCGCGGGCTCGGTGTGGGTCAACTGCTACCAGGTGATGGACCCGGCCGTGCCCTTCGGCGGCTACAAGATGAGCGGGTACGGCCGCGAGTCGGGCGCGGAACACATGGCGGAGTACCAGCAGACGAAGGCCGTGTGGGTGAAGACCGACTGACGCGCACGGGGTGCGGGGCGGGTTATTCTCCCGAAGGCCCGCCTTTGCTCCCCACGCCCCCGCACCATTGCAACGCCGCCCATGAACGACCGCATCCGAGAGCTCGACGTGTTCCTTCGCGTGACCGAGGAAACCAGCTTTTCCGCGGCCGCGCGCAGCCTGGACTGCAACCCCTCCACCGTCAGCAAGCTCATTCAGCGGCTGGAAGACCGGCTGCGCGTGCGGCTGTTTCACCGCACGTCGCGCGTGCTCAAGCTCACGCGCGAAGGCGAGCAGTTTCTTGAAGGCGCGCACCGCGTGCTCGACGCGCTCGAAGAAGCGGAGAACGGCCTGCAGAACACCAAGACGCAGGCCAGCGGCGTGCTGCGCTTCAACTCGTCGCTGCTGCTGGCGCAGCACCAGCTGTCGCCGGTGATTCCGGAGTTTCTGCAGCGGCACCCGGAGCTGCGCGTGGAATTCGTGCTCACGGCCAGCCCCATCGACCTGTTCGAAAACCACATCGACGTGTCTTTCCAGAGCGGGGACATTCCCGATTCTTCATTGGTCGCGCGGCGCATTGCCACCACGCGCTGGACGCTGTGCGCCTCGCCCAAGTACCTGGCCAAGGCGGGCATTCCCATGACGCTGCAAGACCTGCAGCAGCACAACTGCATGAACTTTCTGGCGGGCTCGGTGCGCAGCACCTGGGCGCTGCAGGACGGCAACGAGCCGGTGTCGCTCAGCGTGAACGGCAACATCGGCAGCAACTCGGCCGAGCTGCTGCGCGCCTATGCCATTGCGGGCGTGGGCATCGTGCGTTTGTCCGATGTGCATGTGGCGGCCGACTTGGCGGCGGGGCGGTTGATTCGCGTGCTCGAGAAGTTCCAGGTGGCGTCGGAAGACCCGATCTACGTCGTGTACCCGAGCAAGCGCAACCTGAGCCCGCGGGTGCGGGCGTTTCTGGACTTTCTGAACGAGAAGTTCGAGGCGGGCTGGGCCAGCCTCTGAGCGTTTGAACCGTGTCGGTCCGCCGTGTGTGCGGGCGCGTCACAGATGCTTTGACGGCCGGCTGGCTCCCATGCGCTGGCATTCCGGCCATCATGGCGTGGAGACAAGCGCGACGCGCTCCGCGCGCGCAACACAAGGCCTGACAGCATGAGCATGCGCAATTCCGGTTCCAATTCCGATCCCGATCCCGATCCCGCGGAGGCATCGCCTTCTTCTTTCCACGCACCCCGGTTCACCGCTGCCGAGCTTCCGAGCGGCGAAGAACGCGAGATGCTGCGCGACTCGGTGCGCGGCTTTCTCGCCGGGCATTGGCCGGTGGCCACGGCCGTGGAGCAGTCTGCATCGCCGCAGGCCGTGGCGGCCGTGTGGCAACAGTTGGCGCAGCAAGGGCTTGCCGCGCTGGGCACCGACTGGCGCGAAGGCGGGCTGCGAGAAATTGCCATCGCCATGGAAGAACTGGGCCGCGCTGCGTGCCCCGCGCCCCTGCTGGGCGCCGCGCTGGCCAACCTGCTGCTCGCGCCCGCCAAGGGCGGCGGCACGGCGGCCGATGCCTTTCTCGACGCGCTGCACGCGGGCGACGCCAGCGTGGCCGTGGCCTTCCCCGAGCACTGGGAGGCCGACGCGCGCGTGGCGGCGCAAAGCACGGGGGCGCCCACCTTCAGCGGCACGCTCCGCCTGGTGGACGGCGCGCTTGCAGCCACGCACGTGGTGCTGGTGCAGGGCGACAGCGCATGGCTCATCGATGCCACGCAGCCGGGCGTGAACCGCCTCGAAACCACGGCACTCGGCGCGATCGGTCACGGCGCTTTGCAACTGGAGGCCGTGCCCATGCAACCGGTGCCGGCGGACGAAGGCGCCGAGGCGCGGCTGCGCCATGCCTGGCGCGTGCTGCTGGTGGCGCGCGCCCACGGCGCGGCGCGCCGTGCCTTCGACATGGTCAGCGACTACGCCAAGGAGCGCCACCAGTTCGGCCAGCCCATCGGCCGCTTCCAGGCGGTGCAGCACAAGCTGGCCAACAACCTCATTGCGCTGGAGGGCGTGCGGCGCACGCTGTTCAACGCGGCGGCCAGCCACGACCTGGGCCTGCCGCACTGGACCTACTTTGCGGACACGGCCTTCGCCTTTGCCAGCAGCGCGCTGCGGCAGGTGGCGCTGGAAACGCACCACGCCTTCGGCGCCATCGGCTATGCCGAGGAACACGAGGCACCGCGCCACTTCCGCCGCGTGCACCTGGACATGGTGGCCGCCGGTGGCCTGCATGCCGCGCGCGGCGCGGTGGCCGACTGGCTGCTGGCCGGCGAGGGCCGCGCGCTGCCGGCCTACGACCTGGGCGAGGCGGGCAACGCCTTTCGCGAAGAGGTGCGCGCCTGGCTGGCGCAGCACTGGTCGGGTGAGCGCAAGGCCGCGTTCGACCGGCTCCCGTTTCACGACCGCGAGTTCGACGCCAGCTTTGCGAAGGACATCGGCAAGACCGGCTGGATCGGCCTGGCCTGGCCGCGCGAGCACGGAGGGCAGGCGCGCTCGCCGATGGAGCAGGTCGCCTTCATCGAAGAGATGGAGCGGGCGGAGGCGCCGCGCATCGGCGCCGCCATTCAGGCCAATGCGCTGATGGTCTTCGGCACGCCGGCGCAGCAGGCGCGCTACCTGCCCGAGATGCTGGCCGGCGAGGCCATGCACGGCATGGGCTACAGCGAGCCGAATGCGGGCTCCGACCTGGCGTCGCTGCGCACCAGCGCCACGCGCGAGGGCGATGAATGGGTCGTCAACGGCCAGAAGATCTGGACCACCACCTGGTGGGGCAAATACATGTTCCTGGCCGCCCGCACCGACCGCGAGGCCAAGCCCGCGCACGCGGGCATCAGCATGTTCATCGTGCCCATGGACGCGCCGGGCATCCAGGTGAAGCCGGCCACCACCATGTACGACGGCAGCTTTGCCAACATCTTCTACGACAACGTGCGCCTGCCGGCCGACGCGCTGGTGGGCCCGCTGCACGGCGGCTGGAAGGTGCTGACCAGCGCGCTGGCCACCGAGCGCGGGCTCATCGGCGGGGGCATCGTCATGAAGGTGGTGCACGGCTTCGAGCTGTTGTGCGCGCAGTTGCGCCGCCCTGATGCGCAGGGCCGCCGCCTGGCCGACGACCCGCTGGTGCGCGACCGCGTGGCCGCGCTGGCGGCGGAGATCGAGGTGGGCCGGCAACTGATGATGGAGTGCGCCGAGCGCATCGTCGACGGCGTCACCCCGCCGGAATACGGCGCCATCAGCAAGGTGTTTTCGGGCGAGCTGATGGAGCGCTTCGGCGAGGCGGTGCTCGACATGCTGGGCGAGCCGGCGGCGCTGTCGCACGGCGCGCCGGGCGCGCTGGACAACGGCAAGTTCGAGCAGGGGCTGCGGCATTCGCTGATGTGGGTGATCAGCATTGGCACGAACGAGATTCAGCGCAGCTTGATTGCGCAGCGGGGGCTGGGGCTGCCGCGTTGAGCATGCGGCAACCCGGATTTATTGGATACAGCAAAAAATTGGTGAAAATCTTCTTTATTTATCAAATACGATAAATAATTCGGGCACAACTTTATCTGTTGCAACAAATTTGGAGTAAATTCACTTCAAATTTGTCGAACTGGATAAATATGACGCTCACCGAAATCGGTCAAGCCCTTCGGGACGCCCGCAAGAAGCAGGGCCACACGCTGCAGACCGTGGCGGGTGCCCTGGGCATGGGCATCGCCACACTGTCCCGTCTGGAGCGCGGCGACCTGGACGATATCGGCTCGCGGCGCCTGCTGCGCGTGGCGGAGTACCTGGGCCTGCAACTGGTCGTGCGGCCCGCGGGCCACGGCATGACGCTCGAAGAGGCGATGGAGGACGCCGCAAGCGATTTCGCCGATCAGTCGGAGCACCGGCCATGACCGACCTGCTCGCCAAGGTGCAGGCGAATGCGCACCGGCTGGACGTGTATGTGGGAGACCACCGGGTCGGTACGCTAGAGCGGCAGGGCGCCGCAGGCAGCGTGTTCGCCTACCTGCCGGATGTGGGACGGAACGACTTCGCCTCGCTGCTGATGCCCGTGCGGCTCGAAAGCTACGCGGTGCCTTCGGCGCTGATCCCGACCTTCCAGCAGAACCTGCCTGAAGGGTTCTTGCGCAGAAAGATCACCGAGCGCTTCGGCAAGGTGCTGGCCACCGACGACTTCGTGCTGCTGGCCTTGACCGGCGCCAACCCCATCGGCCGCCAGCGCGTGGTGCCTTCCGGGTTCGCGCGGAACTGGGCCGGGCCGCTGCAGGTCGACATCGATGCACTGATGGGCGACAGCAAGGCGGGCTCGCTCTTCGCCGAGTTGCTGGACCGGTACATCGGCTTCGGCGTGTCGGGCGCGTTGCCCAAGGTGCTTGTGCAGGGCCGCGCAACGATTCACGACGAGCACTGGATCCTCAAGGCGGGCGACGACAAGCTTCCGGGGCTGGCCGTCAACGAGTTCTTCACGATGCGCGCGGCGCAATGCGCGGGCCTGCCGGTGCCTCAGTTCAAGCTCGCGGAAAACGGCACGCTCCTGGCGGTCAAGCGCTTCGATCACGACGCGCTGGGCAACGCCCTGGGCTTCGAGGACTTCTGCGCACTGCTCGCGATGCCGCCGGAGCGCAAGTACGGCGGCACGATGGAGCGGATCTTCAAGGCGATCGACGCCTACGCGGACGGGCCGCGGCGTCTCGAGGCCAAGGAGACGCTGGTGGCGGCGCACCTGTTCTGCATGGCGGCGGGGAACACCGACGCGCACTTGAAGAACTTCGGGCTGGTCTATGCCGATGCGTCGGATGTGCGGCTCGCGCCCATGTTCGACATGGTCACTACCAAGGTGTACCCGCAGTACAAAAACGACATTCCCGCGATCTCGGTGGCAGGCAAGAAGCTCCAGGCACCGGACAAGACCTTTGTGCGGTTCGCGCAGGAGCGGGCCGGCTTGACGCAGGCGCGCCTGCGGGAGATGGCGCAGCGCGTGGCGGCCGGCCTGGAGGAGGCGAGTGCCGAGATGGCGGTGCACTCGCGCGCGCATCCGGCGTTCAAGCCCATCGGCGCAGGCATGGCGCGGGAGTGGGCGGCCGGCATCAAGCTGCTGTCGTATTTCGACGCGCCGCCCAAACGCGCCCTCAGCGCCCCGTGAACACCGCCGCCCGCTTCTCCAGAAACGCAGCCACCCCCTCGGCCGCGTCTTCGGTCTCCATGCACACATTGAACGCCGCCGCCTCCCGCGCCAGCGCGTCGCGCAGGCTGCCTTCCTGCCCGCGATACAGCGAGCGCTTGGCCAGCTGGATGGCAATGGGCGGGCCGGCCGCGATGCGTGCCGCCAGTGCCATCGCCGTGGTCATCAATGCCTCGGGCGGCACCACGCGCGAGACGATGCCCAGCTGCAGTGCCTCTTGCGCATCGATCACGTCGCCCGTGAAAGCCAGCTCGCAGGCCTTGGCCATGCCGACCACGCGCGGCAGCAGGTAGGTGGCGCCGGTGTCGGGCGGCAGGCCGCGCTTGACGAAGGCCTGTGCGAATTTCGCATTGCTCGCCGCAATGCGGATGTCCGCGGCCAGCGCCATGTTCATGCCCGCGCCCACGGCCGCGCCGTGCACCGCCGCAATCACCGGCTTGGCCGCTTCGTGGATGGCCAGCAGCATCTCGTCGCGCGCGGGGTTGATCTTTTCCTGTAGCGGGCGCGCGCCGCCGGGGCCGGCGCTCATTTCCTTCACGTCGCCGCCGGCGCAGAAGGCGGCGCCCGCGCCGGCCAGCACGATGGCGCGCACCGCCTCGTCGCGGCCGGCCTCGCGCATGGCCGCGGCAATGTCCTGCTTCAGCGTGCCGCCGATGGCGTTCATGCGGTGCGGGCGGTTGAAGGTGAGCACGGCGACCTGGCCGTCGCGCGTGTAGAGCAGGCTCTCGTAGGTGGGGAGGGTCATGGGGTTCGGTTTCCGGGGAAGGTCATGCTGCGGCGGCGTTGCGCAGCAGCTCGCGCGCGATCACCACGCGCTGGATCTGGTTGGTGCCCTCGAAGATCTGGTTGAGCTTGGCGTCGCGCATCATCCGTTCGACGGGGTAGTCCTTCACGTAGCCGTAGCCACCCAGGATCTGCACCGCGTCGGTCGTCACCTTCATGGCCACGTCGCTGGCAAAGCACTTGGCCATGCTCGCGAGCATGGGCAGTCGGCTCCACTCGCCGCGGTCGCCCGCGCGGGTGCATTCGTACAGCAGGCAGCGCGCGGCCTCGATCTGCATGGCCATGTCGGCCAGCATGAACTGCACGCCCTGGAACTCGGAGATGAAGCGCTTGAACTGCTTGCGCTGCTGCGCATAGGCCACCGCGGCGTCGAGCGCGCCCTGCGCCAGCCCGACCGACGCGGCCGCGATGGCGGGGCGGTTCAGGTCGAGCGCGCGCATGGCGGCGCGAAACCCCTTGCCCTCTTCGCCGAGCATGTTTTCCGCCGGCACGCGCACGTTGTCCAGGTACACCGGCACGTTCACGGCGCCGCGCATGCCCATCTTGCGTTCCTTCTTGCCGAAGGTGACGCCGGGCATGTTCTTCACGTCGACGATGAAGGGGCTGATGTTGTCGACGCCGCCCGCGTCGCTGGTCTTGGCGAACACCATGATGTAGTCGGCCACGCTGCCGAAGGAGCACCACTGCTTCTGGCCGTTGATGACGTAGCTGTCGCCGTCGCGCACGGCGCGCGTGCGGATGGCGCTCACGTCGGAGCCGGCGCCGGGCTCCGACAGCGCAATGGCGGTGAGCGTGCGGCCCTGCGCCACGATGGGCAGGAAGCGCTGCTTCTGTTCCTCGGTGCCGAAGTGCATCAGCGGCAGCACGAACATGGTGGTCTCGCCGGCCAGCAGGCCGCAGGCCTCGGAGTGGCGCGAGATTTCTTCGCGCGCCAGGCACACCATCGTCAGGTTGGCGCCGGGGCCGCCGTAGGCCTCGGGCACCCACAGCTGCAGCAGGCCCATGTCGCCGTACACGGGAATCAGCTCGGTGGGAAAGCGGTCGTTCTCGTCGATCTCCGCGGCAATGGGCGCAACGTGGCGCTCGGCCATGCGGCGCACGCCGTCGCGAAAGGCGATTTCTTCGGGAGTGAAGTCCATCGGTGCGTCCTTTCCTTATTCGGGCTGGATGTTCTGCTCGCGGATGATCACGCTCCAGCGCGCCACGTCCTGCTTCACGTAGTCCATCACCTTCGCGGGCTCGCTGCTCTCGGCATCGACGCCCAGGGAGTCGAAGCGCTTCTTCACATCTTCGGACGCCACGGCCTTGACGACGGCGGCATGCAGTTGCTCGACAACGGCCGGCGGCGTGCCGGCCTTGGCGAGCAGCGCGAACCACGAGTACAGCGAGTAGCCGGGCACGGACTTGCCGATCACGTCGGCCTTCGGGTCGTGCGGTGAGGTGGTCTCCGACGTGACGCCCACCAGCTTCAGCTTGCCGGCGGCAATCTGGCCGCGCATGGCTTCGGTGGGCGTGGTGAGCAGCACCTGCACCTCGCCGCCGAGCAGCGCGTTGAGCGTGGGCGCCTGGCCCTTGTAGGGCACGTGGGTCATCTTGATGCCGGCCTGCTTGATGAGCAGCTCGGTGCCCAGGTGGCCGAGCGAGCCCACGCCGGCACTGGCGTAGTTGGCCTTGCCGTTGGTCTTCTTCGCCCAGTCGAGGAAGGTGCTCATGTTGGTGGCCGGCACGCCGGCGCCCACGGCCAGCACCATGGTCGACTTGGCGACCATCGAGATCGGCACGAAGTCTTTCACGGGGTCGAAGCCGGCGTTCTTCTGCAGCAGCGGCGTCACGGCGCTGGGGCCGTTGTTGCCCAGGAAGAGCGTGTAGCCGTCGGCCGGTGCGCGCAGCACCTGCTGCGCACCCAGCGCGCCGCCCACGCCGGGCACGTTGTCGACGATCACGGTGGCACCGCCCAGCGCCTGCTGCAGCGGGGCTTGCAGGATGCGCGCCATCGCGTCGGTCGGGCCGCCGGCCGCGTACGGGACCACGAGGCGTATCGGCTTGTCGGGAAACGCGGCCGTGGCCGCGAGGGGCATGGCGGCCGCGGCGAGCAGGCTCCATGCGCGGAAGGTGGGGGTCATTGTTGTCTGTCTCCGATGTCTTTGAATGTCTGTCGCGGGTCAGCCGAGCTGCTGCGCGAGTTCCGGCACGGCGGTGAACAGGTCGGCCACGAGGCCGTAGTCGGCCACCGAGAAGATCGGTGCTTCTTCGTCCTTGTTGATCGCCACGATGACCTTCGAGTCCTTCATGCCGGCCAAGTGCTGGATGGCGCCGGAGATGCCCGCTGCGATGTAGAGCTGGGGGGCGACGATCTTGCCCGTCTGGCCCACTTGCCAGTCGTTGGGGGCGTAGCCTGCGTCGACGGCTGCGCGGCTGGCACCCAGGCCGGCGTTGAGCTTGTCGGCCAGCGGGGCCATGACCTCCTGGAACTTCTCTGCGCTGCCCAGGGCACGGCCACCGGAGACGATGATCTTGGCGGCCGTCAGTTCAGGGCGTTCGCTCTTCGTGACTTCACGGCCGACGAAGGCGCTCTTGCCGCTGTCCGCCACGCCTTCAGCCGTTTCGACCGTTGCGCTACCACCGGTGGCGGCTGCGGCATCGAAGCCGGTCGTGCGGACCGTGATCACCTTGGTGGCGTCGCTGCTCTGCACGGTGGCGATGGCGTTGCCGGCGTAGATCGGGCGCTCGAAGGTGTCGGGGCTGTCGACCTTGGTGATGTCGCTGATCTGGGCCACGTCCAGCTTGGCGGCCACGCGGGGGGCCACGTTCTTGCCGTTGGCGGTCGAGGGGAACAGGATGTGGCTGTAGTTCGACGCAATCGCCAGCACTTGGGCCGCGACGTTCTCGGCGAGGTTTTCAGCCAGGCTCGGGCTGTCAGCAGCGATGACCTTGGTCACGCCTGCGATCTGCGCTGCAGCCTTCGCAGCTTCTGCTGCGTTGGCGCCTGCAACCAGCACATGCACTTCGCCACCGCACGCCAGGGCAGCGGTCACGGTGTTCAAGGTAGCCGGCTTGATGCTGGCGTGGTCGTGTTCGGCCACGACGAGGGATACAAGTGCGGTCATGTTCAGATCACCTTCGCTTCGTTCTTCAGTTTGTCCACCAGCGCTGCAACGTCGGGCACCTTGATGCCGGCACCGCGCTTCGGAGGTTCTGCCACCTTCAGCGTCTTCAGGCGGGGCTTGACGTCCACACCGAGGTCTTCGGGCTTGAAGACATCCAGCTGCTTCTTCTTGGCCTTCATGATGTTGGGCAGCGTCACGTAGCGCGGCTCGTTCAGGCGCAGGTCGGTCGTGATGACGGCCGGAAGAGTCAGCGACAACGTTTCCATGCCGCCGTCGACTTCGCGAGAGACGGTGACCTTGTCGCCAGCGAATTCGACCTTGGAGGCGAAGGTGGCCTGGGGCAGGTCGGCCAGCGCAGCCAGCATCTGGCCGGTCTGGTTGGCGTCATCATCGATGGCTTGCTTGCCCAGGATGACCAGCGAGGGTTGTTCCTTGTCGACCAGCGCCTTGAGCAGCTTGGCGACGGCCAGGGGCTGCAGCTCTTCGGTCGTCTCGACCAGGATGCCGCGATCGGCACCGATGGCCATCGCGGTGCGCAGCGTTTCCTGGCACTTCGCATCGCCGCAGGAAACCGCGATCACTTCCGTGACCACGCCCTTTTCCTTCAGGCGAACCGCTTCTTCGACAGCGATCTCGTCGAAGGGGTTCATGCTCATCTTCACGTTGGTAATGTCCACCCCGGTGCCGTCGCTCTTCACGCGCACCTTCACGTTGTAGTCGACGACCCGCTTCACGGGCACAAGAATCTTCATGGTGATGGCCTCACAGTTTGAAAAGGAAGTTCGTGTTCATTCGGTGCCCAGTTCCTTGATGACCGGCGCAAAGGCGCCGATCTCGCGGGCGATGCGTTCGCTGTAGGCCTTGCCGTCGAGCGGCGCGGCCTCCATGCCCATGGTGGCCAGCTGTTGCCGCAGGGCCGGGTCCGACAGCGCGGTGGTGAAGGCATGGCCGATCTTCTCGACCACCGCCGGTGGCGTGCGCGCCGGCGCGACCAGGCCGGTGTAGACCACGGCATCGAAACCCGGCAGCGCCGACGCGATGGGCGGCACGCCCGGCACCAGTGCGCTGGGCCCGGCGGTGGCCACGCCCAGCGCCTTGATGCGGCCGTTCTTCAGGTAGTCGTTCATCGGCCCGGAGAGGATGGTGAGCTGCACCTTCACCTCGCCCGAGAGCAGCGCGGTGGTCGTCTGCGCATTGCCCTGGTAGGGCACGGGCAGCATGCGCACGCCGGCCTGCCGCTGGAACAGCGAGGTCGCCACGTCGCCATAGGCGCCCTTGCCGACCACGGCGTATTCGAGCTTGCCGGGGTTGGCCTTGGCGTAGTCCAGGAACTGGCGCAGGTCGGCCACGGGCACCGACGGGTGCACCAGCAGCACCGACGGCGCGCTCGACAGCCCCGCCACGGGCGCGAAGCGCCGCTGCGGGTCGATGCCCGCGCTTTTCTGAACGAAGGGCGTGATGGCGATCAGCCCGGTGTTCACCACCAGCACCGTGTAGCCGTCGGCCGGCGCGTCGGCCACCAGGCGCGCGGCGATCATGCCGGCCGCGCCGGGCCGGTTGTCGATGATGACGGGCTGCCCCAGGCTGCGGCCCACGGGCTCCTGCAGCAGGCGCAGCATGGCGTCGGTCACGCCGCCGGCCGCGAAGGGCACGACGATGCGAACGGGCTTTTCAGGAAATGCGGGCTGGGCTGCCGCCGGCGTGGCCTGAACCAGCGCCAGGGCCATCGCCCCGGTGCCGGCCAGCCACGCGATCGTCGTGGTGTTCATTGCGTCTTGTCTCCATGGCCTTGTGACCTTTTCTTGTCTTCTTGTCTGTTCGCTCGCGTGCCGTGAGAGGAGCTATCCGCCCAGCACGCCCGCCTCGCGCAAGCGCGCGATGCCGGCCGTGTCCTTGCCCAGCAGCTCGCCGAGGATCGCGGGGCCGTCGGCGCCGAGCACCGGCACATGCGCGCGCGGCCCGGCGTTGCCGTGCGCCATGCGAAACGGCGTGCCCGCCACCATGAAGGGGCCGGCGCCATCGTCGATCTCGCACATGGTCCCGCGCTCCTTCACCACCGGCAGCTGCATCGTCTCGCCGATGTTCAGGTAGCGCGAGCAGGGCACCTGGTGCGCGTCGAGGATGCGTTCGCACTCCTCGGCGGTGTGCTGCAGGGCCCACTTGGCCAGTTCCGCCAGGAAGGCGTCCCAGTGCACCTGCCGCCCGCGCCCGGTGGCGAAGCGTTCGTCCTCCAGCCATTCGGGGTGGCCGGTGGCCTTGCACAGCGCCACGAAGTTGTCTTGCGTGGTGGGCGCCACCACCAGGTGGCCGTCGCGCGCGGGCGTGGGCTTGTAGACGAAGTGCAGCGGCTGCTCTGGGAACTGCGCCTCGCCCACCTCGCACACCAGCAGGCTCACCATCGCGTCGAGCAGCGACAGGTCGACCAGGTCGCCCTTGCCGGTGCGCTGGCGCTGCACCAGCGCGGCCTGGATGCCGCCGAAGGCCAGCGAGCCGCCGAGCACGTCGGCCACGAAGATGCCGGTGTTGGGCGGGCGGCTGGCGTCGTCCTGGTAGCCGCGCATGGCGTCGTCGAAGCCCGAGAGCGCGTGCAGCGTGGGCGCGTAGGCACCCTTGCCGTCGCCCGACTTGCCCTGGCCGAAGCCGGAGATCGAGCAGTACACCAGTCGCGGGTTGATCTCGCTGAGCGCCTCGTAGCCCAGGCCCAGGCGCTTCATCACGCCGGGTCGGAAGTTTTCCACCACCACGTCGGCCTGCTTGACCATGTCGTGCACGATGTCGCGCGCCTCGGGGCTCTTCAGGTCGAGCACGATGCTGCGCTTGCCGCAGTTCAGAGACGCGTAGTAGCTGCTGCGCCCGTCGCGAAACGGCGGCCGGCTGCGCGTGAGGTCGCCGTTCTTCGATTCGATCTTGATGACCTCGGCGCCGAGGTCGGCCATGAGCCGCGTGCAGTAGGGGCCCGACATCACGAAGGTGAAGTCGAGCACGCGAATGCCGGTGAGCGCGCCGGGCGTGCCGGCGGGAACGGTTGCCATGGGGGTGCTCAACGGAAGCCGAGCGCGCGGCGCGCGATGACCATGCGCTGGATCTGGTTGGTGCCTTCGTAGATCTGCAGCACCTTGGCGTCGCGCATCATGCGCTCCACATGGTTGCCGCGGATGTAGCCGTGCCCGCCCAGGATCTGCACCGCGTCGGTGGTCACCTTCATGGCCATGTCGGTGCAGAAGCACTTCACCATGGAAGCCATTTCGGTCAGGCGGTCGTGCTGGCCGGCGTCGATGGCGCGGGTGCACTTGTAGAGCAGGGCGCGCGCCGCCTCGATCTGGATGTGCATGTCGGCCAGCATGAACTGCAGGCCCTGGAACTCGCCGATGGCGCGGCCGAAGGCCTTGCGCTCCTTGGCGTAGGCCACCGCGATGTCGAACGCGCCCTGCGCCACGCCCACCGCGCTGGCCGCCACCGTGGGGCGGTTCAGGTCGAGGATGTGCATGCACGAGATGAAGCCGCGGCCTTCCTCGCCCATGCGGTTGTCCACCGGCACGCGCACGTTGTCGAAGAAAATGTCGGCATGCGGCGTGCCGCGCTGGCCCATCATCTTCTCGCTGCCGCCCAGCGTGATGCCGGCGGACTTCATGTCGACGATGAAGCAGCTGATGTTGTCCACGCCGCGCTTGTTCACGTCGCCGGTCTTGGCGAAGAGCGTGATGTAGTCGGCCAGCGGCGCCATGGTGATGAAGCACTTCTGGCCGTTCACCACGTAGTGGTCGCCGTCGCGCACGGCGCTGGTCTTCATGGCGCCCACGTCGGAGCCCGCGTGGGGCTCGGTGATGGCCACCGAGCTCACCACGCCGCCCTTGGCCACCAGCGGCAGCCACTTCTGGCGCTGCGCGTCGGTGCCGAAGTGCAGCAGCGGCAGCACGAAGGAAATGGTGTTCTGGTTGATGAGCTGCGCGCCGGTCATGGAGACCCGGGCCACGAGTTCCTTGGCCATGCAGGTGGTGGTGAGGTCGAGGCCGGGGCCGCCGTATTCCTCGGGCACGCGGGCCTGCATGAGGCCCATTTCTCCGAACACCTTGATCAGGTGCTCGGGAAACTTCTCTTCCTCGTCCATCTGCTGGGCGATGGGCGCGATTTCCTTGTCAACCACGCGTTGCAGGCTGTCGAGCAGGGCGGCCTGCAGTTCTGTGCGTTCTTCCATGTTGTCTCCGTATCGGCCGTATCGGCGGTGGGGAACGGCGTGCGGCGAATGCCGCTGCCGGATGCCGATATCGTGCGATCAGGGGGAGGGGATGAAAAGAACGCGGGCTGCACATCATCTGTGAATCTGCTTCACGACTGGACGCTTCCAATCATGCGGCGCAAACGGGCCGCGGGCGCAGCGGGTCAATCCGATTGACGCATGTCGTACGCATGTGTAAGGTTGTTGACGCATATCAAAAGCAACTGCGAATTCAACCAACGGCGACCGGATCGCCCCACCTAGGAGACGCTCTCTTGGACTACCAGTTCCCCCCCGAGATCACGGCCAAGCTCGCCGAACTCGATGCCTTCATCGAAGCCGAAATCAAGCCGCTGGAACGCGAGCACATGCAGTTCTTCGACCACCGCCGTGAGCATGCGCGCACCGACTGGGAGAACGACGGTTTCCCGCGCAAGGAATGGCACGACCTGATCGCCGAGATGGAGCGCCGCGCCGACAAGGCCGGCCACCTGCGCTACGGCCTGCCCAAGGCCTGCGGCGGGCAGGCGGCTTCGAACCTGGCGATTGCCGCGATCCGCGAGCACCTGGCGGCAAAGGGCCTGGGGCTGCACAACGACCTGCAGGACGAGTCTTCCATCGTCGGCAACTTCCCGATCGTGCCGGTGATCAACGCCTACGGCACCACCGAGCAGAAGCGCTACATCGACGGCATCATCAAGCGCGACCGGCACCTGTCGTTCGGACTGACCGAGCCCAACCACGGCAGCGACGCGACATGGCTGGAAACAGTGGCGGTGCGCGAGGGCGACGGCTGGGTCATCAACGGCATGAAGCGCTTCAACAGCCAGGTGCAGCGCGCGCACGCCAACCTGGTGTTCGCGCGCACCTCGGGCAAGCCGGGCGACGCGCTGGGCATCACGGCCTTCATCGTGCCGACCGACACGCCCGGCCACCGCATCGCCTACAACCACTGGACCTTCAACATGCCCAGCGACCACGCCGAGGTGGAGCTGAAGAACGTGCGCGTGCCGAACAGCGCGATCCTCCACGAGGAAGGGCAGGGCCTGGTGCTGGCGCAGCGCTTCATTCACGAAAACCGCATCCGCCAGGCGGCGGCCAGCGCCGGCGCGGCGCGCTACTGCATTGCGGAATCGGCCAAGTACGCGGTGAACCGCATCGCTTTCGGCGAGCCGCTGTCCAAGAAGCAGGCGATCCAGTTTCCGCTGGTCGAGCTGTATGCGGAGTGCGAGATGGTGCGCAACTTCATCTTCCAGGTAGCGGCCCGCATGGACCAGCAGGACCCGCTGGAAATCAGCGACCTGGTGTCGATCTGCAACTTTCGCGCGAACCGTCTGTGCTGCGAAGCGGCGGACCGGGCGATCCAGGTGCACGGCGGCATCGGCTACACGCGAGGCTTGCCGTTCGAGCACATCTACCGCCATCACCGCCGCTACCGCATCACCGAGGGCTCCGAGGAAATGCAGATGCGCCGCGTGGCACAGCACCTGTTCGGTTTCGCGGGCAAGCGCGCGACGGCATGAGCGCGCCGGTGGACGCCGCGGCGGGGCGCGGCATCGACTTCAACCCCGAGCGGCTCGACGAGTACCTGCGCGCGGCGCTGCCCGCCGAGGGTGGCGCGCTGGAGGTGGAGCGCACGGTCGGCGGCATGTCGAACCCGACCTACTTCCTGCGCCGGGGCGCATGGCAGGCCGTGCTGCGCAAGCAGCCCAACGCCACGCTGATGCCGTCCGCGCACGCCATCGACCGCGAGTACCGCGTGCTCACGGCGCTGCGCGACAGCGCGGTGCCGGTGCCCGCGCCGCTGCTGTACTGCACCGACCGCGAGGTGGTCGGCACGCCGTTCTACTTGATGGAGCGCATCGACGGGCGCGTGTTCGACGGCTTCGCGATGCCGGGCGTGGCGCCGGCGGAGCGGCGCGCGATGTACGAATCGATGGGCGCCACCATGGCGGCGCTGCACAGCCTGGACTTTCGCGCGCTGGGGCTGGGCGACTACGGCCGGCCCGGCAACTACTTCGCGCGGCAGCTCAGCCGCTGGTCGCAGCAGTGGACGCAGTTCCGCCGCGGTGACGACGACAACCCCGAGCTCGACCGGGTGGTGGCCTGGCTGGCGCAGCGCGTGCCGGAGAGCGACACGCTGGCGCTGTGCCATGGCGATTTCCGCATCACCAACATGATGTTCCACCCGAGCGAGCCGCGCGTGGTGGGCGTGCTCGACTGGGAGCTGTCGACGCTGGGCCACCCGCTGGTGGACGTGGCCTTCAACAGCCAGGCCTGGCGCATGGCGACCGACGAGAACGGCGGCCTGCTCGGGCTGCCGCTGGCGGAGATGGGCATTCCCACGGAAGAGGACTACCTGGCGCGTTACTACCGCCTGGCCGGGTCGAAGGAGCGCATGACCACCTTCCACCAGGTGTTCGCGATGTTCCGCGGTGCCGTGGGAAGTGCGGGCGTGGCTGTGCGAGGGGAGGCCGGCAACGGCTTCCTGCCCGACGCCGCGCGTGTCGGCCGCAAGCTGGCGCAGGCCTACGCGCGGCGCGGCGCGGCGTTGATCGACGGCCGTTGAATCCAACCCTGATTTCCTTTTCTTCTCATGCTCTCTGTCGACGAAGCCATCCTCCAGCGGCGCTCCGTGCGCGGCTTCCTGCCTGAAGAGGTGCCGCAGCGCACGCTCGACGAGGTGTTTGCCATCGCGCAGCGTGCGCCGTCCAACTGCAACGTGCAGCCGTGGGTACCGCATGTGGTGTCGGGCGAGGCGCTGCGGCGGTTGCGCGCGGCGCTGGTGGCGGCAGGTACGCAGAACGAGCCCATCAGGCCCGACTGGCCGGCCGAGTCGAAGTTTCACGGCATCTACCGCGACCGGCAGGTCGACGCCGCCGCGCAGCTTTACGGCGCGATGGGCGTGGAACGCAGCGACCTCGTGGGGCGGCGCGCCGCCTACGTGCGCAATCTCGATTTCTTCGGTGCGCCACATGCGGTGTTCGTGTTCATGCCGCACCCCTTCGACACGCGCGAGGCGACGGACATCGGCATGTATGCGCAGACGCTGATGCTGGTGCTGACGGCGCGCGGTATCGCGTCGTGCGCGCAGGGCGCGCTAGGCCTGTACCCCGGCATCGTGCGCGAGGTGCTGGGCTTGCCTGAAGAACAGCGCCTGCTGTTCGGCGTGTCCTTCGGCTACGAAGACCCGGCCGACAAGGCCAACGCGGCGCGCGTGGGGCGTGCCGCGTCGCACGAAGCGGTGCGCTTTCACCGCTAGCGGCGCACACCGCCATCGGCCGTCGCCAAGGCGACTCCGTACTTACGATAAGTAGTACGCATGCATATTGTCTTGTATGCTGATTGTATAAATCGGCAGCATTTGACTGCCACCCGCCGCCGCCCCCAAGTGGAGACAAGCCACACACCATGAATCTGCAGAACGTCATCGCGCGCCGCTTCGCGCCCGCGGTACAAAGCTACGACTGGCGCGATTCGGCGCTGTATGCGCTTGGCTTGGGCATGGGCTCCGACCCGCTCGACGAAGACGAGCTTCTTCACGTCTACGAGGGCCGAGAGCAGCGCGCCGTGCCCAGCCAGTGCATGGTGCTGGGCTGGCCCGCGTTCTGGCATGCGGACCCGGCCACGGGCATCGACTGGGTGAAGATCCTGCACGGCGAGATGCGCTTCGAGCTGCACCGCCCGCTGCCGCACGAAGGCGCCGTGCGCGCCAGCTACGGCATTCGCGCGGTGCAGGACAAGGGCGTTGGCCGCGGCGCGTTGATTCATTTCGACACCGAGATCACCGATGCCGACACCGGCGAGGCATTGGCCAGCCTGCGTTCCGTCGAGTTCCTGCGCGGCGACGGTGGTTGCGGCAGCCACGGCACAGCGCCATCGGGCACGCGCGCCTTGCCCGAAGGCGCCGTGCCCAGCGCGCGCATCGACTACCGCACCGCACCGCAGGCGGCACTGTTCTACCGGCTCGCGAGCCGCGACTACATGCCGATCCACGCCGACCCCGAGGTGGCGCGCCGCGCGGGCTTCGAGCGGCCGATTTCCCACGGGCTGAACACCATGGGCCTGGCCTGCCGCGCGCTGCTCAAGCACTGCAGCCCGCGCCGCCCGGAGCGCCTGCACTCGATGGCGGTGCGCTTCGCCCAGCCGGCGTACCCGGGCGAGACCATTCGCGTCGAACTCTTCGAAGAGGGCGACACCGTGCGTTTTCGCGCGCTGGCCGTCGAGCGCGGCGTGACCGTGCTCGACCGCGGCGAATGCCGCTTCATCGACCGCTGACCCGGAGCCGACCCCATGGACTTTTCACAGGCACTCAACATCGCGCAGCTGGCCAACGCCCTGGCGCTGGCCTCGCTGCTCACCATCCTGGCCAGCGGGCTGGCGCTGATCTTCGGGCTGCGCGACGTGATGAATTTCGGTCACGGCGCGCTCTTCATGCTGGGCGCGTACCTGGGCTACACCTTCTCGGGGCTCTTCAACTTCTGGGCGGCGCTGGTCATCGTGCCGCTGCTGCTGGCGCTGCTGGGCGTGCTGTTCGAGTACGCGGCCATTCGCCCGCTGCAGCGCCGCTCGCACATGGACGTGGCGCTCGTCACCTTCGGGCTGGCGTTGATCCTGAGCCAGGTCGTCATCAAGGTCTGGGGCACGGCGCCGCTGTCGGTGTCGGCACCGCCTTCGCTGGCGGGTTCGCTCGACCTGTTCGGCCATGCCTACCCGGCGTACCGCATCTTCCTGATTGCGATGGGCTTCGGCACCTGCGTGCTGCTGGCGGCATGGCTCAAGTGGACGCGCTCCGGCATGCACGTGCGCGCCGTGAGCCAGCAGCCGATGGTGGCGCGCATGATGGGCGTGAACACCGACCGGCTGAGCCTGCTGGTGGTGTGCCTGGGCACCGGGTTCGCCGGGCTGGCCGGTGTGCTGGCGGGGCCCTACCTGTCGGTGGACCCGGCGATGGGCTCGTCCATTCTCATCAGTTGCCTGATCGTGGTGGTGATCGGCGGGCTGGGCAGCATCGGCGGGGCGATTGCCGCGGCGGTGGTGTTCGGGCTGATCCAGGTGATCGGCGCGCTGATCTCGCCCACGCTGGCGGTGATGGCGCCTTACCTGTTGCTGTTCATCGTGCTGCTGTGGCGGCCGCAGGGCCTGGGCCGCGGGAGGGTCGCATGATGGCCGCGGTACCTGTCTCTCCGGCGGTGGCGCCGCGCGCACCCGGTGTTTCGCAAATGGCAGGCGCTGCATCGGCCGGAAGCACGAAGGGCGCCGGGCTGCTGAAGCCCGGCCTGGTGGTGGCGGTGCTCATCGTGCTCGGGCTGTTCGTGCCGAGCGTGCTCAAGAGCACCTTCTATCTCGGGCTGCTGGTCAACGCGATCACGCTCGGCATCGCGGCCCTGGCCATCGGCTTTTTGGCGCACCAGAGCGGGCTGATGATGTTCGGCGCGGCCGCCTTCACGGGCAGCGCGACCTACCTGTTCGCCATTGCCGTGACGCGCTTCGGCTGGAACGCCATGACGGCGGCCGTGTTCACGCTGGTGGCCGCGACGCTGCTGTCCGCGGTGATCGGCATGCTGGTGGTGCGGGCCCGGCCGCTGCCGTTCGCGATGCTCACGCTGGCGCTTGCGCAGATGCTGCGCTCGATGGTGATGATCACCGACTTCCGCCCCATCACCGGTGGCGACGACGGGCTGGCGCTGAATTTCAGCGGCACCTTCTTCGGCCTCACGCAGGCGCAGCTCTCCAAGCCCGAGGGCTTCTGGCCGGTGGCCTGGCTCGCGCTGTGCGGCGTGATGCTGCTGGCCTGGGCGGTGGGCCGCTCGCGCACCGGCAGCGTGCTGCGCGCGATTCGCGCCAACGAGGAGCGCATGCGCTTCTCGGGTTTCAACACCTACCTGCCGCGCGTGCTGGCGTTCACGCTGTCGGGCTTCATCGCGGCCGTCTCGGGCCTGTTGACGGGGCTGTACACGGCCTTCGCCTCGCCCGAGCTGCTGGACTTCGCGACGGGTGGCAACGGCCTGGTGTCGACCCTGATCGGTGGGGTCAGCACGGTCGCCGGGCCGGTGCTGGGCGCGTTGCTCTATGTGATCGGGCAAGACCAGTTCGGCGCGACCGGGCACCTCGAGTTGCTGACGGGCCTCGGCGTGGTGCTGGTGATCGTGGCGTTCCCGGAGGGGATCATGGGTTTCATCCGCAACGCCATGGCGCGGCTGTTCAAGCGCGGCGCCGCGGCGGGTGCCAAGGAAGGGAGCGGCCATGCTGCGCGTTGAAGACCTGAGCGTGTCCTACGGCAGCGTGAAGGCGCTGGAGGGCGTGAACCTCGAAGTGGCGCAGCACGGCGTGCTGCACGGCGTGATCGGACCGAACGGGGCGGGCAAGTCCACGCTGATGGACGCCATCACCGGCCGGCGCAAGCCGACGCGTGGGCGCGTCTTTGTCGACGGGCAGGACATCACGAACCGCTCGGTGGCGCAGCGCCGCCGCCTGGGCATGTCGCGGTCGTTCCAGCGCACCAGCATCTTCCCGGGCGTTCGCGTGGGCGAGCAGCTGGAGCTGGTCGCCTCGCAGCTCGGCGAACCCGACCTGGCGGGCATCGTCGACGCGCTGGCGCTGGGCCCGGTGTACGACGAGATCGCCGACAGCATTGCCTACGGCGACCAGCGCCGCGTGGACATCGCGCTGGCGCTGGTCGGCCAGCCCACGCTGATGCTGCTCGACGAACCGGCCGCGGGCCTGTCGACCAGCGAGACCGTCATGCTGTTCCAGCACTTGGCCACCGTGGTGCGCCAGCGCAACGTGACCGCGCTGGTGGTGGAGCACGACGTGGACGCCGTCTTCCGCTTCTGCGACACCATCACCGCGCTCGACCTCGGGCGCCTGCTGGCCAACGGCTCGCCCGCGCAGGTGCGCAGCGACCCGAAGGTGATTGCCGCCTACCTGGGGACCGCCGCATGAGCTTCATCGACGTCAAGGGACTGCGTGCCGGCTACGGCAAGTCGGTGGTGCTGCGCAATGTCGACCTGCAGGTCGAAGAGGGCGAGGCGGTGGCCGTGGTCGGCAAGAACGGCGCGGGCAAGTCGACGCTGCTGCTGTCCTTCTTCGGCGGCACCACGGTGAGCGGCGGCAGCATCGAGGTGGGCGGCGTCGCGCTGCAGAAGCTGCCGGCCTACCGCGCGGCCATGCAGGGCGTCACGCTCTCGCCGCAGGGCCGGATGATCCTGGCGCACCTCACGGTCGGCGAGAACCTGCGCCTGGGCATGGCCTGCGGCCGCAAGGGCCACTGGACCATGGACACCGTCTACAAGTTGTTTCCCGTGCTGCACGAGCGGCGCGACCGCATGGGCAACGAGCTCAGCGGCGGCCAGCAGCAGATGCTGGCGGTGGGCCGGGCGCTGCTCGGCAACCCGCGCGTGCTGCTGCTCGACGAACCTTCCGAAGGGCTCTCGCCCGTGCTGGTGGACGACCTGGCGGACGTGTTCAACAAGATCCGCGCGGCCGGCACCGGCGTGCTGATGGTCGAGCAGCACCTGAACCTGGTGCGCCGCGTGAGCCAGCGCTTCGTGGTGATGGCCAAGGGCGAAATCATCGACCGGGGCCGCACCGCCGACATCGACACCGAGCAGCACCGTGCTGCCCTGGCCTTTTGAACCAAAAGAAGGAACGCAGATGATCAAGAAGTTGCTGGCGGCCGTGGCCGCCGCCGTGGTGCTGCAGGGCGGCGCCATGGCGCAGAACACCATCAAGCTCGGCGTGGTGAACATCGACACGGGGCCCTTCGCGGTCAGCGGTGCGTACGTGAACGACGGCGCGGCCTTCGCGGTGGAGCAGCTCAACGCGCAGGGCGGGGCACTGGGCCGCAAGTACGAGCTGGTCACGCAGAACCATGCGGGCACGCCGGCCTCGGCCATCGCGGCGGCAACGCGGCTGGTGGAGCAGCAGGGTGTGTCGTTCTTCACCGGTCTCAACCCCTCGGGCACTTCGCTGGCCATCGCGTCGAAGATGCCGGGGCTGAACGCCCTGTTCATCGACGCCACGGCCGCCTCCGACGACCTGACGGGCAAGAACTGCGGCGCCAACTACTTTCGCGTGGGCATCACCGACGGCATGATGGTCAACAGCTTCCGCGAGCAGACCAAGGCCAGCGGCATCAAGAACTGGGACCTGCTGATGGCCGACATCGCGGTGGGCCACGACACCGCGAAGCGCTTCACCGCCGCCATGCAGGAAAGCGGCGGCAAGGTCAACAAGACGCTGTTTGCGCCCATCACCGCGTCGGACCTCGGCAGCTACATTGCGCAGCTGCTCGACAAGCCGGCCGAAGGCCTGCTGATGTACTACCCCTCGTCGGGCGGCATCGCGCTGGTGAAGCAGCAGCAGGCGTTCAAGCTGTTCGAGAAGTACAAGACGGTGCTGTCCGCCTCGATGGTCAACGAGATATTGATTGGCGCGCACGGCGACGCGAGCGTGGGCCTGTGGTCCGCGCAGAGCTACTTCTGGACCATGCCGGGAGAACGCAATGCGGCGTTCGTGAAGGCCTTCGAGGCGCGCTACAAGCGCAAGCCGACCTACATCGACGCGGATGCCTACATGTCCTTCGAGTTGGTGCACCAGGCGATCCTGAAGGCCAAGTCGGCGGACGTGGCGGCGGTGCGCACGGCGCTGTCGGGGTTGAAGACCACGACGGTGGTGGGCGATGTCGAGATGCGCGCGGCGGACCATCAGCTGCTGCGCCCGCTGGTGGTGGTGCAGGCTGCGAAGGCCGGTGAAGGCAAGGGCGAGATCGTGATGAAGTCGATCGAGCCGACGGCGCAGGTTGCGCCGCCGGTGAATGCCGAATGCAAGATGTAGGAAGCGCGGCGCGGCCCGCCATGCAGATCCCGGAACTGCTGTCGCAGGACTTCGGCACGGTCGCGCAGCTGATCCACGCGCACGCGCTGCGCGAGCCGGCGCACACCGCGCTCTTCCTCGAAGGCGAGGGCCTCGGTTACGCGGCGCTCGACGCGTGGATGGACCGCGTGGCCGCCGCCCTGCAGCGCGACGGCCTCCGGCCAGGCGACGTGGTGGCCATCAGCGCGACGACGTCGCTGGCCTACGCCGCGGTGTTCCTCGGGAGCGTGCGCGCCGGCGTGGTGGTGGCGCCTCTTGCGCCAGATGCCACGCCCGAAGGGCTGGCCGCGATGGTGGCCGATTCGGGCGCCAGGCTGTTCTTCCTCGACCATGGGGTCGCGCAGTCGATGGGCGATGTGGCGGCCAGCGTGTCCGCGCGCCTCGTCGCGCTGGACGACGCCGACCACGCCACGGCGCTTTCCGCCTGGCTGGCACCTGCCGGAGCGACGCCCGAAGCGGTGACGCTGCACCCCGAGGCGCCCTTCAACATCATCTATTCCTCGGGCACCACCGGCACGCCGAAGGGCATCGTGATGCCGCATGCCTTCCGCTGGGCGCAGGTGAAGCTGTTCACCTCGCTGGGCTACGGGCCGGACGCGGTCACGCTGGTGTCGATTCCGCTGTACTCGAACATGACGCTGTCGAGCTTCCTGCCGGCGCTGTCGCTGGGCGCCAAGGTGGTGCTGATGCGCAAGTTCGATGCGGGCGGCTACCTCGCGCTGGCGCAGGCGCACCGCGTGACGCACAGCATGATGGTGCCGGTGCAGTTCCAGCGGATCATGGCGCGGCCGGATTTCGGTGCGTACGACCTGTCGTCGTTCCGCATGAAGTCCTGCGGCAGCGCGCCGTTTCCGGCGGCGCTCAAGGCCGATGTGCTGGCGCGCTGGCCGGGCGGGCTCACCGAGTACTACGGCATGACCGAGGGCGGTGGCGTGTGCGCGCTGCCCGCGCACGACAGGCCCGACAAGCTGCACACCGTGGGCCAGCCCGCGCCGGGCCACGACATGCGGGTGATCGACGAAGAGGGCCGGGAGCTGCCGCGCGGGGAGATCGGTGAGATCGTCGGGCGCTCCGGCACCATGATGGTCGGCTACCACAACCTGCCGGCCAAGACCGCCGAGGCGGAATGGTTCGACGGCGAGGGCCGGCGCTTCATTCGCAGCGGCGACACCGGCCGCTTCGACGAAGACGGCTACCTGGTGCTGCTGGACCGCAAGAAGGACATGATCATTTCGGGCGGCTTCAACGTGTACCCGGTCGATCTCGAGGCGGTATTGCGAGGCCACCCCGACGTGGCCGAGGCGGCCGTGTTCGGCATCGCCTCCGCGCAGTGGGGCGAGTCGCCGATGGCTTGCGTGGTGCTGCGCGAGCAGGCGGCGGTGACGGCCAGCGCCCTGATGGCCTGGGCCAACGAACGCCTGGGCAAGGCGCAGCGGCTGGCGGACCTGCGCGTGGTCGACAGCCTGCCGCGCAGCGACATCGGCAAGGTGCTGAAGCGCCAGCTGCGCGACACCTACGCCGCGGCGCGCTGAACCTCCGTTCATCGAGACAACCGGAGCGAAACCCATGGGACCCCTGCAAGGAATCAAGGTCGTGGAGATGGCAGGGCTCGCGCCCGGTCCGTTCGCCGCGATGATGCTGGCCGACATGGGGGCGGAGGTGCTGCGCATCGAGCGGCCCGCGCAGGCCGTGCCGCCGGGGCACCCGCGCGTGGCCTTGCTGGACCGCAGCCGGCGCGCCGTGGCGCTCGACCTGAAGTCGCCTGCCGGCGCCGCCATGCTGCACCGGCTGCTGGGCGGCGCCGACGCGTTCATCGAAGGCTTTCGCCCGGGCGTGATGGAGCGGCTCGGTTTCGGCCCCGACACCTGCCTGGCCGCGAACCCGCGCCTGGTCTACGGCCGCATGACGGGCTGGGGACAGGACGGACCGCTCGCGCAAGCGGCGGGCCACGACATCAACTACATCGCGCTCACCGGCGCGCTGCACGCGATCGGCCCCAAGGGCGGCGCGCCCGCGGTGCCGCTGAACCTGGTCGGCGACTTCGGCGGGGGCGGCATGTACCTGGCGTTCGGCATCGTCTGTGCGCTGCTGGAGGCGCGGCGCTCGGGGCAGGGGCAGGTGGTCGACGCCGCGATGGTCGACGGCGCGGCCTCGCTCATGACCTACATGCACGCCTCCCGCGCAGCGGGGCAGTGGAGCGACACGCGCGGCGAGAACGTGCTCGACGGCGAGACGGCGCCCTGGTACGGCGTGTACGAAACCGCCGACGGGTTGTACGTGAGCATCGCGTCGGCGGAGCCACAGTTCTATGCCGAACTGCTTCGCCTGACCGGTCTTGCAGGCACGGCGTTGCCCGACCAGCTCGACCGCGGCAGCTGGCCCGCGTTCCGAGAGAAGCTGGCCGGCGTGTTCCGCGGCAAGACCCGCGCCGAGTGGTGTGCGTTGCTGGAAGGCAGCGATGTGTGCTTCGCGCCGGTGCTTGCGTTGGACGAGGCCGTGGCGCACCCGCACAACCGCGCGCGTGGCACTTTCGTCGAGGTGGGTGGCGTGGTGCAGCCCGCGCCGGCGCCGCGTTTCAGCCGAACGGTGCCCGCCACGCCGACCTTGCCCGTGCCAGCCGCCGAAGACCCGTCGCAAGCGCTGGCAGCTTGGGGCATCGATGCGCGCGAGGTGGCCGCCTTGCGTGCCGAAGGCGCGTTCGGACCGCCCAACCCGCTCAGGGCGTCGACTCGTTGAGCGTGCGCACCCGCGCGTCGTCGAGCGAGCCGCCGACGACCCGCGTCACCGAGCAATGGTCGAGCGAGAAGGTGTCCGTGCCGGGCATGCGCATCGCATGCGCGACCAGCGTCTTGATCGGCATGCCGTGGGAGAACACCGCAATCGCGGTGCCCCGCGCGTCGGCCAGCAATGCGGCGAAGGTGTCGAGCACGGTCTGGCGAAAGACGTCGGGATCGATGCCCAGGAAGCGCGGCGGCGACGCGAGAAATTCGGCCCAGCGGTGCGGCTCCTCGCGGCGGATGGTGTCCGGCGAGCGATAGCGGCTGGTGTGGCGGTCGCACTCCGCGAGGCCGTCGATGACTTCGATCTCCAGCCCCAGCAGGCGCGCCAGCGGTGCCGCGGTGTCCAGCGCGCGCTGCTGCGGGCTGCACACGATGCGGTCGATCGGCTCGAACGCCAGGCGGCGCAGGGCCAGCGTGCGGGCCTGCGCGTGGCCCTTGGCATGCAGCGGCGGATCGCCGGGCTGCAACGCGTGGCCTTCGTCGGGCAGGCCGTGTCTGACGAGAAGAAGCTGTTTCATGCGTGTGTCGTGAACCGGCCCGCGCTCAGGTCATCGTGACGACGAGCTTGCCGAACTGGCTGCCGTCGGACAGCGCGTCGAATGCCGACCGGATGTCGTCGAGCGCAAAGCGGCGGTCGATCACCGGGCGCACCGCCCCGCTGGCGAACAGCGCAATCAGCTGCCGGCATTCCTCGACACTGCCGCCCGTGGAGCCGTACACCTCGAGCTGACGGATGAAGATGCGCTGCAGATCCGCGGGCGGGTTGGACCCCGTGGTCGCGCCACAGGTCACGAGGCGGCCGCCGCGGCGCAGCGAACGCAGGGAGTCGTCCCAGCTCGCGGCGCCGGAGCTGTCGATGACCATGTCGACGCCTTCGCCGCCGGTCATCTCCATCACGCGTTTGGCGACCTTCTCGCGCCGGTAATTGATGGCGCCGCTGGCGCCCAATGCTTGCGCGCGCGCCAGCTTCTGGTCGCTCGACGAAGTCACCAGCACCCGCGCGCCCGCGTGCACCGCGAGTTGCAGGCAGGCCACGGCCACGCCGCCGCCCACGCCGGCCACCAGCACGGTTTCGCCGGGGCGCAGCGCGCGCTTGCCGAACAGCATTCGCCAGGCCGTCAGGTATGCGGCCAGCAAGGCGCCGGCCTCCGCCAGGTCGACGTGGTCCGGCAGCGGCAGCACGCAGCGCGCGGGCATTGCCACGTACTCGGCGAAGCCGCCGTCGCGGTGCTCGCCCATGATGTGCGCGCGCAGGCACAGCGGCTGGTCGCCGGCCAGGCAGTAGCGGCACTGTCCGCAGAAGGCGTTCGAGTAGATGACGGCCTTCTGCCCGGGCACGAGCCCGCTGTCGGCGTCGGCTTCCACGACCACGCCTGCGGCCTCGACGCCCAGCGTCTGCGGCAGGCTGTGCGTGATGCCGCTGCCGCTGTCGCGCATGTACAGGTCGACGCGGTTCAAGGCCGCGGCGTGCACGCGCAGCAGCACCTCGCCGGCGCGGCGCACCGGCGCGGGAACGTCGCGCACGCAAAGACCGTCTCGGCCTCGCTCTCGAAGAACAGCTGCTTTCATCATCGTGAGCATATAGACCGTTCACTACCATACGAATAATGGAAAACACCGAACACAAGCCGATGCGAAGCGGTTGACCTCCGGTCTTCGCCGTCTTCATAATCGATTTGGTACGGTAGTGAATCAATTCGAAGGAGCTGCGATGTCGGGACCGCTCAGCGGAGTTCGCGTGCTGGAGCTGCCAGCCATCGGCCCTGCGCCGTTCTGCGGTGCATTGCTGGCCGACATGGGCGCCGATGTGGTGCGCATCGACCGCGCCACCGCCATCGACCTCGGCACGCCGGTGCCGCCGCGGTTCGATTTCTACAACCGCAACAAGCGCTCCGTGGCGCTCGACCTGAAGGCCCGGCCGGCCGTGCAGGCTGCGCTGCAACTGGCGCGGCACGCCGACATCCTGATCGAGGGCTTCAGACCCGGCGTGGCCGAGCGGCTCGGCCTGGGACCTGACGACTGCCTGGCCGTGAACCCCCGGCTCGTGTATGGCCGCATGACCGGCTGGGGCCAGCAAGGGCCGCTGGCGCAAGAGGTCGGCCACGACATCAACTACCTCGCGCTCAGCGGTGCGCTGCATTGCATCGGCGAGAAGGGCAGGCCGCCGGTGCCGCCGCTGAACCTTGCGGCCGACCTTGGCGGTGGCGCCATGTACCTGGCCGTGGGCGTGCTCGCGGCGCTCACCGAGGCGCGGCGTTCGGGCCAGGGGCAGGTCGTCGATGCCGCGATGGTCGACGGACTCGCGAACCTGATGTCGGCCTTCTCTGCGTTCCGCCAGATGGGCGAATGGACGGCCGATCGCGGAGAGAACGTCGTCGACGGCGGCGCGCCCTACTACGGCACTTACGAGACGCGCGACGGCAAATACATTGCGGTGGGCGCCATCGAGGAGCGTTTCTACCGGGCGTTGCTTGCGGGCATGGACCTCGACGCGACGCAACTTCCCGCGCAGAACGACCGCACCCATTGGCCTGCGATGCGCGAACGCTTCGCCCGGGTCTTCAAGACACGCTCGCGCGACGAATGGGTGGAGGTCATGCGCGGACGCGATGCCTGCTTCTCGCCCGTGCTGGACCTCGACGAGGCGCCCGCGCATGCGCACATGCAGTCGCGCGAGGTCTTCACGCGCTTCGACGGCGTGCGCCATGCCAGCCCCGCGCCGCGCTTCACGCGCACGCCGTCGGCCTTGCGCCGGCCAGCGCCCGCGAGCGGGCAGCACAGCGGCGAGGTGCTCGCGGAATGGGGTGTGGCGGCAGCCGACATCGCGGCCCTGCGCGACAGCGGCGCGATGCTGCAAGCCGGAGCACAGGCGCAATGACGGAACCTGCCGTGCCGGTAGCGCGCCGCCTCCTGGGCACTGTCTGCGTGGTGACCGGCGCCGCGCGCGGCATCGGGCTTGCGATAGCCGAGCGCTTTGCCGCGGAAGGCGGGCGCATCGCGTGCCTTGACGTCGGCGCCGCGCGGCTCGACACGGCCGTGCAGAGGCTGCGCGAGTCGGGCGCCGAAGTGCGGGGCTACACGGCCGACGTGGGCCGCAGGGAGTCGGTTGCCGCGGCATTCGAAGCTGTCGAACGCGACTTCGGCGCGCCGGTCGGCGTGCTCGTCAACAACGCCGTGTGGGCGCGCTTCCAGCCGCTGGCCGATGTGGACGAGGAGAGCGTCGGCCGCATGTTCGACGTCGGCCTGAAGGGCCTGATCTGGACCACGCAGGCCGTGGCGCCGCAGATGAAGCGGCGCGGCGGTGGTGCCATCGTCAACCTCAGCTCCACATCGGCGCTGCAGGCGCTGACGCATTCCATCGCCTATGCCGCCATGAAGGCCGGCGTGCTGGGCCTGACGCGCGCGTCTGCCGTCGAACTCAGCCCGCACGGCATCCGCGTGAACGCGATCGTGCCGGGCATGGTGGGCACGCCCGCGTCGGTGGCGCAGTTCGACGAGGCCACCGTGGCGGCACGCCTGTCGGCCATGCCGCTCGGTCGCTTCGGCGAGCCGGGGGAAATTGCGTCGGTCGCGGCCTTCCTGGCGAGCGACGACAGCCGGTACGTGCAGGGCGCGGAGATCGTGGCCGACGGCGGCTGGACCATCGCCACGCGCTGAAGCCGCGCACCGGCACGCTGTCATTGATTGATTCAATTCGAAGAGGTGGCCATGAACAGACTCGAAGGCAGGCGCGCGGTGATCACCGGTGCGGGCAGCGGCATCGGCCGCGCGAGCGCGCTGCGCTTTGCGCAGGAGGGCGCCGCGGTGCTGGTGGTCGGGCGCAGCAGCGGCAATACCGAAGAGACCGCGGCGCTGGTGCGCGCGGCTGGCGGGCGCGCCGAAGCGATGGTGGTCGATGCCACGGTCGAGGCCAATGTCGAGGCCATGGTGGCGCGTTGCGTCGCCGCCTTCGGCGGGCTCGACGTGTTCTTCGCCAACGCCGCCACGCCCGGCACCAACACGCCGCTGCTCGAACAGAGCGTGGACGAGTGGAACGAGGTCTGGCGCGTCAACACGCTCAGTTGCTTTCTTGCGGTGAAACATGCGGGGCGCCACATGACGGGGCAGGGCAGCGGCTCGATCATCCTCACCTCGTCGGCCGCGTCGCTGAGGGCCAATGCGGGCGCCATCTCGTACAGCGCGAGCAAAGCGGCCGTGAACAGCCTGGTGCAGACCTCGGCCAATGCGTTCAGCGGCACCGGCGTGCGTGTGAACGCGATCCTGCCGGGCCTGGTCGAGACGCAGATGACGCGCAAGGTGTTCGAGCAGGCGCGCGAGCGCGGCGTGGAAGCGCGCATCGGCCACATGACGCCGATGAAGCGCGCCGGCCGGCCCGAGGAGATTGCGGCCATGGCCGCGTTCCTGGCGAGCGACGACAGTTCGTTCGTCACGGGCCAGTGGTATGCGGTCGATGGCGGCGTGAGCAGCACCCACCCGCACGGACGGATCGCGCTCTAGCTTTCTTGCAAGGCGCCGCGCTCAGTGGCCTTCAGTGACGCTGGCCCGGCATCGGGTGGCTGAACAGGATGTCGCAGAACGCCACCGCGGCCGGGCTCAGCTCGCGGCTCTTGCGGTGCGTGCAGTAGATGGGCCGCACCATGCTGTGCGACTGGAGCCGCACGGCCACGGTCGGCAGCAGGCTGAACTGGGGCAATGAGGCTTCCGGCGACAGGCAGACGCCGAAGCCGGCAGCCACCAGCCCGGCCAGCGTGGAGAGGTTGTTCACCTCGATCCCGGTGTTCACCACGCCCGCCTTGAGCAGCACCTGCTGCGCCATCTCCAAGCCATTGGCGGTGCGTACCAGCATGCCGCTCATGCCGTTGAGCTGCAGCAGGCGTGCACCGCGCAGGGCCTGCAGCGACAGGCTCCTGCGCTTGGCCAGGGCGTGATCGAGCGCGCACACCACGTACATCGGTTCATCGAAGAGATGGCGCGCCTGCAGCTCACCGGGGCGGCCGGGCAAGGAGTTGAGCGCGATGTCGACCACGCCTTGCTGCACGAGCTCGTTGCAGCGCACGGAGGACACGTCGTGAAGCTGCACGCCCACGCCCGGGTACTGCCCGCGAAAGTCATGCAGCACGCCGGGCAGCCACGTGCCCGCGAGCGAGGGCACCACGGCCATCGACACATGGCCTGTTCGCAGGTTGGCCACGTCGCGCAGGTCTTCGAGCGCATGGTCGAGTTCGAGCGCGATGCGCCGGGCGCTCACCACGAAGCGGCGGCCCGCGTCGGTGAGCGTGGCCGAGCGGTTGCCCCGGTCGAAAAGCCGTACGCCCACACGCTCTTCCAGCCGCGAAATCATCTGGCTCAACGCCGACTGGGTCAGGTGGCAACGTTCCGCCGCCGCGGTGAATTGGCCCGTCTCCGCAAGGGCCAGGAAGCAGCGCAAGGCGTGGTCGGAGACGTGCATGAATATTCTTAATGAGTCGGTATCGAAAATTAATTTTACGAGTCATCGCGAGATATCCAGAATCCCTTGCATGACGATTTCTCCTCGCGATGCACATGTGCAGGGGCCGCTCGCCGGCACCCGGGTTCTCGATCTTTCACGCGTGCTTGCGGGCCCGTTGTGCGCTCAGTACCTCGGCGACATGGGGGCCGATGTGATCAAGGTCGAGACGACCGGCGCGGGCGACGACACGCGCTCGTGGCCGGAGTTTCGCGCGGGCGCCGAAGGGCATCGCATGTCGGGCCCCTTCCTCAGCGCCAACCGCAACAAGCGCAGCATTGCGCTCGACCTGAAGAGCGACACCGGCCGCGAAGTCGTCCACAAGCTGGCCGCGAACGCGGACGTGGTGATCGAGAGCTTCGCGCCGGGTGTGGCCGCGCGCCTGGGCGTGGATGCCGCCGCGCTGCGCGCGATCAATCCGCGCCTGGTGTATTGCGCGATCTCGGGTTTCGGTTCGGTCGGGCCGATGCGCGAGGGCAAGGGCTACGACCTGATCCTGCAGGCCTTCAGCGGCATGCTGTCGATCACCGGCGATGCGAACAGCCCGCCGATGCGCAGCCCCTTCTCTCCGGTGGACCAGGGCACCGGCCTGCATGCGCTGATCGGCATTCTGGCCGCCTTGCTGCGCCGCAGCACGACCGGCGTGGGCGGCACGGTCGAGGCGTCTCTGTTCGACACCTCGGCCGCCTTCCTGGGCTACTTTCTACAGAACTACTGGGAGACGGGCCGCGAGCCGGTGAAGGCCGGCGTGGGCCATGCGTCGCTGTGCCCCTACGGCGCATTCGAGACGGCCGACAAGCTGCTGATCGTCGGTGTGGCGAACGACGTGCTGTGGGCCAAGTTCTGCGCCATCACCGGCCTGGACAACAACTTCGCGCTGCGCGTGCTGGCCACCAACGCCGAGCGCGTGAAGCGGCGCGCCGAAACCGAGGCGCTGGTGCGCCAGGCGTTGAGCACGCACGAGCGCGCCCACTGGATACCGCTGCTCGACGCCGCCGGCATTCCGTGTTCCGCGGTGCACAACCTGGGCGAGATGTCGGCGCACCCGCACTTCGAGGCGTCGGGCATGCTGCTGCGCCACGAGCACCCGCTGTTCGGCCCGCTCAAGGGCGTGGCGCAGCCGCTGCGCTTCGACGGTGAGCGCGGCGCGCAGCGTCGGCCGCCGCCGTTGTGCGGCGAGCACACCGTCGAGATCCTGCGCGAGATGGGAATGCCCGTGCCCGCCATCCAGGGCCTGCTGGACGAGGGCGTCGTCTCCGTCCCCAGCGCCGCCGCCATGCCAGCCGACGCCACCGCCTGAAGCCTGAACCGGACGCCACCATGAACACCCTTCGCCGCCTTCTTTCGCGACTTGTCCCGCGCGTTCTTTGCCTCGCCGTGCTCGGCAGCACCGCGCTGTGGGCCCATGCCGAAAGCTACCCGAGCAAATCGATCCGCATGATCGTGCCGTACGCGGCCGGGCAGGGCACCGACATCGCCGCGCGCTATGTGGCCGACGCGCTCGGCAAGGAGTTGAACCAGCCCGTCTACGTGGAGAACCGTGCCGGTGCGGGCGGCAACATCGGCGCCCAGCTCGCGGCGCGCTCGGCGGCGGACGGCTACACGCTGTTCGTCGGCACCAACGCCACGAACGCGGCCAACTTCTTCCTGTACTCGCGGCCCGGCTACGAGCCCGGAGACTTCGAGCCCGTGGGCATGATCGGCATCCTGCCGCTGGTCTTCGTGGCGAATGCCGGCAGCAAGATCAACGATGTCCAGGGCCTGATCCAGGCGGCGAAGGCGCGGCCCGAGAAGCTCGACATTGCCGTCTCGACCACCACCAGCCGGCTGGCGTACGAATCGCTGAAGCGAGACGCGGGCGTGACGATGTTTCCGGTGGACTTCAAGGGCAGCGGCGAGGCGGTCACGGCCGTCATCGGCGGCCAGCTGGAGTTCATGGTCGACACCATCACCTCGCTGCGGGGCGCGATACAGGCGAAGCAGGTGAAGGCGCTCGGCATCACCGCGGCGCATGCCAGCAACCTGCTGCCGGGCGTCAAGTCGGTGGCGGAGCAGGGTGTTGCGGGCTACGAGCTCTTCGGCTGGACGGTGGTGTACGCGCCGAAGGGCGTGCCGGCCGAAACGACGCGGGTGCTGTCGGCCGCGCTGGCCAAGGTGCTGGGCAAGGAGGCGGTGCGCGAGCGCTTGCTGGGGCTGGGCATCGACCCCGTGGTCAAGTCGGGCGAGGAGCTCAAGGCCTTCGGCGCGGCCGAGAAGCAGAAGTGGGGGCACCTGATCCGCAGCGCCGAACTGCCGGTCAACTGACGCGCGGCGTGCCCGTGAAGGGCGATGTCAGGGCAAGGGCTTGACGCGCCCCAGGCGGAGCGCGCCTTTTCGCTCCAGCCGCCGGATGATGGCCGCCAGCGTCGAATAAGGAATGCCGAGGTCCCTGCGCATCAGTTCGAGCACGGCGGCCGTGGGGGTGTGGCATTCGGTCGGGAGCGTCGACACGGCATTCAGCACGATGAGTTCTCGTGCCTGCAACGAGGGACGCAATTGAATGAACTGGTCGCCTTGCCTGGAAGCTTGAGCGCGCTTCGGTCCGAGCAAGGCACCCCGGTTGTCGCCCGGATTTTTCTGCGGCTTGTTCGGCGTGGTCATGCCCGGGACTGTGCTTGGCCGACCTGAACGTTTTCTGAATGCTTGCGTAAGCGACCCCTTCGAAGCACTTACAAAATGTCGCGGCCGTGTCCGATATTCCGGTAACGGATCGGGGCGAAGATGGCGTGGCCCACACCATGGCACCGCCCCGGTTGCCGTTGTGTTCGGGAGTTCCAAGATGTCCGATTCCACCGTCGTCCGCGGCTGTTCTGGCAGGGCTGATTCGCCCGGGATTCGAAGGGCGCTGCTGTGGGCCACGGCAATGGCGCTGGTGCTGGCCTGGCAGGTCTGCGATGCCGGGCAGGACCGCAGCATGGCCGACGAAGCCGCGCTGCAGCAGGAAGCGGACTATCGCGTGATTGCGGCGCGATGCGGCACCCCGGGTTACGAAAAGCAGTTCTACAAGCAGTCCAAGGCGGCCGTTGCCGCGGGTCTCATCGCGGGTGACAAGGACCTCGAGAAAGCGGAAAAGTCGATCGAGGCGCGCCGGCGCAATCCGCTGCTCGTCGTGGCCACGACGGCCGACTGCGGCGAGAAGCTGGTGACCTTGAAGGCGTTGCAGAAAGACCGTGCCGGGCGGCTTGGCCATCGGCGCCGTTGACGCGCGCGGCGTTGGGCGCGCCGCTGCTGCGGCGGACGCGGACGCTCAAGGAACGTCGAGTTCGATCCAGGCCGGCGCATGGTCGCTCGCGCCAGTGCGCCCCCGCACATCGCGGTCGACACCGGCCGCGCGAAGCATCGGCGCGAGTTCGGCGTTGAGCAGAAGGTGGTCGATGCGAAGCCCGGCGTCGCGTGGATAGCGGTTGCGCCAGTACGTCCAGAAGGTGAAGGGCGCGCGCTCCGGATGGCAGGCGCGAATGGCATCGGTCCAGCCCTGCTTCAGCAACTGCGCGAACGCCTCGCGGCTCTCGGGTTGCAAAAGCGCGTCTTCGCGCCACGAGGCCGGGTTGTAGATGTCGGCATCGGTCGGCACGACGTTGTAGTCACCCGCCAGCACCACGGGCATGCCGCTTGCAAAAAGCTTCTTCGCATGCCGGTTGAATGCCTTGAACCATTCGAACTTGTAGTCGAACTTCGGCCCCGGTTGCGGATTGCCGTTGGGCAGGTAGAGGCAGCCGACCAGCACGCCGTTGACCACCGCCTCGATGTACCGGCTCTGCGGATCGGCTTCCATGCCGGGCAGGCCGCGGCCGGTCTCCACGGGTTCGCGTCCGCGCGCGAGGATGGCGACGCCATTCCAGGCGCGCTGGCCGTGGGCGACGACGCCGTAGCCGGCGCTTCGGATCGCATCGAGCGGCAGCTTCTCGTTCGGCGACTTGAGTTCCTGCAGGCAGGCGACGTCGGGCTTCGTCTGTGCCAGCCATTCGAGGAGGCGTTCGAGCCGGCTGCCGATGCCGTTGACGTTGAAAGTGGCGATCTTCATGGGAGCTGACCTGCGGGCGCCGTGCTGCCCCGGCGTTGCGCTACGGCGAGCAACACATCGCCGGTGTTCAGCATGATCTCGCGCGCGCGGCGCGCGGTGTCGTACTGATGCAGCACCGAGCGCATCCGCGGCTCGCTGGTGACGGCGTCCCACACGGGCGCCAGGCACGCCGCGTCCGGCGATGCACCGGCGCCGATTGCCGCGGCGAAATGCAGGCTCGCAGCGTCGGCCAGCAGCAGCGTCTTGCTCGACGCGTCGAGCACCGGCGTGCGTGGCTCCACCGGCGCCGAACACAGGTAGATGACCTGGGGGGGAACGGCTTCATCGCTCGGCTGCAGCGCCCGCAGCGAGCTGCCGCTGAGTCGCACGGCGCCCTCGTCACAAGCGAAGGCATAGGCGGCACCTGCCTGCGCGTTCGCAAGCTGTGCCAGGCCGCGCACAAGCCGGGACAGGTCGGCGGCGGCGGCCGTGGGCGCCGCCTTGACTTCGGCCATCAGGACGAGCTCGTTCACGTCGGTGCCCATGTTCTTCACGATGGCCACGTCCCACTCTTCCTTGGCGTACGGGGCGCCGTCCGTCAACTCGCGAGGGGTGCGAAGGCTGCGCAGCACGCGGTAGGGCGCATGGCCATGGTCCGCACCGGCGTTCAGGAAGTCTGCTGCCTGTTGCATCGCAAGCGCAGCCGCCTCTTCGGCCTGCTCGCCTTCGTGGGCGGCGGCCCGGCCGCGCGCCAAGGCGGCGTCGCTGCCCGCTGCCGGTGTGCGCTGCGCACGCAGGGCCTGGTAGCGCCGCACCGCTTCCGATGCTGCCAGCACTTGCGCCTGGCCTCGCCGCTGCAGCAGGGCGCTGTCGACAAGCGCTTGCTTGCTGGCACGTAACGAGGGGTCGCCGGCCGGCATGACCGCGAGGGACCGAGCCTTGGCGGCGAGCCCGAGCCAATCGCCGGCACGGGCCAGCGCATGGAGGCCGGCAAGCGCCTCCAGACCCGGGCCCTGCGGCATCTCGTGCAGCTTGCCCGGATGCGCGAAGGCATCCACCAGGCCGCGCACATTGCGCGCGTCGCTGATGGCGAATGCTTCGAGTGCCAGCCATTGCTGGACCTGTGCGTCCTGCGACTGCAAGACCGCGGCCTGGAACATGGGGTCGCCGTGCGCCGGTGATATTGCGCGCTGAATGGTGGCCGCAAGCGCAGCTTCGAACGCTTCGCGCAGGTTCGTCGCGGGTGCGGCGCCTTGCGACACGGCGACCCGGGCCGCCTCGAGTGCGAAGGCGATCGTGGCGTCGTTGCCGGTGCGCACGGCGGCAGCCAGGTCGGGCGGCAAGGCCGGCATCCGATACCGGCGCGGCAACGCAAGCAGGCGTTCCACGAGCGCGCCGGCCGCGGCATCGGGTGGGTTGGTCATGCGTGAATTCTGCGGCCCGCCGAGGGCGTCATCGAACGCACATCAAGCGGGCGTCAGTCGTTCTCTTCGTCTTCGGGCTCGCCGTCTGTGTCCGCCAGGTCCGCGGCGCTTGCCGCTTCGGGGTCTTCAGGGGACGTGGCCACTTCCGAGGCGGCATCGGGGAACACGCCCACGCGGTCGGGGAGGATGTCCGCGTTCGTCGCTTCCTCGAGCCCTCCCTCTGAAGACGCACGGTCTTCGGTGCCCGCGGCGTCGCTGCCGCTGTCGCTGGAGTCGCTCGGGCCCAGGCTGTCCACGCCGGTGCCCTTGGGTTCGTTGGGCGGAAGATCGCCGCCCAGGATGCTGCTGGTTGCCATGTCGCAAGTTCCTCGATGGGTGAGTCGTCTGCGAAGACTGGCCGCATCCGAATGCGAGCGAAGTAGGCGCAGGGCGCGTCCGAGACGCTGGCGTGTCTGCGCCGCGGCATTCAGCCCGTCATCACTGTGCCGAGGGGCGCAAGCTGTGGGCCAGGAAGAAGCGGATCATTTCGCCGCTCGCATCGATGCCGCCGGGCGCCGTGTAGCTGCCCTGTGCGCTGCCGCCCGACCATGCGTGGCCTGCCCCGTGAAGGCGCCAATGCTCGGCATCGCCTTGGCCCGGGGCGGCGGCGTATGTCGTCCGTGTGTAGCGCTGGCCGGCCGGCGACTGGCCTTCGGCGGCTTCGCCCGGCTGCGCGCCCGCCAGGATGGCCGTTCCATTGCTCGCGTGCACGGTGGTGTCCGCATCGCCATGAAAGACGATGACCGGCGGCGAGACCGACGCGGGGTCTGGCGCGGGGTCTGACGGCGATGCGGGCGAGCCCGCCCGCATCGCCGTCAGCGCGCTCAGCATGTCGTGCGCCGCCCCGTGCGGAAGCCCGGAGTGCACGCCGACCGCGGCGTAGACGTCGGGGTAGCAACGGCCCAGCACGTGCGCCATGGCGCCGCCCGCCGACAGGCCCGCGACGTAGATGCGCGCGCGGTCCGCATGCTGCTGCTCCGCGATATGCAGGGTGAGGGCGGCCAGCAGCGCGGGCTCGCCCCGGCCGCGTTGCTGATGCTGGGTCTTGAACCAGTTCCAGCATTTCTGGGCATTGGCCCGCTGTGCCTGTTCGGGGTAGAGCACCATCGCGCCGCATGCGCGGGCGTGCGCGTTCATGCGCGTGCCCGCCGCGAAGTCCGCGGCGTCCTGGGTGCAGCCGTGCAGCATCACGACCAGCGGGCGCGGCGTGGCGGGCTGCCCGGCCGGGCGCGCCGGCACGAAGAGCATGAAGTCGAGGGTGCTGCCCTGGTGGGTGAAGGTGCCCCTGGTCCATTGGTCGACACCGTCGGGCTCGGGCGGCATGGAGGTCTCACGCTCGGTCTCGATCACGCGCGCCTCGATGTCGATCACGTCGGCATCTGCCGTGGACGGCGCTGGCGCGGCAGCCGGTGCCGGCTGGGGCTCGGCCCCGCCTCGCAACGCGCGCTGGATCGCTTCGGTGGCCTCGCTCAGGCGCCCGTTGCGCGTGAGGTGGGCCGCCTCTTTCATCAGCCCTGCAAAGAGTGGATTCATGTGGGGGGCCTCAAGGGTTGTCGGGTGGTCAGCGGATGCGCCCCGCCAGGGCGGCCTTGACGGCCGGCGACGCGTGAAGGGCGCCGAGCACGGTGAGCGACTCGATGGTCGCGGCGGCGAGCGCGGGCGGCACGTCAGGCGCGATGACGGCGAGGCCGAGAACGCGGATCTGCAGCGTCTCGCCCGCGGCGCGCACGGCCTCCAGGTCTTCGACCGAAAAGCTCTGCAGCCCCAGCACCAGCATCTTTCGCGACACCGCCTGGCGCAGCACGTCGGCGTGCTGCGCCAGGTGGGTGCGGATGGCGGTGCGGATGAAGTCGGTCCGGTTCGAATAGAAGCCTTCCGCCACCAGCAGGTCGATGTTTCCCAGGTCGACGAAGCCCATGTTGATGGTGATCTTCTCGGACTCGGGGGTCTTGGGGGCGACGGGTGCGGGCGGCTTTTTGGCTGGCATGCGCCATCCTATCACCATCTGTGTGGATGGTAATGGGATGGTTGATGGATTCCCTCAGGATGGCAGGGAGTTCATGGCGCCGCGACAGGCGCGCCTACTTGCTCGTGAATACCAGGACCGAGCGCCCCGTGACCAGGTAGTCGCCGACGCCTGCTGCTTCGTCGGTGCCCAGCGCCGGGTCGGCCGTGTCGAGCTTCAGCGTCCAGGCCCCGGCGGGCGCCGGCGGCAGCACGAAGGGCACCGGATCGTGCCAGGCGTTGAACACCAGCAGCACGCTGGCGTCGTGCGCTTCGACCGGAATCGCGGACACGGGCGCGCGGCCGTCGAGCAGCAGCGCGAACGAGCGCGTCTGTGGATCTTCCCAATGCGGTGCCTGCATTTCCTCGCCCGCCGGCGTGAACCACGTGGCGTCCTTCGCGCCGATGCCTTCGTAGTAGGCGCCGGCCAGGAAGCGGCTGCGGCGCAGCGCGGGCAGTTCCTTGCGCAGCGCCAGCAGCCGTGAAGCAAAGCCGGCCAGCGCCTGCGCCGCCTCGCCCTGTGCAGCGGTCCAGTCGACCCATGAAATCTCGTTGTCCTGGCAGTACGCGTTGTTGTTGCCCTGCTGCGAGCGGCCGAACTCGTCGCCGGCCAGCAGCATCGGCGTGCCTTGCGACAGCAGCAGCGTCGCGAGCAGGTTGCGCTGCTGGCGCGCGCGCAGGGCGAGCACGGCTTCGTCGTCGGTGGGGCCTTCGACGCCGCAGTTCCACGAGCGGTTGTCCGAATGGCCGTCGCGGTTGTCCTCGCCGTTGGCCTCGTTGTGCTTGTCGTTGTAGCTCACGGTGTCCGCCAGCGTGAAGCCGTCGTGCGCGCTGATGAAGTTGACGCTGGCCCATGGGCGGCGCCCGCGCTGGTTGAAGCGGTCGCCGCTCGCGGTCAGGCATTGCGCGAGCTTGCCGGCCATGCCTTCGTCGCCTTTCCAATAGGCGCGCACGGTGTCGCGGAACTGGTCGTTCCACTCGGCCCAGCCGGGCGGGAAGCCGCCGACCTGGTAGCCGCCGGGGCCGATGTCCCAGGGCTCGGCGATCAGCTTGACGCTGGAGAGCACCGGGTCCTGCCGGCAGCTCTTGAGGAAGCCGCCGCCTTCGTCGAAGCCGTGCGGCTCGCGCGCGAGGATGGTCGCCAGGTCGAAGCGAAAGCCGTCCACGCGCATCTCGGTGACCCAGTAGCGCAGGCTGTCCATCACCATCTGCAGCACGCGCGGATGGCTCAGGTTCACGGTGTTGCCGGTGCCCGTGTCGTTGATGTAGTAGCGCGGCCCCGGTCCGTCGCCATCGGGCAGCAGGCGGTAGTAGCTGGCGTTGTCGATGCCCTTGAACGAGATCGTCGGGCCGAGCTCGTTGCCCTCGGGCGTGTGGTTGTAGACCACGTCCAGGATCACCTCGAGCCCGTGCGCGTGGAAGCGGTCGACCATGTGCTTGAACTCGTCGATGTGCGGCCCGTCCATGTAGCGCGGGTCGAGCGCGAAGAAGCCGATGGTGTCGTAGCCCCAGAAGTTGGTCAGGCCCTTCTCGAGCAGGGACGACTGGTTGAGGAACATCTGCACCGGCAGCAACTCGACGCTGGTCACGCCCAGCGCGCGGATGGGCGCCAGCACGTCGTCGCGCGCCATGCCGGCGAAGGTGCCGCGAAAGTGCTCGGGCACCGCGGGGTGCCGCATGGTGAAGCCGCGCACGTGGGTTTCGTAGAAGACGGTTTCCTTCCACGGCACGCGCAGCGCGTCGGTCTGCGTCCACTCGAAGCGCGAATCGACCACCACGCACTTGGGCATGAAGGGTGCGCTGTCTCGCTCGTCGAAGCTGAGGTCGGCGTCGGCATGGCCCACGGTGTAGCCGAACACCTCGGGGCCCCACTTCAGTTCGCCCATGTAGGCCTTCGCATACGGGTCGAGCAGCAGCTTGTGGTGGTTGAAGCGATGGCCCTTCTCGGGCTCGTACGGGCCGTGCACGCGCAAACCGTAGCGCGCGCCGGGCTGCAGGCCCGGCACGAAGCCGTGCCATATCTCGTCGGTGTACTCGGGCAGCGTCACGCAACCGACCTGGGTGGTTCCGGCCTCGTCGAAGATGCAGACCTGCACCTTCGTGGCATGGGCCGAGAACACGGCGAAGTTGACGCCGTCGCCGGTGAAGCTCGCCCCCAGCGGGTGCGAAGAGCCCTCCAGTACCGTCAGGGAAGGAGGGCTGGATGTTGGTGCAGGCATGGGGTGGGACAGGCTTGGTAGGTTGCAGGAGGGGACAGCAGAGTCTCCACACTTGCATGTCGCTACCGCGTAGTAGTTTGCGCAGCCGGATGTAGGCGGCTTGCCGTACGCGCTTGGCTGGCGTGGCCTGATGGCGGTGGCCTACACCGGCCGGCGTGCGGAATCGGGACAGTCAGCGGCGCCACATGAGGCGCTGTTTCGACACCGGAGTTCAAGCCATGCAAGAAGACCCCAATCCCGCCTTCCTGGCCTGGATGACCGCGGAGACCGAGGCGTACACCGCCGTCCATCGGCTGCACCAGTTCACCTGCGGAGGGCGCAAGGCGGTTCCTCTGATGGAGATCGAAAGGATCATGGGATTGCGCAAGGAGGCGGACACCCGCTTTGCCGCCTTGCGAGGCGAATTGGGCGTTCCTGCGGCTTCGGTTGCCCCGATCGTTGCCACCGCCACCCGGCTGCGCAAGGAGCCGATGCTGGATCTGCTCGCTACCGCGCACCTGGCGATGAACGCCGCATCTGCGAACGCATCGGCGCGATCGGCGACGTCTTGATCGCAAAGCCGGCCTTGTCCGGTCGACGCTGAATCCGGCGGCGTCAGCGGTGCGAAAAAATATTTGCGCCGCGCATCGCTTTCAAATGAGAAGTATTTGCATTTGTTGTAAGATACGCTCATCGAAAGACGCAGCGCCTTCGCTGCCTTTCCATCGCTTTCATCGTGGGGCGACCCGAGACCTTCAAACGTCTCCAAGGTCGTTTTTTGCTAGCCATCGGTTCTCCGGCCAGCCATGCATTTTTTCCACGCACCCTCCCCAGAGTTTCCTTCCCTTTCCTCCTGCGCGACCGACCCCCATGGAGCACGCCGACAGACTCAAGCACACGGGCCTGAAGGCCACGCTGCCGCGGATGAAGGTGCTCGAGCTCTTCGAGCGCAGCGAGCAGCGCCACCTGGCCGCCGAAGAGGTGTACCGGCAGATGGTGGCGGTGGGCATCGACTTCGGCCTGGCCACCGTCTACCGGGTGCTGGCGCAGTTCGAGCAGGCGGGGCTCCTGAAGAAGAGCCAGCTCGGCGCGGGCAAGGCGGTGTACGAACTCAACGACGGCGAGCAGCACCATGGTCACCTGGTGTCATTGGCCGACGGCGCGGTGCACGAGTTCTTCGACCCGCGCATCGAGGAGCGGCTCGCGGCCATCGCCGGTGAAAAAGGCTTCGACCTCGACGGCTACGTGGTGACGGTGTTCGGCCGGCCGCGCGCATAGCGGCTGCGCAAAAAAAAACGGCCAGATCGCTCTGGCCGCTTCTTCATTCCCGGGCGCTCAGAGCGCGCTGATGTTCTTGTCCTTGGCGATCTTGGTCCAGCGCGCGCGGTCGGCCGCGAGGCGCTTGCGCATGGCTTCGGCCGGCTGGTAGGCGGCAATGGCGCCAGCGTTGACCAGCTTTTCCTGCACTTCCTTGTCCTTGGAGAGGATGTCGGCCAGTTCCTTGTTGATGCGCGTCACCACGCTGGCAGGCGTGCCCAGCGGCGCGATGAGGCCGCCCCACGAATCGAAGTCGAAGTTGGGGAAGCCCTGCGCCGAGACCGTCTTCACGCCGGGCAGCAGCACGTTGGCACGGGCCGAGCTGACGGCGATCGCGCGCAGCTTGCCGCTCTTGATGTGCGGCAGCGCCGCGACCACGTCCGCGAACATGATGCCGAGCTGGCCGCCGAGCAGGTCGGTCACGGCCGGCGCGCTGCCGCGGTACGGCACGTGCTGCATGTCGAACTTGCCCAGGTCCTTCAGTTGTTCCATGGCCAGGTGGCCGAAGCTGCCCGCGCCCGAGCTGGTGTAGTTCAGCGGCGTCTTGGCGGCCTTGGCCTGCGCGATGAGGGTCTGCACCGAGTCCACGCCCGGCATCACCGTTGGGTTGACGACGATGGCCATCGGCAGGTCGTACACGGTGGCCACGCACATGAAGTCCTTCTCCACGTCGTAGGCGTTGTTGCCGTACAGCAGCGGGGCCAGCAGCGCGGGCATGCCGAACATCGACAGCGTGTTGCCATCGGCCGGCAGCTTGATGAAGGTGGCGGTGCCGATGGAGCCCGATGCGCCGGGACGGTTGTCGACCATGATCGACACGCCCAGGCGTTCGCCCAGCTTCTGCGACACGATGCGCGCGGCGGTGTCGGTCGGGCCGCCCGCGGGGAAGGCCACGACCATCTTGATGATCTTGCCGGGCCAGGCGGCGTCGGCGTCGGCGGCGAAAGCCGGCAGGCCGAGGGTCGAGAGCGCGCCTGCGGCACCGGTGGCCAGCATCTGGCGGCGGGAGTATTGAGCTTGTGTCATGTCTGTCGGTCTGTCTGTCTGCGTGAAAGTCGGGTTCGAAAAGTCGTGATCAGATGGCCTGCTGCGCGCGTGCCGCGGCAATGGCCTGGTCGTCCATGGCGAGCACCTCGCGCAGCACCTCGTCGGTGTGCTCGCCCAGGTGCGGCGGCACCCTGCGCACGGGGGCGCGTTCGCCGTCCAGCACGTAGGGCGGTGCAAGCACGCTCTGCGGGCCGGCCTCGGTGTCCTCGAAGCGGTGCAGCAGCTTGGCGTCGCTGGTGCGCGCGGAGCTCAGTGCCTCGTACATGCCGAGCACTTCGCCGCAGGGAATCTGCGCGTCGCTGAGTTTCGCCAGCAGCTCGCGGCGGCCGAACGCGCGCAGCGCCTCGCGCACCAGCGGCAGCAGGATCTCGCGGTTGGCCGAGCGCGCGGTGTTGGTGGCAAAGCGCTCGTCGGCCGCCCACTCGGGCTTGCCCAGCACCTGTTCGCAGAAGCGCACGAACTGGCCGTTGTTGCCCACGGTGATGACCAGCGGACCGTCGGCGGCATCGAACACGCCATAGGGAACGATGGACGGGTGCGCATTGCCGAACTTGGGCGGGTCGCCGGCCTTCAGCATGGCTTCCATGCCGTAGTACGAGGTGATCATGAGGCCGCTGTCGTACAGCGCCATCTGCACGTGCCGGCCGCGCTGGGTGGTGTGGCGCTCGTACAGCGCCGCAAGAATGGCCTGGCCCGCGTACATGCCGGTGAACATGTCGACCGCCGCCACGCCGAACTTCAGCGGGCCCTGGCCGGCTTCGCCGTTCATGGCCATGATGCCGGCCTCGCCCTGCACCAGCAGGTCGTAGCCCGGCCGCTCGGCTTCCGCGGTCATGCGCGAATAGCCCGAGATCGAGCAATACACCAGCCCGGGGTTCGCGGCGCTGAGCTGCGCGTAGCCCAGGCCCAGCTTGTCGGCGCCGCCGACCTTGAAGTTCTCGATCACCACGTCGGACCGCGCGGCGAGGTCGCGTGCGATCTCCACGCCCGTGCTGGACTGCAGGTCGATGGTGATGGAGCGCTTGTTGCGATTGGCGCTGTTGAAGTACGAGGTGTTGCGCGTGCCCACGCGCACGCCCCAGTCGCGCGTGTCGTCGCCGCGGCTGGGGTGCTCGACCTTGATGACGTCCGCGCCGAGGTCGGCCAGCGCCATGGCGCACATCGGCCCGGCCAGCACGCGGGAGAGGTCGAGAACACGCAGGCCGGCCAAAGGCTGGACCGAAGGGGCTTGGGACATGGACACGTGGGGGGAGGTGGGGGTCGGAACGAGGAATGCGCACCCCGTTTCCAGGAATGCATGCGAACTGCTTACTGGGTACGAATTATTCGCATGTTCATGGGAATTGACAATCGTGCAGAATTTGCAGCCACTGTGTAAACCAAAAATTGACAATGGATGTTCAAGCCCTCGGCCTGCTGGTCGACATCATCGAAGCGGGCAACCTGAGCAAGGCGGCGGCCAAGCTGGGCATGAGCCGCGCCAACGTGAGCCAGCGCATCAACCGCTTCGAGCGCGAGCTGGGCGCGCAGCTGCTGCGGCGCACCACGCGGCAGCTGGAGCCCACCGAGCTCGGGCGCAAGCTCTACGAGCACGGCCTGGCCGTGCGCCACGAGGTGAAGGCGGCTTCGGAGGCCGTGAGCAGCCTGGGCAAGGGCCTGCGCGGCATGATCCGCCTGAGCGTGCCCAGCGGCTACGGCCAGTTGCGCATGTCGGGCTGGCTGGCGGAGTTCATGCAGCTGCACCCCGAGATCACGCTGCACGTGATCTTCGACAACGACATCGAGGAACTCATCAAGGGCTCGGTCGACTTCGCTGTGCGCGTCATGGCCGATCCGCCGGCGCACCTGGCGGCCCGCGCCCTGGGGCAGGTGCGCTACGTGGCGTGCGCCACGCCCGCCTTCATCGCGCAGAACGGCCGGCCCGAGAACCTGGACGACCTGAAGCAGCTGCCGCTCATCACCTCGCCGCAAACCGGCGAACGCGTGATCACCGCGGGCACGCACGAGGGCGGCCACCGCTACCTGCGCATCCGGCCGCGGCTCATCTCCACCAACTTCCACTTTCTTCGCGATGCGATCGCCCAAGGCCTGGGCGTGGGCCTGGTGCCCGACTACATGGTGGCCGCCTCGCTCGCGCAAGGAGAGCTGCAGGCCTTCCCGCTGAAGAAGGGCGAGCTCGACTTCCTGGCCACGCAGAAATTCCTGCTCTACGTTCCCAGCCGCTTCCAGACGCTGGCGGTGCGCACGCTGGTCGACTTTCTCGTGGAGAAGGAGCGCCAGTAGCGCAGGCTAGGCGTGCAGCCCCTGCGCGTCCCCGGCCAGCGCCTGCACCCGCGCGGCAAGTTGCGTGCGGTTGTCGACGTGCAGCTTGCGGAAGGCATTGCCCAGGTGAAAGCGCACGGTGGGCAGGCCCACTTCCATGCGCTTGGCGATGAGCTTGTCCGGGCAGCCCGAAAGAACCAGCGAGGCGGCCTCGGCCTCGCGCTGGCTCAGCGACGACTTGCGCTGCAGCAGTTCGCTCACGCCCTCGCGGATCACCGCCGTCGAGGCGCCCTGCGCCTGCCAGCGCAGGCGGCCGAGCGCCGCGGCGAACACGGGCTCCACCATGCGCAGCACCTCGATGTCGTTGGCGTCGAAGTTGCCGCGTTCGCGATGGCGCCAGATCCGCATGTCGCCCGTGCAGTCGCCGTCGGCGAACACATACACGTTCACGCCCCAGTGCATGCGGTCGCGCGCAAGAAAGTCGTTGAAGAACTCGGTGCGCGAAAGGTCCTGCTGGCAGAGGATCTGCGTGGCCAGCGTCGGGTGCTTGCGCGCCATCATCGGGAACGTGAGCGGGTCGATGAAGCGGTAGTACTCGTCCCAGCTGCGCAGGTTGTCGATCGACATGTTCAGCGCCTGCACGCGCCCGAAGCGCTGCGCCGCCCCGTCCCACGCGAACGACACATAGGTGTCGGCGCGCATCAGGTCGAGCATGGGCAGCGCCAGGTCGTTTCGCAACGCATCGGCGTCGTTCGCTTCGACCAGCAGACGCATGACGTCGCCCATGGCGCGGGTCTGGGTGGTGGAGAGATACATGGCTCCGGCGAAGCAAAGATCGTGCAAGGTTGGCGAGAGGCCGATGCTAGTCGGCAGGCATGGCTTGCCTATCGGTGCCGACCCTAGACACCCCTATCAATCGTGCTAGGTGTGCCGGCGCGCAGCGCTTCCTAGCATCCGTGTCACTGACAGGGGAAGCTCATGCACATCACTGAACTTGGCGTTGCCGGCTTGCGGCGCGCCTTCCAAAGCGGCTCGCTGACCAGCGCCGAACTGGCCGAGGCGCTCATCGCCCGCACCGGCGCGCAAGCGGCGCTCAACGGCTACGTGGCCTTCGACGCCGACGCCCTGCGGGCCCAGGCACGCGCCGCCGATGCGCGCATCGCGGCCGGCGAAGACCTGCCGCTGCTGGGCGTGCCGATTGCGCTGAAGGACAACATCGACGCCACGGGGCTGCCGTGCTCGGCCGGCACGCGCGCCTTGCTGGGCCTGCATCCGCCGCGCGACGCGGAACTGGTGCAGCGGCTGCGCGATGCCGGTGCGCTGATCGCCGGCAAGGCGAACATGCACGAGCTCGCCATGGGCATCACCACGCACAACGAGGTGACCGGTGCCTCGCGCAACCCGTGGAACCCCGAGCGCATTCCGGGCGGCAGCAGCGGCGGCTGCGGCGTGGTGGTGGCGGCGGGCCTGGTGCCGGCGGCCATCGGCACCGACACCGGCGGCTCGGTTCGCGTGCCTGCCGCGCTGTGCGGGCTGGTCGGCCTGCGGCCCACGGTGGGGCGCGTGTCGGGCCGCGGCATTGCGCCGATCTCGCTGACGCGCGACACCGCCGGCCCCATCGCGCGCAGCGTGGAAGACTGCGTGCTGCTCGACAGCGTGCTCACCGGCAGCACGCAGCCCGTGGTGGCGGCGTCCTTGCAGGGCGTGCGGCTGGGCCTGCCGGGGCCGGGTTTCTGGGACGACCTCGAGCCCGGTGTGCGCGACGTGGCGCAGGACGCGGTCGAGCGGCTGCGTGCCGCGGGCGCGCAGTTCGTCGAAGTGCCGCTGCCGGGGCTCGCGGGCTTCAACGAGGCCGCGGGTTTTCCGATTGCGCTGTACGAGTTCGTGCGCGACATGGGCGACTACCTGCGCAGCGCGGAACGTGGTGTCGACCTCGCGAGCCTGGTCGAGGCCGTCGGCAGCCCCGACGTGGCCGCCATCGTGCGCCCGCTTGTCGGCAGCGGCGCGGTGCCCGCCGCGGTCTACAGCCAGGCGCTGCAGGCGCGGCGCGAACTGCAGGCGGTGTACGCACAGGCCTTTGCCGCGCACGGCGTCAGGGCGCTGGTGTTCCCGACCACGCCGCTGACTGCCGCGCCCATCGGCCACGACGAGACGGTGCGGCTCAACGGGCGCGACTGCCCGACCTTCCCGACCTTCATCCGCAACACCGATCCCGGCAGCAACGCCGGCATTCCGGGCGTCACGCTGCCGGCCGGCGTGGCGGGCGGCCTGCCCGTGGGGCTCGGCCTCGACGGGCCGGCGCACAGCGACCGCGGGCTGCTGTCGCTGGCGCTGGCGGTCGAGGCCGTGCTGCCGCGGCTCGCGTCCGCGCCGTGGATGCGCTGAGCGCGTTCGCCCCTTTTTCCCGCTAGCCGATTCGCTGTCGTCCAAACCAGGAGTTCACATGGACCGTCGTACCTTCCTCCACGGCATTGCCGCCGCGGCCGCCGCCAGTTCCACGGGCGTGCGCGCGGCATCGCCGCTCAACGTGGCGGTCATGCTGCCCATGAGCGGCCCCGCCGGGCTGTTCGGCCCGTCCGCCAAGGCCTGCGCCGAGCTGGCGGTGCAAACGCTGAATGCGCGCGGCGGCATCCTCGGGCGCAACATCAACGCGCTGTTCGGCGACGCGGGCCTGCCGCCCGCCGAAGCCTCGCAGACCGCGCTCAAGCTCTGGAAGGGGCAGGGCGCGCAGGCGGTGATCGGCATGCACGACAGCGCGGTGCGCGGCGCGCTCGTGGGCCTGTTCAAGGGGCAGCTGCCGTACTTCTACACGCCGGTCTACGAAGGCGGCGAGTGCGCGCGCGGCACCTACGTGAACGGCGAGACGCCGCAGCAGCAGCTCGCGCCGGTCATCCCCTGGCTGGCCGCCGAACGCAAGCCGAAGAAGTGGTACATGATCGGCAACGACTACATCTGGGGCCGCAACACCAACGCGGCGGCGCGCGAGTACATCCTGAAGACCGGCGCGCAGGTGGTCGGCGACGAGTACCTGCCGTTCACCGCCGACAACTTCGACTCCAGCCTCGCGCGCATCCGCGACAGCGGCGCCGACGCCGTGCTGGTGTCGCTGGTGGGCGGCGCGTCGGTCACCTTCAACAAGGCCTTCGCCAGCTTCGGCCTGGCCGACAAGGCGATCCGCCTGGGCAGCCTGATCGAGGAGAACACGCTGGCGGGCATCGGCCTGGCCAACGCGCGCAACCTGTATTCGAGCGCCGGCTACTTCGCCAACATCGAGACACCTGCGGCCAGGGCCTTTTCCGACGCGTACTTCAAGCGCTCGGGCGCGCAGGCGCCCGCGCTCAACGGGCTGGCCGAGTCGGTGTACGAAGGCTTCCTGATGCTCGAGGCCATTGCCGCGCGCGCCAAGTCGCTCGAGGTCGCGAAGATGGAGCCGGCCAGCGAAGGCGCGAGCTACAACGGCCCGCGCGGCGCCGTGACCATGCACGCGCGCCACGTCGACCAGGACATCTACCTGGCCGACGTGGGCGAGAAGGGCTTCCGCGTGGTCAAGACCTTCGCGCACATCGCGTCGGGCCAGAGCTGCAAGGTCTGACGGCGCCATGGACACCAGCTGGCTGCTGCATGCGCTGAACCTCGCCTACGCGCTGGCGACGCTGGGCCTCACCACGCTCGGCCTGGCGGTGGTGTTCGGCATGCTCGGCGTCATGAACATGGCACACGGCGAGTTCGTGATGCTGGGCGCCTACGCGGTGGTCACGGTGCAGTCGTGGGGCTGGCCGATCGCCACCGCGATGCCGCTGGCCATGCTGGTGTGCGGCGTGCTGGGCTACGCGGTCGAGCGCTGGCTGATCCGCCCGCTCTATGCGCGGCCGTTCGACACGCTGCTCGCCACCTGGGGGCTCGCCATGGTCATGCGCAAGACGGTGGAGGCGGTGTACGGGCGCGACTACCGCAACATCGAGAGCACGCTGGGTTCGCCGGTGTCGCTGGGCGACGTGCAGTACCCGGGCTACCGGCTCGCGCTGATCGCGCTGGCCGTCGTGCTCATGGTGGCGCTGGCGCTGTGGTACCGGCGCAGCACCATGGGACTGCGCGTGCGCGCGATGACGGGCAACCCGGTGCTGGCACGCGCGCTGGGCATCGACACGCGCCGGCTGGCCTCGCAGACCTTCGTCATCGGCGTGGTGCTGGCCGGCGCGGCCGGCGTGCTGCTGGCGCCGCTGGTGCGCATCGAGCCCGGCATCGGCGTCGACTACCTGCTCGATTCCTTCTTCGTGCTGGTGGTGGGCGGGCTGGGCACGCTCGGCGGCTTCGGCGGCGGCGTGAGCGTCATCGGCGGCACGCAGTCCGTGGTGAGCAGCATCGCGGGCCAGACCAGCGGCTATGCGGTGGTGCTGATTCTTTCGATCCTCTTTCTCTGGCTGAAACCGAATGGACTCTTTGGACGCCGTTGATTCTTCGCTGGCGCCCCTCGGTGCCGCGGCCGCAGCCGCGCCCGCGCGGCGCTGGCGCCTGCCGCCCGCGGGGCCGTGGCTGTTCGGCGCGGCGCTGGTGGCGGTGCCCTTCGTGTCCAGCGATTTCGTGGCCTACCAGATCGCGCTGTTCCTGATCTACGGCATCGCCACGCAGGGCGTGGCGCTGTGCTGGGGACGGCTCGGCTTCCTGCCGCTGGGGCATGCGCTGTTCTTCGGGCTGGGCGCGTACCTGGCCGGCGGCACGCTCAAGGCCGCGCAGCAGCAGCCCGGGTGGTTCGCCGCGCTGCCGCTGGCACTGTTGCTGCCCGCCGCGCTGGCCTACCTCACGGCGCGGCTGGTGTTCGCGCGCAGCCACCGCAGCGGGCCGTTCTTCTCGCTCATCACGCTGGCCATGACCATGCTGGGTTTCCTCGCGGCGCAGCAGTGGAGCGCGGTCACGGGCGGCTTCAACGGCATGGCCGACATTCCCGAGCTGCCCGGCACCGAGCGCTACAGCACCTTCTACTGGGCGGTGGCCGCATGCGCGCTGTGCACCACGCTGCTGCTGGGCGGCGTGCTGCGCCGGCCGCTCGGCCTGCTGTGGACCGCGCTGGCGCAGAACGAGGAGCGGCTGCAGCTGTTCGGCTACGCCACCGACCGCATCAAGGCGGTGGCCTTCGCGTGCTCCGCGATGCTCGCGGCGCTGGCCGGCATGCTGTTCGCGCTGCACCAGGGCATCGTCACGCCGCTGACCATGGGCTTCGTGCTGTCGACCGAGTTCGTCATCTGGGCCGCGGTGGGCGGCAAGGCCAGTCCGCTCGGTGCCTTGCTGGGCGCGGTGTTCGTCGGCTATGCCTCGTCGGAGCTGCGCGACCACTTCGCCTACTGGGAGGTGCTGGTCGGCGCGATCTTCATTGCCGTGGTGCGCTTCCTGCCGGAGGGGCTGGCCGGCCTTGCCAACCTGGTGGCCACGGGCCGGCGCGGCGCGCCGCCGCCAGCTGCTCACCCCCGCACGCCAGCGCCGCCGGTGCGCGTGCCCGACGGCGAGGTGAGCCTGGCCTTCGAGCAGGTGGCCTCGTCGCAGGGCGGCGTGCGCATCCTCGACGGGCTGAGCTTCGACCTGCGCGGCGCCGGCCTGCGCTGCGTGATCGGGCCCAACGGTGCCGGCAAGACCTCGGCCTTCAACGTGATGACCGGGCGGCTGCCGCTGCGCGCGGGGCGCATCCTGCTCGACGGCGCGGACATCTCGGGTGCCACCGCCTGGCGCGTGGCGCGCCAGGGCGTGGGCCGCAAGCTGCAGATTCCTTCGGTGTTCCCGGGCCTGAGCGTGAGCCAGAACCTCGACGTGGCCCTGTGGGCCGGCCGCCTGCGCCCCGCCGCCTCGCTGCGCCGCGAGGCGCTCGGCTGGGACAGCCCGCTGCGCGGCGAACTGCTCGCGCTCTTTCCCGCGCTGGCGCGCCAGCTGCACGCGCCGGCGGGCAGCCTGTCGCAGGGCGAGCGGCAGGCGCTCGAATTCGTCATGACCATGCTGCCGCAGCCGCGCCTGGTGCTGCTCGACGAACCGTGCGCGGGTCTTTCGCCCGGCGAGACGCACCACATGATCGACGCCATCAAGACCGCCACGCACCGGCTCGGCGCGGCCGCGCTGGTCATCGAGCACGACATCAGCGCCGTGGCGTCCATCGGCGGCGAGGTCTATGTGCTGCACCAGGGCAAGCTGCTCGCGCGCGGCGCGCTCGCGCAGATCCAGGCCGATCCGGCGGTGCGCGCCGTCTATGCCGGAGCACGGAAGTGAACGCGGAAGTGAGCATGCCAACGAACCCGCAACTCCTGACATTCACCGACGTGGTCTGCGGCTACGGCGACACCATGGTGCTGCGCGGCCTGAGCGGCGGCGTGGCACCGGGCCGCGTGCTCGGGGTGCTGGGGCGCAACGGCGTCGGCAAGACCACGCTGATGCGCGCGCTGACCGGCTTCCTGCCGCTGCGCAGCGGCCGCGTGCTGCTCGGCGGCGGCGACCTGGCGCGCGTGCCGCCGCAACAGCGGCTGGCGGCCGGCATGGCCTATGCGCCTCAAGAGGACGTGGTGTTCGGCGACCTCAGCGTGGGCGAGAACCTGTGGCTGCACCTGCGTGCGCGCGACAGCACGCGCTATGCGGCCTGCCTCGAGGCGTTCCCGCGGCTGGCCGAGCGCATGCAGCAGCGCGCCGGCTCGCTCAGCGGCGGCGAGCGCAAGCTGCTGTCGTTCACGCGCACCCTCGGGCTGGGCGCGGCGCTGAGCATCCTCGACGAGCCGACCGAGGGCGTGCAGCCCGAGAACATCGAGCGCATGGCCACGCTGGTGCGCGCGCGCAAGGCGGCGGGCGCGGCCTTCGTCATCGTCGAGCAGAACCTCGAGTTCCTGCTCGCCGTGGCCGACGACCTGCTGGCGGTGGACCACGGCGAATGCTCGCTGTCGGGCGCGGCGGCCCACCTGTCGCGCGAGACGCTGGAGCGCCACCTGGTGGTTTGACCCGAGGCCGCGGCGTGCGCCCCTGTGGCACATTCCAGCCTCGCCCCACGGCAAGACCCATGAGCCACCTCGACCTGAATCTCGTTCGCGTGTTCGTCGCGATCTACGAAACGCGCAGCGTGACCCATGCGGCCGAGCGGCTCGACGTCACGCAATCGACCGTGAGCTACGGGCTGGCCAAGCTGCGCAAGGTCTACGTCGACCGCCTGTTCTCGCGCGGCAGCGACGGCCTGGTGCCCACCGGCATGGCCGAGCAGCTGTTCCAGCGTTTTCGCGAGGCGCTCACCACCGTCGAGGGCACGCTCGAGCAGAACACCGCCTTCGACCCGCAGCGCTCCACGCGGCGCTTCCGCCTGGCGATGTCGGACATCGGCGTGCTGTATTTCGTGCCGCCGCTGCTGCGCCGCTTCCAGGAGGCGGCGCCGCGCATCGAGATCGACATCGTGCAGATCTCCGACACGCTGGGCGAAGACCTGTCGACGGGGCGGCTGGACATGGCCATCGGCAACATTCCTTCGCTGGGCTCGCCGGTGCACAGCGCGCTGCTGTTTCGCGAGCACTACGTGTGCCTGATGTCGGCCAACCACCCGACCATCGGCGACAGCATGAGCCTGGAGGCGTTCTCGGCGGCGCGCCACGTGATGGTGTCGTCGCCGCGCTCGGGCCACTTCCTCATCGAGGACGCGCTGGCCGAGCGGGGCATCAACCGCAACATCGTCGCGCGCGTGCCCCAGTTCACCGTGCTGCCGCAGCTGCTGTCGCAAAGCGACCTGCTGGTGCTGCTGCCCTCGCGCGTGGCCAGCCTCTACGTGCACCAGGGCGGGCTGAAGGCGCTGGCGCTGCCCGTGCCGCTGCCCGACTTCCAGGTGCAGGCGCACTGGCACGCGCGGCACGAGTACAGCGCGGCGCACCGCTGGCTGGTCGAGGAGATCGTGCCCACGCTCGGCAAGCTCTGAAAGTCGGATGGGCTGAAGCGCCGGCGTCGGCAGGTCGGGAGCGCGGCTACACCAGGTAGCGCCGCACCGCGTCCTCGTTCCACGCGATGCCCGTGCCCGGCTCGGCCGGCGCCGTGGCCATGCCGTTCTCGAAGGCCAGCGGTTGCGCCAGCACCGGCGCCGCCAGGTCCATGCGCTCGAGCAGGTGGCGCGTCGGCGTCACGGCCAGCAGGTGCACGCTGACCTCCTGGAAGATGTGGCTCGACATCGGCACGCCGTGCGCCTGCGCCAGCGCCGCGGCGCGCAGCCAGCCGGTGACGCCGCCGATCTTCATCGCGTCGGGCATCGCCAGGTCGCAGGCGCCGGCCTGCAGCGCCTTGGCCATCTCGTCGGGCCCGCACCAGTTCTCGCCCATCTGCACCGGCAGGCGCACACGCTCGCGAATGCGCGCGTGGCCCGCGTAGTCTTCCTGCAGCGTGGGTTCCTCGACCCAGCCGATGCCTTCGCCTTCGAGCGCATGGATGCGGCGCACCGCCTCGGGCACCGTCAGGCCCTGGTTGTAGTCGACCAGCAGCTGCGTGCCGTCGCCGATCACGCGGCGCAGCGCGCGCACCACCTCGAGGTCTTCGCCCAGCGTGGCGTAGCCGACCTTGGTCTTGATGGCGCCGAAGCCCTGTTCCATGGACAGCGCGGCGCGCCGCACGCCGAGCGCAACGCCGTCCATGCTGTGGCTGTCGTAGGCCGCCACGGGGCGGCGCGTGCCACCCAGGAGCTCGACCAGCGGCACGCCGCGCACCTTGGCCAGCGCGTCCCAGGCGGCCATGTCCAGCCCCGCGCTGGCCATCTGCGCGATGCCGGTGCGCCCCAGCAGCCGCAGCCGCTGCGCCAGTGTCTGGTCGAGGTCGAAGGGTGCCAGCGGCTGGCCCGCGAGGGCGCCGCCCAGCGTCAGCAGCATGCGCCGCGTGGCGCGCAACGCCAGCGGCGTGTAGGTGAAGACGTAGGCCCGGCCCACGGTGCCGTCGCTGGCGTACAGGTCGACCAGCACCAGCGGCGCCGTGGCCACCACGCCCACGCTGGTGCGCACGGGGTGCTCGAGCGGCACGTTGACGCAGCGCGCCTGCACGTCGGCCACCAGCAGGCCGGTATCGGGAAGGGTGTTCATGGGTGTGGTTCCTTCACAAGCCGAGGTAGGCCGCCTTCACGCGCTCGTCGCCGAGCAGTTGCGCGGCCGGGCCGCCGAGCGCGATGGTGCCGGTCTCCAGCACGTAGCCCTGGTCGGCCACCGACAGCGCCGCGTGCGCATTCTGTTCCACCAGCAGGATGGGGATGCCGCGCGCCTTGAGCCGTGCGATGACGTTGAAGATTTCCTTCACCAGCAGCGGCGCCAGGCCCATCGAGGGCTCGTCGAGCAGCAGCACCTTGGGCTCGCTCATCAGCGCGCGCGCAATGGCCAGCATCTGCTGCTGGCCGCCCGAGAGGGTTCCGGCGGCGAGCAGGCGCTTCTCCTCGAGCACCGGGAACAGCGCGTACATCTCGGCCAGCCGCTCCTGGCGGCGCGCGGGGCGGGTGTAGCTGCCCAGCAGCAGGTTGTCCTGCACCGAGAGCGGGCCGAACACCTGCCGGCCCTCGAGCACCTGCGACAGCCCGGCGCGCACGCGCGCGTCGGCGCTGTCGCGCGCGATCTCGCGGCCGAACAGCGTCACGCTGCCGGCGCCGGCGCGAATGAGCCCCGACACCGCGCGCAGCAGCGTGGTCTTGCCCGCGCCGTTCGCGCCCACCAGCGCCACCAGCTCGCCCTGGCCGACGCGCAGGTCGATGCCGTGCAGCGCCTCGATGCGGCCGTAGCCCGCGAACAGGCCCTTCACCTCGAGCGCGGCGCTGCTCATGCGGCCTCCGCTTCGGTGCCGAGGTAGGCCGCGATCACCTGCGGGTTGGCACGCACCTCGGCGGCCGTGCCTTCGGCGAGCTTGCGCCCGTAGTCGAGCACCAGCAGGTGGTCGGAGATGTTCATCACCAGCTTCATGTCGTGTTCCACCAGCAGCACCGTCACGCCCGAGGCGGCGATGCCGCGGATCAGTTCGGTGATCTCCTGCGTCTCGGTGTCGTTCAGGCCGGCGGCCGGCTCGTCGAGCAGCAAGATTCGGGGCTTGCTCGCCAGCGCGCGTGCGATCTCCAGGCGCTTGAGCAGCCCGAACGACAGCTGCGTGGCGTGCGCATGGGCATGCCGCCCCACGCCCACGCAGTCGATGAGCCGCAGCGCCTCCTCGCGCAGCGCGGCGTCGGCTCGGCGGGTTGCGCCGGTCATGCCGCCCAGCAGCGAGCTGCGCGTGTGCAGGTGCGCGCCCAGCATCACGTTCTCGCAGGCGGTCATGTTCATGCACACCTGCAGGTTCTGGAAGGTGCGGCTCATGCCGCGGCGCGCCAACTGCTCGGGCGCCATGCCGGCCACGTTCTCGCCGTCGAGCAGGATCTCGCCGCGCGTGGGCTCGTAGACGCCGCTGATCAGGTTGAACAGCGTGGTCTTGCCCGCGCCGTTGGGCCCGATCACCGAATGCACCGAGCCGCCGCGCACACTGAAGCTCACGTCCTGCATGGCGTGCACGCCGCCGAAGGACTTGCCGAGGTTCTTCACTTCGAGCATCTCAACCTTTCCTGCGCAGCCGGAGCGCGAGCGTGGGCACCAGCCCCTTGGGCAGGAACATCATGGTGAGCATCAGCACGAGGCCGAAGAACACCATCTCGTAGCCGTGCAGGCCGCCCAGCAGCTGCGGCAGCGCCGTCAGCAGCGCGGCGCCCAGCACCGCGCCGAAGGTGGAGGCCATGCCGCCGAGCACCACCATGGTGGCCAGCTCCACCGAATGCGTGAAGGCCGCGAGCGACGGGCTGATGAAGCCCAGGTAGTGCGCCGTGAGGCTGCCCGACACGGCGGCGAACACGGCCGAGACCACGAACGCGCGCACCTTGAAGCGCGCCACGTCCACCCCCATCACGCGGGCCGCCACCTCGGAGCCGTTGAGCCCGCGCAGCGCGCGCCCCGCGGGCGACTGGTGGAGGTTGAGCGACAGCAGCACCGACAGCCACAGCAGCACGGCGGCCAGCGCGTACCAGTGCAGCACCTTCGCGAAGGTGAAGCCGGCCACCGCCAGCGGCGGCACGGCCATGCCGTCGGGCCCGCCGGTCCAGTCGACCTCGTTGATCAGCACGATGTTGACGATCACGCCCAGCCCCAGCGTGGCCATGGTCAGCGAGTGGCCCTTGAGCCGCAGGATGGGCTTGGCGATGAGCCAGGCCACCGCCGCCGCGCCCACGGCCGCGCCGCAGATCGCCAGCAGCGGCGGCCAGCCGAAGCGCACCGTGACAATGCCGCTGCCGTACGCGCCGATGGCCACGAAGGCCGCGTGGCCGATGCTGATCTGCCCAGCGAAGCCCATCAGCAGGTTGAGCCCGATGGCCGCGATGGCCGCCAGCGCGATGCGCACCGCGACGTCGGCCACGTAGTTGTTGGGCATGGCCAGCGGCAGCAGCGCGAGCACCAGCGCCAGCACCAGCAGGGAAGGGCGCAGCAGCGCATGCGAGCTCGCCTTCATACGCGCTCCGCCGCCTTGCTGCCGAACAGGCCGTGCGGCATGACCAGCAGGATGAACACGATCAGCACGAACGGCACGGCGTCCTTGTAGGCCGACGACACGTAGCCCGCCATCAGCGCCTCCAGCAGCCCGACGATGAGCCCGCCCACCACCGCGCCGCCCGCGCTGCCGAGCCCGCCCAGCGTGGCCGCGACGAAGCCCTTCATGCCCAGCATCAGGCCGATGTCGTACACCGTGGTCGTGATGGGCGCGGCCACCACGCCGGCCACCGCGCCCAGCAGCGCCGACAGCCCGAACGACAGCTGCAGCACGCGCGAGGTGGGAATGCCCACCGCGCGCGCCGCCAGCGCATTGGCCGCCACCGCCAGCATCGCCTTGCCGACCATCGTGAAGCGGAAGAACGCGAAGCACAGCGCGACCAGCACCGCCGCCGTGCCCAGCACCCACAGGCTCTGCGGCAGCACGTAGGCGCCGAGGATCGACAGCGACGCGTCGCCGCTGAAGGCGGGCAGGGTCTGCTGGTTCTTGCCGAGCACGATCTGCACCACGCCCTGGATGAAGATCGACGCGCCGATGGTGATGATGATCAGCGACACCACGCTGGCTTCGCCCGCGGGCTTGATGGCCAGCCGGTACAGCAGCAGCCCGGCCGCCACCGTGGCCAGCACGCCGCCCGCCACCGCGATGCCGTAGGGCATGTTGGCGCCGAGCAGGGCGGCGGTGATCATCGCGCCCAGCATGAGGAAGTCGCCCTGCGCGAAGTTGATGACGCCGCTGGCGTTGTAGATCAGCGAGAAGCCCAGCGCGGCCAGCGCGTAGATCGCGCCGGTGGTGAGCCCCGAGAAGACGAATTGCATGAAGTCAGCCACGGCGGTCTCCGGTCTGAATGGCCTGGGCCGTTGAAAGAGGGGTGAGCAGGTGCCGCGGCGACACGTCCGCCACGCGGTCGGCACCGATCAGCACCATGGTGCGGGCGATGTCGTCGGCGAGCCCGGCGAGCACGCCGCGCGCGCCCGCTTCGCCGCCGGTGGCCATGCCCCAAACCGCGGCGCGGCCGACGAAGGCCGCGGTGGCGCCGGCGGCCAGCGCCTTCACCACGTCGCTGCCGCGGCGAAAGCCGCCGTCCACGAACACCGGAATGCGGTTCGCCACGGCGTCGACCATTCGTGGCAGCACCGAGATGGTCGAGGGCGCCGCGTCGAGCTGGCGCCCGCCGTGGTTCGACACCACGATGGCGTCGGCGCCGTGGTGCACGGCCAGCGCGGCGTCGTCGGGGTGCAGCAGGCCCTTGACCACCAGCGGGCCGTCCCACAGGCGGCGCAGCCAGGCCAGGTGCTCCCACACCAGCGTGCGGTCCATGGTGCGCGACAGCAGCGCGGCCTGCAGCTGGGGCGAGGTGGCGCCGTCGTCGGCCTCGCTGAGGTTCACGAACGACGGCGAGCGCCCCTGCAGCGCCATGCCGAGCGACCACGCCGGGTGCAGCGCCAGGTCGAGCAGCGTCGACGGCGTGAAGCGGAACGGCAGCTTGAAGCCGTTGCGCACGTCGCGCTCGCGCTGGCCGCTGACGGCGGCGTCCACCGTGAGCACCAGCGCGCCGTAGCCGGCCTCGCGGGCGCGGCGCACCAGCTGCTCGGCAATGGCGCGGTCGCCCATCACGTAGAGCTGCATCCACTGCAAGGCCGCGGGGTTGCGGCGCAGCGCGGCCTCGCGCACCGCCTCGAGCCGGTCGTTCGACGGCGTCGACAGCACGTGCGGCACGCCCGCCGAGGCGGCGGCGCAGGCCAGCAGGGTGTCGCCGTGCGGGCGCACCAGGCCCGAGAAGCCGACGGGCGCCACGCCCAGCGGCGCCGACCAGCGCTGGCCGAACACGGTGATGCCGGTGTCGCCATGGCTTGTGTCGCGCAGCGCGGTGGGCACCAGGTGCAGACCGGCCAGGTCCGCGACGTTGCGGTGCAGGCAGTCTTCGTTTTCCGCGCCGCCGTCGACATAGTCGAAGACGAAGCGGGGCAGCCGCCGGCGTGCATGCCGGCGGTGGTCGTTCGCATTGAGCTTCATGCGCTTCCTTGGATGACGCGCGCCGCTTCAGCGAACTTCCGCGAACTTGCCTCCCTGCACCTCGACCATGCGGAACGCGGACACGTCCAGGCCCATGTGGTCGGTGGCCGACATGCGGTAGATGCCGCTCACGCCGACGAAGTCTTTCGTGGCTTCGATGGCGTCGCGCACCTTCTGCTTGTCGGTGCCGCCGGCGCGCTTGATCGCATCGACCAGCAGGAACAGCGCGTCGTGGGCGTAGCCGCCGAAGGTGGACACGTCCATCTTCGCGGTGCTCTCGTAGTCCTTCGCGTAGCCCACGCTGACCTTCTTCTGCGGGTCGCTGTCGGGCAGCGCCTGCGCAACGAGCAGCGCGGGCGAGGGCATGCGGATGCCTTCGGACGACTTGCCCGCGATGCGGATGAACTCGGTGGAGGCCTGGCCGTGCGAGGTGTACAGCGGCTGCTTCATGGCCAGCTGCTGGTAGTTGCGCGCGATGATGGCCGGCGCCTGGCCCGTGCCGAACACGAAGATGGCCTGCGCCCCCGACGACTTGATGCGCGTGAGCTGCGGCGTGACGTCGGTGTCCTTCTCGCCGTAGGTCTGGTCGTCGGACACCTTCAGGCCGAGCGTTGCGGCGAGCTTGAGCGTCTCGGTGCGGCCCGACTTGCCGAAGCCGCCGGTGTCCGACAGCAGCGCGAACTGCGTGAAGCCGCGCTTCTTCATTTCGCCGAGCACCTTCTCGGCCGCCATGCGGTCGGAGTGCGGCATCTTGAACACGTAGGGCTTGACCGGCTCGACGATGACCGAGGCCGCGGCCAGCGAGATCATCGGCACCTTCGAGGCCTCGGCCTGCGGCAGCATCGCCATGGTGGAACCGGTGGTGGACGCGCCGAGGATCACGTCGACCTCGTCCTGCATGATCAGGCGCCGCGTAAAGGCGTTGGCCTTGTTGGCATCGCTGGCGTCGTCGTACAGCACCAGCTCGAGCTTGCGGCCCAGCACGCCGCCGGCCGCGTTGATCTTGCCCACGTACATCTCGAGCGTCTTCTGCTGCGGGTCGCCCAGGAACGAGGCCGGGCCGGTGGCCGAGACCACGGCGCCGATCTTGATCGGGTCGGCCGCATGCACCAGCGACCCCAGCGACGCCAGCGGCAGCAGCAGGGTGGCGGCGAGCAGCGAGTTCACGGCGCGGCGGCCGAAGGGTATGAAGGTCGTGAGGGGGGTGGAAGTCTTCTTGTGTTTCATCGTCTTGTCTCCTGTCGTTCTAGGTTGAAAAATCGCTCGGCTCAGCGCGCCGGCCTTCGCCGCACGATGTGGATCGGGTGCACGCGCGGCGCGGGCGCCGGCAGGCCGAGCGCGCGGGCCAGCGTGCGGCCCTCGGGGTCGGCCAGCGCGGCTTCGCGGGCGGCGCGCACGCGGGCCGCGGCCTGCTCGAGCGCGGCGGCATCGCGCACCGGCGGGGAAAGCACGGCCTGCATGTCGTCGAGCACCGCGCCAAGGTTGCGGTGGCCGCGTTCGCTGGTCTCGCCGTAGCCTTTCACCAGGTTGCCGCACAGCGCGAGCTCGTAGGCCAGCCGCGGGCTCATCGCCAGCGCGCGGCGCACCGTGTCGAGCCAGCGCTTGATCATTTCCTGCTCGGCGGCGTAGCGCGCGCTGCCGCGGCGTATCACGCGCAGCGAGCGCAGGCCGCACAGCATCGCGAAGCCCAACACCGTGTCGGTGCGCATGTGCAGCCCCACGTTGAGCTTGTGCGCCTTGTGCGCCAGCCGCTTGCGCAGCCAGGCCGAGGCGCCCGGCGGCAGCAGCGAGCAGACCTCGTCCAGGCCCGGCTTGAGGTATTCGGTGAGCCGCAACGGCTCGTTGCCGCGCGCGCCCACCTCGTTGCGCACGCGCTGCAGGCGCTCGCCGCGCGTCTTGAGGTCGGCCACGCGGATCACGTCCTCGTAGCTCATCCACAGCGCGAGGTAGCGCGCGGTCTCGCGCGTCACGGGCAGGTCGCCGCCGAAGGGCTGCTCCAGCGCCAGCACCGATTCCACGCGCTGCATGTAGAGCTCGCCGTAGCGCGCGTCCTGGTAGTCGGCGACCTGCTGCAGGCCGTGGCCTGCGAGCTCGCGCAGCGGCTCGGGCAGGGCGGCGATGCGAGGGTGCACCGGCGTGGCGGCTGGCGCCTTTGCGCTGTCGACGGGTGCTGCCGCGGCCACCGCCACGCCCGTCACATGGTCGAAGCCCGCCGCGAAACCCTTCAGGCTGGCCTCCACCGCCTTGCCCGATTCGCGGATCGCCTGTTCGCAGGTCTCGCGCGAGAACGGAATGGCGCCGCTGCCGGCCATGGCGCCGAACATCACGGTGTTGATCACCGTGCCGTTGCGCCATGCGAGCGCGCGCATGTCGAACAGGAAGCTGCGCTGCGCGAGCTCGGTGGCCGCGTCGATCACGCGCTGGCCGTCGTAGCGCCCGTCGCCCATGGCGGACTTCTCGACCACCGCGTATTCGCGGTGCGTGGAAGCCGCGAGCGTGGTGCGCCGCGGATGCACGAAGCCGCCCTGCAGCATGCGGCCGGCCTCCACCAGTTCGGAGGCGGCGACGATGTCGACGTCGCCCGGGTTCGGCGTGAGCGAGAACACCGGACGCGCGCCGCCCAGCTGCCCGGCCGGCACGGGGTAGATCTCGATGTAGTAGTTGGTGGCGCCGGTGCGCTGCGCCACGCCGGGCACCGAGGTGCTCTGCACCGGGAAGCCGCAGGCCGTGGCCGCGGAGATGAGCCAGTCGGCCAGCACGCCGCCGCCTTCGCCGCCCATGGCGGCCACCAGCACGGTGACGATGCGCGGTGTTGCCGCGCCTGCGGGTGTCGTCGTGTTCATGCCGCCAGTGCCTCCGAGCGGTCGCGCGCCTTGCCGGCCATGAGGCCGATGACCCCGCCGCGCAGCCGGTGCAGCAGCCGCTCCCAGGTGCCGGCGTTCTGCACGATCTCGGCCTTGTAGAACGACGGGCAGAGAATGGCCGCGTGCGCGTTCTCGCCGCACAGGCCGCAGCCCACGCAGCCCTGGTTGACGGTGGCCACCGGGTCGGTGCGCAGCGCGCTGGGGTTGGGCTTGACGGTGAGCGACGGGCAGCCCGACAGCCGGATGCACGAGTGGTCGCCGGTGCACACGTCGTCGTCGATGCCGAAGCGCGTGCGCACCACGCGTTCGCCGCGCTTGAGCCTGGCGGCCTGCACCGGCTTGATGCGGCGCTGCCGCTCGAGCTGGCATTCGCCGTCGGCAATGATCACCTTGAGGCCGCCTTCTTCGGTGGTCATGGCCTCCTGCAGCGTGTCGCGCATCTCGGCGACGCTGTAGCTCCTGACCTTGCGCACCCAGGCCACGCCCACGCCCTTGAGCGCGGCCTCGATGTCGAGCGTCAGCGGCTTGGCCGCGGGCTGCGTGGGCGAGGAGGGAATGGCCTGCGTGCCGGTGGCCGAGGTGTAGCCGTTCTTCAGGATCACCAGCACCGAGTCCTGGTTGTTGTAGACCGCGTTCACCACGCCGCTGGTGAAGCCGTTGTGCCAGAAGCCGCCGTCGCCCATGATGCTCACCACGCGGTTGCCCATGAGCGGCGCGATGCCCGACGAGCTCGCCAGCCCCAGGCCGTAGCCCAGCACCGTGCTGCCCGTGTTGAAGGGCGGCAGCGTGCCGAAGGTGTGGCAGCCGATGTCCGCGCTGACGTGCACCGCGCCCAGCTCCTTCTGCATCAGCTTGATGGCCGCGAACACCGGGCGCTCGGGGCAGCCGATGCAAAAACCCGGCGGGCGGTTGGGCACCGGCACGCCGAGCGCGGCCACGGCCTGCGGCTTGAGCGCGCCCAGCGGTGCGGCGGCCTCGACCACCTGCAGCGCACCGTCTTCGCCCAGCGCCTGCGGGCGGGCCTGGCGGATGAACTCGGCCAGGCTGCGCACCAGCACTTCACCGGTGTATTCGCCGGCCATGGGGAAGATGTCCTTGCCGTGCAGGCGCGTGTCGCAGCCGGCCTTGCGCAGCATCGCGTGCAGCGCGTCTTCCAGGTAGTTGGGCTGGCCTTCCTCGACCATCAGCACCGCGCGCTTGCCGCTGCAGAAGCCGACCAGCTCGTCGGGCACCATCGGGTAGACCACGTTGAGCACCTGCAGCGGAATGCGGCTGTTGCCGAACGCGTCGGCCAGGCCGAGCTGCTGCAGCGCGCGGATCGTGCCGTTGTAGAGCCCGCCGGGCAGGATCAGGCCGATGTCGTCGCAGTCGCCGTCGAAGCGCTCGTTGAGCTTCTCGCGGCGAATGAATTCCAGCGCGGCCGGCCAGCGCGACTCGATCTTCATGCGCTCCTGCGCGTAGATCGACGGCGGCAGGTTGATGTTGGCGAAGTCGAAGTGCGGCTGCGCGATCGACGCGCGCGTGGAGATGGCCGGCGCGCGGTTGTCCTTGCACACGAAGCTGCCGTGCACGTGGCAGGCGCGGATGCGCAGCTGCAGCATCACGGGCGTCTGGCTCGCTTCCGACAGCTCGAAGCTGCGCTCCACGGCATCCACGATGGACGGGAGGTTGGGCCGCGGGTCCATGAGCCACATCTGCGACTTCATCGCGAAGGCGTGCGTGCGCTCCTGGATGATGCTGGAGCCCTCGCCGTAGTCTTCGCCGAGGATGATCAGCGCGCCGCCCTTCACGCCGGCCGACGCGAGGTTGGACAGCGCATCGGACGCGACGTTGGTGCCCACGGTGGACTTCCACGTCACCGCGCCGCGCACCGGGTAGTTGATGGACGCGCCGAGCATCGCGGCCGCGCCGGCCTCGGAGGCGCTGTTCTCGAAGTAGATGCCGAGCTCGTCGAGCAGGCCGCGCGCATCGCCGAGCACGTCGATCAGGTGCGACACCGGCGCGCCCTGGTAGCCGCCGATGTAGCTCACGCCCGACTGCAGCAGCGCCTTGGTGACGGCGAGGATGCCCTCGCCATGAAATTCCTCGTCGGCGCCCAGCGAAAGGCGTTTGACTTCTTCGGCGAAAGATCGCTCCATGGCTTTTGTGTCTCCGGCTGGCGCCCGGTCGGGGCGCTGGCTTGTGTCGTGGGATGGCTTGCGGGGTTGGACTTTAGGGGGGTACTTTCAGCAATCCAATCGATGCGACTGGCGTTACACATCGATGAATTCGATGCACCTGTCGATCGACAGCGTCGATGCGTAACACCGGCCGGCTCGATAGGACTGGCGCGGGGGCGAACCTAGAGTCGCGGTTTCATAACGAAGAACCCAGGACCGATGCCATGACCGCTCCACAGAAAACCCGGTACAAGGTTGCCGTCGTCCAGGCCGCGCCCGCGTTCCTCGACCTGGCCAGAGGTGTCGACAAGGCCATCGGCCTGATCGAGGAGGCCGCGCGCAACGGCGCTTCGCTGGTCGCGTTTCCCGAGGTCTGGCTGCCCGGCTATCCGTGGTGGGTCTGGCTCGACTCGCCGGCGTGGGGCATGCAGTTCGTGCAGCGCTATTTCGAGAACGCGCTGGTGGTCGACAGCCCCGAATGGGAGCGCCTGAAGGCCGCCGCCGCGGCGAACCGCGTCCACGTGGTGCTGGGCTACAGCGAGCGCGCCGGCGGCTCGCTGTACCTGGCGCAGGCCATCCTGGACGACCACGGCCAAGTGGTCGCCACGCGCCGCAAGCTCAAGCCCACGCACGCCGAGCGCACGGTGTTCGGCGAGGGCGACGGCAGCCATCTCGCGGTGCACGCGACCGCGCTCGGGCGCATGGGCGCGCTGTGCTGTGCCGAGCACATCCAGCCGCTGACCAAGTACGCGATGTTCTCGCAGCACGAGCAGGTGCACATCGCCGCATGGCCGAGCTTCTCGGTCTACCGCGGCGCCGCGTTCCAGCTCAGCGCCGAGGCCAACAACGCCGCGAGCCAGATCTATGCGCTGGAAGGCCAGTGCTTCGTGCTCGCGCCGTGCGCCACGGTGTCGAAGGAGATGCTCGACATGCTGATCGACACGCCGAACAAGCGCGACCTGCTGCTGGAAGGCGGCGGCTTCGCGATGATCTACGGCCCCGACGCGAAGCCGATGTGCGAGCCCTTGCCCGAGACGGCCGAGGGCCTGCTGTACGCCACGCTCGACCTGGGCCTGATCGGGCTCGCCAAGGCGGCCTACGACCCGGTCGGCCACTACGCGCGGCCGGACGTGCTGCGCCTGTTGTTCAACAGCAAGCCGGCGCCGCGGGTGCATGCCTTCGAGCCGGACCCCGTGGAACGCTCGGAGCTGGCGGGCGATTTCCAGTCACCGGACGGACAGGATTCGCCTGGGGTGTGAACCGCGTCCGGCAAGGGGAGGAGAACTCTCCTAATGGGCGCGCGCCGAACCCCGCGCACCCTGCCCGCGGCCGAGGTAAGGCTGCACGAACAGGTAGAGACCCGTGAACAGCAGCAGCGCCAACGGAAGCAGAGGGGCGTACGTGATCCAGGGCGGCGGTGCGCCGGGCCCTGTGGCCATGGCCACGAAGTTGGCGATGACGGCCAGCGTGAACGCGATGGACACCCAGCGGTGGAAGGTCCGGATGCCGGTGCCGGTGCCGGTGCCGGTGCCGGCGTTCGCGGCGTGAATGCCGCTCATGCCTTGCTCCCGGGCGCCTGGATCATCTTCCAGCCGTTGCCCGCCGGGTCGCGAAAGCTCGCGTCCACGCTGCCGAAGCGGCTCACCGGCTCCTGCGTGAACTCCACGCCGCGGTCGCGCATCTGCAGGTAGGCCGCATGGCAGTCGGCCACGTTCAGCACCAGCGGCGGCATCGCGCCCTTGGCCACCATGCTGCGCAGCGTTTGCGCGGTGGCCTCGTCGTGCACCGGCGGGCCCGGCTTGAACAGGCCGAGCTCGAACGATGGCTGCTCGGGGTGCAGCACGGTCAGCCAGCGGTAGTCGCCATTGCGCACGTCGGCCTTCACACGGAACCCGAGCTTGTCGACGTAGAACGCAAGCGCCGCGTCCTGGTCGTCCACATACAGCCCCACCACACCCACACCCGCACCCACACTAATACCCTGGCTCATCGCGACATCTCCTTGGTTGAAAGCCGCTTTGTACCGTCGGCCCCGCGGCGGCGCTTCTCCGAAACTGCTTCGGTGAGATCGGGCCGCTGCGCGGCCTTGAGGAAACAGGGCGGCACGCGCTCGAGCTGCTGCGCCGCGGCCCGCAGGCGCGGGCGCAGCGCGCTGGGGTTTTCGCCGGTGATGTCGCGGAAGGTGCGCCCGAAGGTGCCCAGGCTTTCCCAGCCGGTGGCGAAGGCGATCTCGGTGACGGACAGCTCGGTGTCGCGCAGCAGCGCGGTGGCCTGCTCGATGCGGCGCGTCAGCAGGTAGCGGTGCGGCGGAATGCCGAAGGCCTGCTTGAACGAGCGCGCGAAATGCGCTTCGGACACCCCGCTGACCTCGGCCAGCCGCAGCACGGGCCAGGCCTCGTGCGAGGCGGCGTCCATGCGGTCCTTGGCGCGCAGCAGGCGGCGCAGCAGTTGCGGGTCTTGTGCGGGTGCGGTGCTGGCCGAAGCGACGGCTGGCGTATGAGGGTCTTGGCGGGATGGCATGGGTTCGAGGTGGGGTTTGCGCAGCTTAGCCGGACTGCGCACTCGTTGCGCCTGTCCAGTCGATTCGACAGTAAACGTCGAAATGACTTGATTTGAAGGGGAGTCAATTTGACGTTGAAGTGCGCCAAGCCGTTGATTCATAAGGGTTCACGGGCCGGCACGCCGGTTGCAATGAGCAAGGCACCCAAATCAACGATTCACCGAGGTTCCATGATCACCGCCGCCCAACGCGCCATCGTCTCGTCCACCGTGCCCCTGCTCGAACAGGGCGGCGAAGCCCTGACCACCCATTTCTACAAGATGCTGCTGGCCGAGCATCCCGAGGTTCGCCCCTTCTTCAACGAGACCCACCAGGCCAAGGGCGACCAGCCGCGCGCGCTGGCCAACGGCGTGCTGATGTACGCCAGGAACATCGACCGCCTGGAGGCGATGGGCCCGCTGGCCACGCAGATCGTCAACAAGCACGTGGCGCTGCAGGTGATGCCCGAGCACTACCCGATCGTCGGCGGCTGCCTGCTGCGCGCGATCCGCGAGGTGCTGGGCGCCGAGATCGCGACCGACGAAGTGATCGAGGCCTGGGCCGCCGCCTACGGTCAGCTCGCCGACATCCTCATCGGCGCCGAGAAGCAGCTGTACGACGCGCAGGCCGCGGCGCCCGGCGGCTGGCGCGGCGCGCGCGCCTTCAAGGTGGCGCGCAAGGTGGCCGAGAGCGCGGAGATCACCTCGTTGCATTTCGCCCCGGCCGACGGCGGCGCGCTGATGGACTTCGCGCCCGGCCAGTACATCGGCCTGCTGCTGCGGGTGGACGGCAAGGACATTCGCCGCAACTACTCGCTGTCGGCCGCGCCCAACGGCAGGACCTACCGCATCAGCGTGAAGCGCGAACCCGGCGGCGTGGCCTCGAACTGGCTGCACGACCACGTGCAGGTGGGCGACACGCTGCAGCTGCTGCCGCCCTCGGGCGAGTTCGTGCTGGCCGAGAGCGGGCGGCCGGTGGTGCTCATCAGCGGCGGCGTCGGCATCACGCCGACGCTGGCGATGCTCGAGCAGGCGCTGGCCACCGAGCGCGAAGTGGTGTTCATCCACTGCGCGCGCAACGGCGACGTGCATGCGTTCCGCGAGCAGATCGAGGCGGCCGCGGCGCGCCACCCGCAGCTGCAGCGCTTCTATTGCTACGACGAGGTGAGCGACGCGGCGGCACCCGCGCCGCACGCGGTCGGCCGGCTCGACCTCGACCGCCTGAACGAGTGGCTGCCGTCGCACACGCGCGACGTCGACGCCTACTTTCTCGGGCCGAAGCCTTTCATGCAGCAGGTGCGCCGCGGGCTGCGCAGCTGGGGCGTGCCGGACGCGCAGTCGCGCTTCGAGTTCTTCGGGCCGGCCTCGGCGCTGGAGTAACCGCGAACCAGGTCGCGGGCCTCAGGCCCGCGCAACACCCAGCCGCTTCGCCATGCGCGCGAGGTTGGCCGGGTCGATCTGCAAGGCCCGCGCGGCGGCCGCCCACTGGTTGTCGTTCTGCGCGAGCGCATGCAGCACCATGCGGCGCTCCAGGTCGCTCACGGCGTCGCGCAGGCCGAGGCCTTGGGCCTGCACGGCGGCTGCGATGTCGGCGCTCGCGCCCCTGGGCTGCTGCGCGCTTGCATCGCCGGCCGTGCCCGCTGCACCGAGCCCGAGGTCGTCCGCGCCCAGCGTCAGGATGCGCGGCCTTTGCGCATGCCGGCCCAGCGCCTTCACCACGCTGCGGCCCAGCAGGTGCTCGAGCTCGCGCACGTTGCCGGGCCAGTCGTAGGCCAGCAGCGCGGCCTGTGCGCCGGCATCGAGCCGCACCGCGCCCAGGCCCATGCGCGAGCGCGCCTCCTCCAGGAAGAAGCCGCCGATCGGCAGCACGTCGCGCCCGCGCTCGCGCAGCGGCGGCACCACCAGCGGGTACACGCTGAGCCGGTGATAGAAGTCCGCGCGCAGCCGGCCCGCGCGCACCTCGTCGGCCAGGTTGCGGTTGCTCGCCGCGATCACGCGCACGTCGACGCGGTGCTCGCGGTCGGAACCCAGGCGCTGGAGGTGGCCGCCCTGCAGCACGCGCAGCAGCTTGGCCTGCACCTGCAACGGCAGCTCGGCCACTTCGTCGAGGAACAGCGTGCCGCCGTCGGCCAGTTCGAACTTGCCGCGCCGGTCGCCCACCGCGCCGGTGAAGGCGCCGCGCACGTGGCCGAAGAGTTCGCTCTCGACCAGGTTGTCGGGCAGCGCCGCGCAGTTGATGCTGACCAGCGGGCGCTTCGCGCGCGCCGATGCGGCGTGCAGCGCCTGTGCCACCAGCTCCTTGCCGGTGCCGGTCTCGCCCTGGATCAGCACGCAGAGGTCGGTCGGCCCGGCCAGTGCGATTTCTCTGAGCAGCCGCTTGTGCGCGGCGCTGTGGCCGATCAGCTGGCGCGGGCCGTGGCCCGTGGCCTGCGCATAGCTGTCGGCGCGCAGGCGTTCGTCTTCCGCGCGCGCGGCCAAGCCGTGCATGCGCGTGGCCAGCCCGACGGTGGCGGCCGACAGGCTCGCGAAGGCCTGCAGCACGTCGAGCTCCACGCGCGAGAAGCGGCCGACCTCTAGCGCGTCGAGCGTCAGCACGCCCCAGGGGCGGCCGTCGACCTGCAGCGCGCAGCCCATGCAGTCGTGCACCGGCAGGTGGCCCTGCACGCCGTCGACCAGGCCGTCGAAGGGGTCGGGCAGGCCGCAATCGGCCGGGAAGCGCACGGGGCCCGGCGCCGCGAGCAACTGCTCGAAGCGCGGATGCTCGGCCACGCGAAAGCGCCGGCCCAGCGTGTCGCCGCTCAGGCCATCGACGGCCAGCGGCACCAGCCAGTCGCCGTCGAGCCGCAGCATGGCGGCGGCGTCGCAGGGCAACAGCACACGCAGGGTTTCGAGCAGGCGCCGGTGGCGCTCGGCCTCGGGGAGGTCCTGCGCCAGGTCGGCCATCAGGGGAAGCAGGGCGGTGAGCAGGCTGGGCGGGGTCATGGGCCGGTCATTTTGACTGCCATGAAGAGTCCCCGCTCGCCGCACTGTCAGCCGGTGAGTGCTGCGAGTGCCGCGCGCACGGCGAGGCGCCGCGCCCGCCCGCCGCGGCTTACTTCGCCGCGACCTTCACGAACACCGGGTTCGAGTAGAACCACAGGTCGCTGTAGTTGCGCACGTTGATGGCGTTGAAGCGCGCCACGTTGTCGGTGCCGGTGCTCTGCGCATCGAACAGCGGCTCGCCGCCCGCGGTCTCGTTGGGCACGTCGGTGCCAAGGTTGGTGCCGCGCAGGCGGAAATACTGGTGGTTGCCGGCCTTCACCGTGTAGCTGACGGCGAAGTAGCCGTCGGCGTCGAGCTTCCAGTCATTGCGCGTGAAGCGCTTGAGCACGCGGGTCGACGCGTTGGTGTCGCGCGCATAGCCAGGCGTGCCCGGCGCTTCCGCACCGGTGACGTCGCCCACGATCAGGTCGACGTGGTCGACCACCGGCTTCACGTTGGCGAAGTTGCCGCTGCCCAGCTGGTACTCGAAGTTGTTGCGCTCGGGGCTCTTGAAGCGGATGGTGATGGTCAGGTCTTCACCCGAGGTGGCCGCCACTTCGGAACCCATGTCGCCGGCGCCCTTGGCGCTCTTCACGTTGAAGTCGAGCGCGTCGATGAGGTCGCCGTTGACCGCGAAGAGCTTGCCCGAGCGCATGGCGGCGAGCAGCGACTTCGGGTCCTTCACGTCGCCCCACAGGTGGTTCTTGGCGTACTCGCCGGGCGCGTAGCCGCTGCTGTACAGGCCCTTGGAGGTGGTGAAGTGGTAGTCGGAGTCGGCCACGTTCCAGATGTGGCGGCCTTCTGACAGCAGCGCGTCCCAGGTGCCGCCGAGCTTGGCGACGAGGTAGTCGACGCCGCCGTAGGTGCGCGAGGGCAGGTTGGCCGGAATGTAGGCGCTGGTGTAGCCGCCGCGGTCGGGCTCCATCTGGTTGCCGACCATGCCTTCGAGTGAGAACACGATATTCGGCGCGAGGTCGTTCATCTCGCGCAGCTGGGCGGCGGTGTACTTGCCGGGGTTGCGCGAGGGGTGGTTGATCTGCAGGTAGCTGCTGTCGGGGTAGTTCGCCTTGAGCCAGGCGATGGCCGCGAGCGTCTCGGCGTGCGTGCTGTAGGTGGTGCCGGCCTTCGCGCCCCAGGCCGCGACGTCGCCGGCCGGGAAGAGGGCCGCCGCGCGGTCGGTGAAGAGGTACTCGAACTGGCTCACCGCCTTGAGTGCCGCGTCCGACATGGGCTTGTCGCTCAGGATGCCCACGTTGCCGTGGTCGTGCGAGGGCATGTCCCACTCGAAGGCCGAGAAGATGGTCTTGTCGGCGTACTTGCCCGCGGCCTGCAGCGCCTTGATGCGCGGCACCTGGTACTTGGCCATGCCTTCGGAGAACGGAATGGCCGCGGCCAGCTTGTTGCCGTCGTTGTCGTAGTTGGACAGGCGCAGGTGGTCGGAGATGGCGGCCCAGTCGAGGCCGAACTGGTCGAAGGCCTTGGCCAGCACCTGGTCGAGCGTGGAGATCTGCTGGGTGTCGTCGGACTGCATCGTGTGGATGTGCAGGTCGCCAACGGTCCAGCGGCCGGCCGGCGCCACCGGGGCGGGCACCGGGGCCGGTGCCACGGCGGCCGGGGGTGCGGGTGCGGGCACTATGGGCAGGAAGGCGGCGCCGTTGGAGCTTCCGCCGCCGCAGCCGGCCAGCATCAGGGTGCCGAGGGCGAGGGTCGAGAGCAGGGTCCGGGCAAAGACCGGAGGAAGGGCGGAAGGAAGGGCCGAAGGAACGGCCGAAGGCGTCTGGAGATGGGAGGACATGGCAGGCAAAAAAAGACGCGCACGTCTCGCACGCGTCGAAGCAAAGCGGCCGAGTCTGGATTCCGGCGATGACGTCTGGATGAAAGACAAACGAAAGTTCGTTGTTCCGCCCCCCGAAATTTGCGTGCCGCGGGCGGGAACGGGGCTCGGAGCCTCGCGCCGTCTATAAACTGTGACCCTTCCATGAATGCCCGCGCACCCACCCCTTCGCTCACCGCTTCCGTCGATGGCGATGTGCTGTACCGCATGGTGCGCACCGACCAGCTGGTGGTGGTCCGCCGCAGTGTGATGTCGGCCATTTCGATCAATGTGGTGCTGAGCTTCACCGCGACGCTGGTGGCCCTCAACGCGGGCCGGGCCTTCGAAGGGCTGATCTGGCTGCTGCTGTCGCTCGCGGTGAACGGGGCGCGCAGCTACATCTGCCGCTGGCCCTTCGCCCCGTCGCCCGGCGTGATCGTCGAAGAGGGCGTGGCCGTGTCGCCCACCGGCCGTCCGGTCGAATGGCACCTGCGGGTGGCGGCCACGATGGCCGCGGCCTCGGGCTGCGTCTGGGCGCTGATTCCGCTGCTGTGCAACGGCTATTCGTCGCCCCAGGCGATCTTCTATCTGACGGTGGTGTGCGGCATCTGCGCCGGTTCGGTCACCTACGGCATCGCCTACGCCTTCGTGCCCATCAGCTTCATCACGCCGGCGCTGCTGTCGGTGGTCGGCTGCCTCCTGTATGCGGGCGGTTTCGACAACGTGGCCCTGGCCGCGATGGTGCTGCTCTATCTTGGTGCGCTGGCGCGCGGCGCGCTGCAGAGCGACAAGGCTTTCCGCGAAGGCAGCCGCCTGAAGAACGAGGCCACGGCACTGGCCTCGCAGCTGCGCCAGGTGCATGCGCTGTCGCTCGACGCGACGCAGCAACTGGCCTTCCGCGCCTCGCACGATTCGCTCACCGGCCTGCTCAACCGCGAAGGTTTCACCGAGGCCGCCACCTTGCACATCGCCGTGCCCGACGGCCGCCAGCACGGGCTGCTGCTGCTCGACCTGGACGGCTTCAAGGCGGTGAACGATGCCTTCGGCCACAAGATCGGCGACCGCGTGCTGCAGGACGTGGCCGGCTGGCTGCAGCGCGAACTCGCCGGCATGAACGCGACGCTCGGGCGCTGGGGCGGCGACGAGTTCGCGGTGCTCTACACCCTGCGCGCCGACCGGCAGGCGCCCACGGCCATCGCGCAGGCGCTGATCCGCTCGATCTCTTTCGCCACGGCGCACTACGGCGGCCACCTGGGCGTGAGCATCGGCATCTCGGTGGCGGGCGACGCCGACGTGGCCGACATGATCAGCTTTGCCGACGAGGCGCTCTACGAAGCCAAGCGCACCGGGCGCAACCGCTTCCAGATGTTCGACAAGGCGCTCAACCAGCGCCTGGCCACGCGCCGCGACGTCGAGCGCGACCTGCTGCACGCCATCGAGGCGCGCGCCATCGGCGTGTGGTACCAGCCGATCATGGCCTGCGACAGCAACGAGGTGCACAGCCTGGAAGCGCTGATGCGCTGGCACCACCCGCGCCACGGGCACATCTCGCCCGAAGAAGTGATCTTCGCGGCGGCGAACACCGGCCTGGCCGAACCGCTGCTGCGCCACCTGGTCGACGAGGTCTGCCGCGGCATGCGCCAGTTCGAAGCCGCGGGCTCGAGCCTGGCGGCGGTGCCGGTGGCCATCAACGTGTCGCCGCGCGAAATGGCGCAGCTGGCGGTCGACGACATCGTGCTGGGCATGCTGAAGTCACGCGGCATCGCGCCGCGCCGGCTGCAGATCGAGATCACGGAAGAGGTCGCGCTCGACACCCACGCCACGCGCAGCCGCCTGAGCGCGCTGTCGGCGGCGGGCGTGGCGATCGTGGTGGACGACTTCGGCGTGGGCTATTCGTCGCTGGCGTCGCTGCGCAGCGAGTATGTGCGGCAGGTGAAGATCGACCGCAGCTTCATCCTGGGGCTGTCGTCCTCGCCGGGCAACGTGGTGCTGGTCGACTCCATCGTGCAGCTGGGCCGCTCGCTCAACCTGCAGGTGGTGGCCGAGGGCGTTGAAACGCAGGAAGAACTCGACGCGCTGCGCGCGCTGGGCTGCAAGCTGGTGCAGGGCTACCACCTTGCGCGGCCGGCACCGCTGCCCGACGTGATGTCGTGGGCCGTGTCGCTCGCCGCTGCCGGTGTGGCCGCGGGGGTGGCCTCAGGTGCGGTTGCAGCCACTGCTGCCGCGGCGCCCGCCAACGCGGCCTGAGCCGCGCGGCGAAGCGCCGGAAAAAACAGGCTCAGGCCAGCAGGTCGCTCAGCGTGCGCGCGATCACCTTGGTGGCGCGGCGCAGGTCTTCGAGCACCACGCGTTCGTCGCTGCGCTTGGCGTGCGACTCGAGCACGGTGCGCGGGCCGGCACCGTAGATCACGCCCGGAATGCCGGCTTCGCCGTACAGGCGCACGTCGGTGTACAGCGGCGTGCCCATGGCCTTGATGGGCTCGCCGAACAGCTCGCCGCCGTGCTTCTGGATCGCCTCGACCAGCGGCTTGTTGCCCGCCAGCGGCTTCATCGAATTGGCCAGCAGCATGCGCTTGATGTCCACCGTGATGCCTTCGCTCTCGGCGGCGGCATCGGCGATCACCTGGCGGATGTTGGCCTCGACCTCGACCGGATTCTCTTCGGGGATCATGCGGCGGTCGAGCTTGAACACCACCTTGCCGGGCACCACGTTGGTGTTGGTGCCGCCTTCGATGCGGCCCACGTTCAGGTACGGGTGCGTGATGCCCGCGACCTTCGACGTCACCTTCCGGTAGAGCGTGTTCTGCGCGTAGAGTGCGTTCAGGATCTTCGTGGCGCCCTGCAGCGCGTCGATGCCGGTGGTCGGAATGGCCGCGTGGGCCATCTTGCCGTTCACCGTCACCTCCATCTGCAGGCAGCCGTTGTGCGCGGTGACCACTTCGTAGCTGAAGCCGGCCGCAATCATCAGGTCGGGCTTGGTCAGGCCGTTCTGCAGCAGCCAGCCCGGGCCGAGGAGGCCGCCGAACTCTTCGTCGTAGGTGAAGTGCAGCTCGACGCTGCCCCTGCTCGGCTTGGCGACGGCCTCGAGTGCGCGCACAGCGAAGGTGAAGCTGGCGAAGTCGCTCTTGCTCACGGCGGCCGCGCGGCCGTAGAGGCTGCCCTCGGCAATCTCGCCGCCGTAGGGGTCGTGCGTCCAGCCGTCGCCGGGGGGCACCACGTCGCCGTGGGCGTTGAGGGCCACGGTGCGGCCGCCATCGCCCTCCTTGCCGTACTTGCGGCGCACGATCAGGTTGGTGATCGACTCGAGCCCGTAGTCCTTCACGTCCTGCGCGGGCACGGCGTGCTTCTCGGCGTCGAGGCCGAAGTCCTTCAGCAGCTCGGCGGTGCGTTCGGCGTGCGGCGCGTTGTTGCCGGGCGGCGTGTCGGTGGGCACCTGCACCAGTTGCTGCAGGAACTTCACTTCTTCGTCGAAGTGGGCGTCGATCCAGGCGTCGAGTTTGGCGTAGTCGGTCATGGTTGTTCTTCTGTTTGCGTGAATCAGTGGGCGTGCTCGGTGGCGAGGTTGTCCAGCAGGAGCTGGAAGGCCTGCACGGCGAGCTGGATGTCGTCGTTGGTGCTCGATTCGAGCGGGTTGTGGCTGATGCCCGAGTTGATGCCGCGCACGAACAGCATGGCCTGCGGCATCACCTCGTGCAGCTTCATGGCGTCGTGGCCGGCGCCGCTGGGCATGCGGAACAGCGGAAGGCCCAGCGCGTCGACGGCCTTTTCCCAGCGCTGCTGCCAGGCGGGCGCGCTCGGCGCGGCGGCGGCGCGCATGGTTTCCTCGAGCTCGTAGCGCACGCCGCGGCGCTCGCAGATGTCCTTCAGCGCATTGACCACGTCGGTGGCCAGCGCGTCGCGCTGCGCGTTGTCGGGCGCGCGCAGGTCGAGGCTGAACTTGCAGCGCCCCGGCACCACGTTGATGGAGCCGCTGGGCACCTCGAGCATGCCCACGGTGCCGACCGAGTCGCCGTCTTTGGCGGCGCGCTGCTCGGTGTAGAGGATGAGTTCGGCCACCGCGGCCGCAGCGTCGCGGCGGCGGTCCATGGGCGTGGTGCCGGCGTGGCTGGCCATGCCGATCACCTCGCCCACGTAGCGCACGCTGCCGTTGATGGAGGTGACGATGCCCAGCGGCAGGTCGAGCTCGGTGAGCACCGGGCCCTGCTCGATGTGCACCTCGACAAAGCCGAGGTAGCGCGTGGGGTCGCGCTGGATCTTCGGGATGTCGGCCTCATCGAGACCCGCATGCCGCATGGCCTCGCGCATGGTGATGCCGTCGGCGTCCTGCTGGTCGAGCCAGCGCGCATCGAAGTGGCCGATGAGCGCGCCCGAGCCCAGGAAGGTGGCCTTGTAGCGCTGGCCTTCTTCCTCGGCGAAGCCCACCACCTCGAAGGCGAAGGGCAGGCGCCGGTTCTGCCTGCTGAGCTCGCGCACGCAGGCCATCGGCACGAAGATGCCCAGGCGCCCGTCGTACTTGCCGCCGTTGCGCACGGTGTCGTAGTGCGAGCCGGTGAGCAGGGTGCGCGCGCCGGGCTGCGTGGCCTCGTAGCGGCCCACCACGTTGCCTACCGCGTCGATGTGCACGGAGTCGAAGCCGCAGTCGCGCATCAGGCCGGAGATCTGCGCGGCGCAGGCGCGGTGCGCGTCGGTCAGGTAGGTGACGGTGAGCTGGCCCTTCTCGGCATAGCCCGGGTCGGTGTGCACCGAGAGCTGTTCCTGCCAGTCCCACACGTCGTTGCCCAGCGTGACGTCGGCGGCGAACTTGTCGTTCAGGCGGATCTCGGCAATGCGGTGGATGTTGCGCAGCGCCTCGCCCAGCTCGAACGACGGGTGGTTGTGCAGCCGGCGCGCAAAGGTGTCGATGATCTCGCGCTTGGCCAGGCCCGTGCCGCGCGGGCCGCGCACCGCCAGGATGAACGGGAAGCCGAACTTCGCGTTGTAGTCGGCGTTGAGCTGCTGGATCTGCGCGAACTCCTCGGGCGTGCAGTCGGTCAGGCCGGCCTTGCTCTGCTCGTTGGTCGACTCGGCCGTCAGCGTCTTGCTGACCATGGCCTTGCCGGCAAGCTCGGGGTGGGCGCGGATCAGGCCGATCTGCTCGTCGGCGGTCGATGCCGCAAGGGCCTTGACCAGCGAATGCTTGAGGTGCGCGAGCGAGCGGAACGGGCGCGAGGCCAGCGCGCGCTGGGCGATCCACGGCGAGTGCTCGTAGACGCCGTCGAGCAGCGCGACGGCTTCGGCGGGCACGGCCGCGTTGAGTCGGGAGATGGTCAAGCTCATGGTGCGGCTCCGGCGTCAGATGGGTGCGAAGGGATGCGCCTGTTTCCAGTGGCGCGCGATGTCGACGCGGCGGCAGACCCACACCTTGTCGTGCGTGGCGATGTGGTCGAGAAAACGCTGCAGCGCGGTGATGCGCCCGGGCCGTCCGAGCAGGCGGCAGTGCATGCCGATGCTCATCATCTTCGGGCTGTTGTCGCCGGCGGGATCGCCTTCGGCGTAGAGCGCGTCGAAGGTGTCCTTCATGTACTGGAAGAATGGGTCGGCGTGCGAATAGCCTTGCGGCAACGCGAAGCGCATGTCGTTCACGTCGAGCGTGTACGGCACGATGAGCTGCGGCACCACGCTGCCGTCGGTCTTCTGCACCTTCATCCAGAAGGGCAGGTCGTCGCCGTAGTAGTCGCTGTCGTATTCGAAGCCGCCGTAGTCGGCCACCAGGCGGCGCGTGCGCGGGCTGTCGCGGCCGGTGTACCAGCCCAGCGCGCGTTCGCCGGTGAGTTGCTCGATGGCTTCCATGCCCAGGCGCATGTGCTCGCGCTCGGTGGCTTCGTCCAGGTTCTGGTAGTGAATCCAGCGCCAGCCGTGGCAGGCGATCTCGTGGCCCAGTTCCTTGAAGGCCGCGGTGAGCTCGGGGTAGCGCTGCAGCGCCATGCCCACGCCGAACACGGTGAGCGGCAGGCCGCGCTTTTCGAACTCGCGCAGGATGCGCCACACGCCGGCGCGCGAGCCGTACTCGTAGATGCCTTCCATGCTGATGTGCCGGTCGGGGAAGCTCGCCGGGTTGAACATCTCGGAGAGGAACTGCTCGGAGCCCGCGTCGCCGTGCAGCGTGGCGTTCTCGCCGCCCTCTTCGTAGTTCAGCACGAACTGCACCGCGACGCGCGCGCCGCCGGGCCATTGCGCATGCGGCGGGTTGCGGCCGTAGCCGGCCAGGTCGCGGGGGTAGGGCAGGGTGGTGTCGTAGACGGTCATAGGCTTTTCAGGACAGCGCCAGCGAGATGTCGTTGGTCGGGACCTTGCGGTCGAACGTGAGGTTGGCCTCGACGTGCTCGAGGTGTTCGGTCATGAGGCGCACGGCGCGCTCTTCGTCGCGCGCGGCCAGCGCCTTCACGATGTCGGCGTGCTCGTCGTTGGAATGCTCGGCCGCGCTGGTGCTCTGGTACATCAGCGTGATGAGGGCGCAGCGCGAGATCAGCTCGCCCAGGATCTGCGCCAGCACCGTGTTGCCCATGAGCTCGGCCATGCGCACGTGGAAGTCGCCGAGCAGCTCGGTGCGACCCGAGATGTCTTCGCCCGACACGGCGGATTTCTCCAGCGCCACGTGCTCCTTCAGCGCCTTGATCTTGGCGGGCGTGACGGTGCGCACGAACTCGCGCGTCATCTCGGCCTCGAGCATGCGGCGCACGGCGAACACCTGCTTGGCCTCGTCGACCGCGGGCGCCGCCACGAAGGCACCGCGCGCGGGCTCCAGGCGGATGAGCTTGTTCTGCGAGAGCTGAAACAGGGCTTGGCGCACCAGCGTGCGGGATACGCCGAAGTGGTCGGCCAGCTTCTGCTCGGCCAGCTTGGTGCCGGGCTGAAGCCGGTGCTCGACGATGGCCTTCGTGAGGGCATCGACGATCGAACGGGTGGTGGAGGACTCCATGTTTTTCATGATAGACCCAAAGGCGTGAACTGTATACACTTTTGTCCACCGGAATATCCCGCACCTCCCCCTCCGACTTTCGGACTTTTCAAGGAGCCCCCATGGGCCTGAGCACACACGTACTGGACACGATGCATGGCGGCCCGGCCGCGGGCATGGAGGTGGCGCTGTACACCACCGACGGCGACGCCGCGACGCTGGTGAAGCGCTTCACGCTGAATTCGGACGGCCGCAGCGACGGGCTGCTGTACGACAACCACTCGCTGAAGGCCGGCACCTACCGCCTGGTGTTCGACGTGGCGAGCTACTTCAAGGCCCGCGGCGTGGAGCTGCCGCAGCCGAACTTCCTGAACAAGGTGTCGCTGGACTTCGGCGTGGCGCACACCGACCAGCACTACCACGTGCCCCTGCTCGTGAGCCCGTGGAGCTACTCCACCTACCGCGGCTCCTGATGTGTCAGTCGCCCTGCTGCTGACCTTCGGTCAGCGTGTCGAGCTGGAAGCGCCCGCTCTTGTCCCACAGCCAGGTGTCGGTCCACGTGACCGCGCCCAGGCGGGTGGCGGCGGGGAAGGGCGCGGCCTGCAGCACGGCGCGCTCGATCTCGGCGATGACCTCGGGCGCATGCTGCGGCGCGCGCAGCCAGTGCAGCGAGACCACCTTGCCGCCCGCGTCCAGGTTCACCTGCAGCGTGCCGACCGCGTACAGGATCGGCGGCAGTTGCCCGCCGTAGATGCGCGAGCGGTTGATGTCGTAGATGTGGCGTGCCGCGTCGCGGCGGTACTCGCGCGGCGTGGCGGCGCTCGAGGCGCGCGGCACGCGGCCAGATGCGCCGGCGCCCGGCGCCGAAGCGCTGCTCAACTGGCCGGGAACGGCCCCCGGGCCGGTGCTGCCGCAGCCGGCGAGCCACAGGGCGGAAAGAACGGAAGCCGCCAATCCAAGGCGGGCGAAGCGGCGGGGCGTAAGCTGGCGATTCATCGCCGGGTTTATACCGTGAGTCTTCGCGGGCCGGGCAACCGAAGGTATCGACAACGATGAGCGGCGCGGTCGACCAATTGCTGGCGCGTCTTCGCCATGAAGACGGCGTGCTGGTGCGCGTGGCGTCCACGCAGGGCTCGGCCCCGCGCGAGGCCGGCACGTGGATGGCGGTGTGGGCCGACGGCCTCACGGCCACCATCGGCGGCGGGCAGCTCGAGTTCCAGGCCACCAAGGAGGCGCGCGATCTGCTGGCCGGCGCGCGCGCACCGTTCGACGGCATCCAGCGCTATCCGCTGGGCCCGAGCCTGGGGCAATGCTGCGGCGGGGTGATGTACCTGTCTTACCAGCGCATCACGTCGGCCGATGCGCCGGCGCTGCAGCGCGAACTGGTCGCGCAGCTCAAGCCCGTGGCGCTGTTCGGCGGCGGCCACGTGGGCGCCGCGCTGGCGCGCCTGCTGGCCGCGCTGCCGTTCGCGGTGCGCTGGATCGACAGCCGCGACGGCGTCTTCCCCGACGCGCTGCCCGCGCAGATCGACACCGAGCATTCCGAGCCCGTGCAGGACGCCGTGGCCGCGCTGGCGCCGGGCAGCCGCGTGCTCATCATGAGCTTCAGCCATGCCGAAGACCTCGACATCGTCATCGCCTGCCTGAAGCGCCTGCGCGAGCGCGACGACTTGCCGTACATCGGCCTGATCGGCAGCAAGACCAAGTGGGCCACCTTCAGCCACCGGCTCGAGGCGCGGGGTTTCACGGCTGGCGAGCTGGCCCGCATCACCTGCCCGATCGGCGTGCCGGGCATCACCGGCAAGGAGCCCGAGGTGATCGCCGTGGCGGTGGCGGCACAGTTGTTGCAATCGCTGGGCTGAACAGGGTTTTCCCGGCGGCATCGCCTCAAAAAACCATCCCGTCCCTTGCCAAAACTGTATACACTTTCAGTCCACAACAAGCCGCAGCGGAGCGAGGCCCATTTCATGGAGCCTGCGTTCGCGGCACTTTCTCTGCTTACAGTGCCCGCGGTGGTGAGCAGGCTGAAACCCCTCCTTGGCGCTCTCACGCGCCCAGAGGGCTACGCAGATCTGAAGGGACCGTAGCGAGCGACCCGAGGTCGCGTCGAGGACCGGAACCGTACTTGGGTACGGTGAGGACCGCAGATGCGAGATCGGGGCGCGCAGCAGGTTCATTCAAATCTGATGAGAGAGAGCACATGGAAAGCTACTACCTCGACTGGGCGAACCTGCTGCTGCGCTGGGTCCACGTCATCACCGCCATCGCATGGATCGGCGCCTCCTTCTACTTCGTGATGCTGGACAACAGCCTCGAGAAGCCGCAGGACCCCGAGTCGCTCGACAAGGGCGTGGGCGGCGAACAATGGGCCGTGCACGGCGGCGGCTTCTACAACATGCAGAAGTACGCGCTGGCGCCCAAGAAGCTGCCGGACCACCTGCACTGGTCGTACTGGGAGAGCTACAGCACCTGGATCACCGGGTTCTCGCTGTTCACCATGTCGTACCTGTGGAACGCGAGCACGTACCTCATCGACAAGTCGAAGATGGACTGGCAGCCCGGCGCCGCCATTGCCGTGGCGCTGGCCTTCTTCGTCGTGTTCTGGATGGTCTACGACGGCATCTGCCAGATCTTCGGGCGCCGCAAGAACGGCGACACCATCGTCGGCGTGCTGATTGCGCTGTTCATCGTCTTCGCGACCTGGCTGGCCTGCCAGTGGTTCGCGGGCCGCGCGGCCTTCCTGCTGGTGGGCGCCATGATGGCCACGACCATGAGCGGCAACGTGTTCTTCTGGATCATTCCAGGCCAGCGCAAGAACGTGCAGGCGCTGCGCGAAGGCCGCCCGGTCGACCCGGTGCACGGCCAGCGCGGCAAGCAGCGCAGCGTGCACAACACCTACTTCACGCTGCCGGTGCTGTTCGCGATGCTGAGCAACCACTACAGCTTCACGTACACGCACAAGTACAACTGGATCGTGCTGCTGCTGATCATGCTCGGCGGCGCGGCCATTCGGCAGTTCTTCGTGGTGCGCCACCGCTTCAAGCTGGGCAATGCGGGCAACCCGCTGCCTTACGCGCTGGTCGGCATCGTGGTGCTGGGCCTGACCATCGTCTGGATGAAGCCCGAGCCGGCCGCCGCACCCGCGGTGGCGGCTGTCGCCGCGCCCGCCGTGCCATTCGCCGACGTGCAGAAGGTGCTGGAGCAGCGCTGCTTCATGTGCCACGGCGCGGCCGTGCAGATGAAGAACGTGCGCGTCGACTCGCCCGAGCAGGTGGCCGCGCATGCGCAGGCGATCTACCAGCAGGTGGTGGTCACGAAGATCATGCCGATGAACAACGCGACAGGCATCACCGACGAAGAGCGGGCGCTGATCAGCCGCTGGTTCCAGGCTGGCGCCAAGACCAACTAGCGCACGGGGACAGACCGCAAGAAGACCGCCATACAGGCCATACAGGCCATACAGGCCATACAGGCCGCACAGGCCACCACGGATTGGCGATTGGCGGGTCCACGGCCCGCAGCACAATCGCAGGATTGGAGACAAAGCAGCCATGACCGCACCGACCCCCGCCTTCGGCCCCACCCCCGATCCGCGCGAAGCACCGCGCGCCTTCCTCGAACATCTCTACCGCGTGGCGGTGGACCGCGCACTGCCGCTGTCCACCCTCGGCGCCCACTTGCCGAAGCCGCCCAAGGGGCGCACGGTGGTGCTGGGCGCCGGCAAGGCCGGCGGCTCGATGGTGCAGGCCCTCGAAGCCCTGTGGCCGGCGGATGCGCCGCTCTCGGGCCTCGTCGTCACCCGCTACGACCACATTCCGCCGCGTCCCGAGGGCCTGGCGCAGCGCATCGAACTCGTCGAGGCCGCGCACCCGGTTCCCGACGCAGCCGGCCAGCAGGCCGCCGAGCGCATCCTGGCGCTCACGCAAGGCCTCACGCCCGACGACCTGGTGCTGTGCCTGATCTCGGGCGGCGGCTCCTCGCTGCTGGTGCTGCCCGCCGACGGGCTGACGCTGGCCGACAAGCAGCGCATCAACAAGCAGCTGCTCGAAAGCGGCGCGGGCATCGGCGAGATGAACTGCGTGCGCAAGCACCTGTCGCGCATCAAGGGCGGCCGCCTGGCTGCCGCCTGCGCCCCGGCCCGCGTGGTGACGCTGACGATCAGCGACGTGCCCGGCGACGACCCGGCCGTCATTGCCAGCGGCCCGACCGTGCCCGACGCCACCACCTGCGCCGACGCGCTCGCCATCCTCGACCGCTACGGCATCGAGGTGCCCGCGCCGGTGCGCGCGCAGCTCGAAAGCGGCGCGCTCGAGACGCCCAAGCCGGACGACGCCGTCTTCAAGGGCCACGAGACGCACATGATCGCCACGCCCCAGCAGTCGCTCGAAGCGGCCGCCCAGGCGGCGCGCGAGGCGGGCATCGAGGTGCACATCCTGAGCGACGAGATGGAAGGCGAATCGCGCGAGGTCGGCAAGGTGCATGCCGCGCTGGCGCGCGCCGTGGCGCACCGCGGCCAGCCCTTCGCGCGGCCGTGCGTCATTCTTTCGGGCGGCGAGACGACGGTGACCATCCGCCCGCGCCAGCCCGGCCAGGCCAAGGGCCGCGGCGGGCGTGCCGGCGAGTTCTGCATGGGGCTGGCGGGTGCGCTCATGGGCCAGCCGCAGGTGTGGGCGCTGGCGGCGGACACCGACGGCATCGACGGCGTGGAAGACAACGCGGGCGCCTTCGTCACGCCCGACACGCTGGCGCGCGCCGCGGCCGCCGGGCGCAAGCTGTCGGACCACCTCGACCGCAACGACGCCTACGGCTACTTCGACCCCATCGGCGACCTGTTCGTGACGGGGCCCACGAACACCAACGTCAACGACTTCCGCGCGCTGCTGGTGCTGTAGGGCCCGGCCCGCTCCGGTGGGGACGGGGGCGGCTCATGGCCGCCGGACCGTCACTCCTTGAGGACCATGTCGATGCACATCACCGCCGCCACGATCAGCAGGCGGCGGGCATCGTCGGCCGGCACGCCCGGGTCGATCGACAGCATGTAGTTGTCGGCGGTGGTGAACAGCTCCTTGCCCAGCCCGGCCCATTTCTTGGACACGGCGGCGAGCTCGCTGCTGCCCTGCACGAAGCGGAAGTCCCAGCTGGTCCACTTGCCCTTGAGCGTGCAGGCCATGCGCTCCTGCGCGTCGAGCACGTCGAACTTGCCGCCGATCGAGAAGAGCTTCTGCTTGAAGTAGCCGACCACCTGGTCGTTGCCGTCGAGCACCTCGACCTTCGACAGGAAGATGGACACGCCGCGGCGCACCGACAGCACCTTCTGCCCCTCGGGCGTCGACACCACCACGTCGAACGGCGTGAAGCGCTTGTAGTCGGTGAAGCGCAGCAGCTTGCTGAAGAAGCCGAGGTTCGGCTCGCGGCATTCCAGGATCTTCTGCTGCGAATGCGGCTCGAAGATGTCGTAGTTGTTGGCGGCCTTGAAGATGCCTGCATGTTCTTTCACGAAGAACAGGTTGTTGCTGAGCGCTGCGTGCATGGATTTCCCTCGGTCCTCTGTTGGTGTTGGTTTGGCGGGGATTATGTTCGGCGCGCATGACCCGCCCGTGCCGCTCCGCTGTCCATGCCGTGACCCTGCCTGTAACCGGCGGCGGACGGGGTTTGCGAACTCGGGTTAATCTATGCCCCCGGCGGCCTCAAGGCCGCTGTTGTTGCCGTTGTCGCCAGCGCACCCCCGGGTGCCGCGCCGTACACCCAGATTTCCCCTTTTCATCCCCAGTCCTCGAAGGAAAAAGTTCGCCATGACCGCCACCTACACCGACACCCGCCTGCTGATCGACAACGAATGGGTCGACGCCACCGGCGGCAAGACGCTGGACGTCGTGAACCCCGCCACCGGCAAGGCCATCGGCAAGGTGGCGCATGCCAGCATCGCCGACCTCGACCGTGCCCTGGCTGCCGCCCAACGCGGCTTCGACACCTGGCGCAACACCCCCGCCAACGAGCGCGCCGCCGTCATGCGCCGCGCCGCCGGCCTGATCCGCGAACGCGCCGGCGACATCGCCAAGCTGCTGACGCAGGAGCAGGGCAAGCCGCTGGCCGAAGCCAAGGGCGAAACCCTGGCCGCCGCCGACATCATCGAGTGGTTCGCGGACGAAGGCCGCCGCGTCTACGGCCGCATCGTGCCCTCGCGCAACCTGGCCGCGCAGCAGCTCGTGCTGAAGGAGCCGCTGGGCCCCGTCGCCGCGTTCACGCCGTGGAACTTCCCCATCAACCAGATCGTGCGCAAGCTCGGCGCGGCCCTGGCCACCGGCTGCTCGTTCCTGGTGAAGGCACCCGAAGAAACCCCGGCATCGCCCGCCGCGCTGCTGCAGGCTTTCGTCGACGCCGGCATTCCGCCCGGCACCGTGGGCCTGGTGTTCGGCAACCCCGCTGAAATCTCGAACTACCTGATCGCCCATCCGATCATCCGCAAGGTCACCTTCACCGGCTCGACCCCGGTGGGCAAGCAGCTGGCCGCGCTGGCCGGCTCGCACATGAAGCGCGTCACGATGGAACTGGGCGGTCACGCCCCGGTGATCGTGGCCGAAGACGCCGACGTCGCGCTGGCCGTGAAGGCCGCCGGTGCGGCCAAGTTCCGCAACGCCGGCCAGGTCTGCATCTCGCCGACCCGCTTCCTGGTGCACAACAGCCTGCGCGAAGAATTCGCCCGCACGCTGGTGAAGTACACCGAAGGCCTGAAGCTCGGCGACGGCCTGGCCGAAGGCACGACCATCGGCCCGCTCGCCAACGCCCGCCGCCTGACGGCCATGGCCCACGTGCTGGAAGACGCGCGCAAGAAGGGCGCCACCGTGGCCGCCGGCGGCGAACGTGTCGGCGACACCGGCAACTTCTTCGCCCCCACCGTGCTGACCGACGTGCCGCTGGACGCCGACGTGTTCAACAACGAACCCTTCGGCCCCATCGCCGCCATCCGCGGCTTCGACAAGCTCGAAGAAGCCATCGCCGAAGCCAACCGCCTGCCGTTCGGCCTGGCCGGTTATGCCTTCACCAAGTCGATCAAGAACGCGCACCTGCTGAGCCAGAAGCTCGAGCTGGGCATGCTCTGGATCAACCAGCCCGCCACGCCGTCGCCGGAAATGCCTTTCGGCGGCGTGAAGGATTCGGGCTACGGTTCGGAAGGCGGCCCCGAGGCACTCGAGGCTTACCTGAACACCAAGGCGGTTTCGATCCTGGGCGTTTAAGCCGGCTCACTCATCGCTCATTCCTCGGCGGTGGCATTCCAGAAGGCTTGCTGCACGCCGTCGAGCGATTCGAGGTCTTCAATGACACGGTCGAGCTCCGCGGGCTCGACCGCTGTCGCGTACAGCGTCGCACCGATCTCGGTGTCGGCCGGCCCGAACGGGTGCTGGTCGACATCGCGCACCGGGTAGTTCGCGGCTTCGAGCAACAGCAGCAGCTGGTCCATCACCTCGGGCCGCGCCGCGCGCGAGCAGATCACGCGCACCACGTACGTCGCTTCGCTCGCTTCCTCGCTGATCGGCTGGCGGTTGATGCGGTTCACCACGGGCCGCAGCAGCGTGTTGCTGGCCAGCACGAACAGCGCCGCAATCACCGCTTCCCCCAGCAGGTCCGCGCCCGCGCAGGCGCCCACCGCGGCCGACCCCCACAGCGTGGCGGCCGTGTTCAGCCCCGTGACGTTGGCGCCTTCCTTCATGATCGCGCCCGCGCCCAAAAAGCCGATGCCCGACACCACGTAGGCCACCACGCGTACCGCGCCGCCGCTGCCGTCGAGCCGGTTGGCCATGTCGACGAACACCGCGGCACCCACCGCCACCAATGTGTTCGTGCGCAGGCCTGCGGTGCGTTGCCGAACCTGGCGCTCCAGCCCGATCAGCGAACCGAGGATGAAGGCGGCCGCCACGCTGATGAAGGTGTCGACCAGCGAGAGCAGGTTGATGTTCTGGATGGCTTGCATCGATGGTTCCCTCTTGTCGTTATGTCTTCATGCCGATGTTCGATCGGCCGGCGGCGGCGGCGGCGGCGGCGGCGTGCCGGCCTGGCTCTGCATGTGCTCGCGCCAGTTGCGCTTCTCGACGCGCCTGACGTTCGGCACGCCCGCCAGGTGCGCCAGGTACGCCGCCAGCAGAGGCAACTCCGCATCGCTCCTGTCGCCCACGAACTCGCGCACCGTCACCAGGTTGCCGTAGCTCCTGGCGTACTTGGCCGGCGTGTCGTCGACCGCAATGATCGATTCGAGCGCATAGCCCCTGGACTTCAGTTTCTGCAGGTTCTTGACGCTCTGGTACTCGCCCGTCGTCCAGTCCCGCGTCGTGGTGCAGCGCCCGCTCGACCAGACGAACTCCAGCGCGCCGGCCGGAAAGATGCGTTCGACGACCTGCGCCGCATAGCTCTCGCCCGACGCGGTCCAGACGCCGACCCTGAACTGCGCAAGCACGGTGCTCACGAAGCCGGCAAGGTGCGGTCGCAGGTGAACGCGGTAAGGCCCGACGCGGAAGTCCTCGTCGTGCGCGAGCGTGCTTTCGGTCGCGTGGATCAGCGTCTCGTCGAGGTCCAGCACGAGCAGTTTGCGGGTCTGAAATGTCATGTGCGTGTCGAAGGGGCTCGCAATGGCGGTCGACGCATATTAGGGGCGATCGGGGCGGGCGCGTCACTGCCAACCGTACCGCCGCGCATACCACCCCTTCACCGCCTGCGTCAGCAGCGCGTAGCCGACCAGCATCGCGACCAGCCACGGGAAGTACGCGAGCGGCAACGCCTGCAGCTTGAAGTAGTGCGCCAGCGGCCCCATCGGCAGCCAGATGCCCACGGCCGCGATCGCCCCACCCATGATCAGCAGCGGCCATGCCGCGCGGCTTTGCAGGAACGGGATCTTGCGCGTGCGGATCAGGTGCACGATCAGCGTCTGCGACAGCAGCCCTTCGACGAACCAGCCCGACTGGAACAGCGTCTGGTGGTCCACCGAGTTGGCCGCGAACACGTACCACATGACAGTGAACGTGAGGATGTCGAACACCGAGCTCAGCGGCCCGAAGAACACCATGAAGCGTCCCAGGTCGGCCGGGTTCCAGCGCTGCGGGCTCTTCAGGAATTCCTCGTCCACGTTGTCGAACGGAATCGCGATCTGCGACACGTCGTACAGCAGGTTCTGCACCAGCAGGTGCAACGGCAGCATCGGCAGGAACGGAAGAAACGCGCTGGCCACCAGCACCGAGAACACGTTGCCGAAGTTCGAGCTCGCTGTGAGCTTGATGTACTTGAGCATGTTCGCGAAGGTGCGGCGCCCCTGGATCACGCCTTGCTCCAGCACCATCAGGCTCTTCTCCAGCAGGATGATGTCGGCCGACTCCTTGGCCACGTCCACCGCGCCGTCCACCGAGATGCCGATGTCCGCGGCGCGCAGCGCGGGCGCGTCGTTGATGCCGTCGCCCATGAACCCGACCACGTGGCCGTTGGCGTGCAGCGCGTGCACGATGCGCTCCTTGTGCGCGGGCGTGAGCTTGGCGAACACCTGGTGCGCCTCGACCACCAGCCGCAGGTCGGCGTCGATCATGTCCTCGATCTCCCGGCCGAGCACGATGCGCCCCACCGCCAGGCCCACGTCGGCGCACACCTTGCGCGTGACCAGCTCGTTGTCGCCCGTCAGCACCTTCACCGCCACGCCGTGCTCGGCCAGCGCGCGCAGCGCGGGCGCGGTCGATTCCTTCGGCGGATCGAGGAAGGCCACGTACCCCAGCAGCGTGAGGCCCGATTCGTCGGCCACGCCGTAGGCCGGCTTCTGCGCCTCGGTCTTCAGCGCGCGGCTGGCCACGGCCACCACGCGCAGGCCCAGCGCATTGAGCTCCGACGCCACGCGATGGATGCGAGCGAGCACCTCGGCGTCGAGCGCCAGCACCTCCGCGCCGCGCTCGACCGACGTGCACACCGACAGGATCTCTTCGAGCGCGCCCTTGCAGATCAGCAGGTGCTCGCTGCCGCCATTGGCCACCACCACCGACATGCGGCGGCGCGAGAAGTCGAAAGGCACTTCGTCGATCTTGCGGTAGGCCGTCTGCAGGCGCGTCTCGAGCTGCATCTCGGCGTGGCTCAGCACCGCCTTGTCGAGCAGGTTCTTCAGCCCCGTCTGGTGGAAGCTGTTGAGGTAGGCGAACTGCAGCACGTGGTCGGAGTCTTCGCCCCACGCGTTGGTGTGGCGCTCGAGCACGATGCGGTCCTGCGTCAGCGTGCCGGTCTTGTCGGTGCACAGCACGTCCATCGCGCCGAAGTTGTGAATGGCCTCGAGCCGCTTCACGATCACCTTCTGGCGCGACATCACCACCGCGCCCTTGGCCAGCGTGGCCGTCACGATCATCGGCAGCATCTCGGGCGTGAGGCCCACCGCGATCGACAGCGCGAACAGCGCCGCCTCCCACCAGTCGCCCTTGGCCACGCCGTTGATCACCAGCACCAGCGGCGCCATCACCAGCATGAAGCGGATCAGCACCCAGCTCACGCGGTTGATGCCCGCCTGGAACGCGCTGGTGCCGCGGTCGGTGGCCGTCACGCGCTGCGCGAGGGCGCCGAAGAAGGTGCGGTCGCCCGTGTGCACGATGAGCGCGGTGGCCGTGCCGCTGATCACGTTGGTGCCCATGAAGAGCAGGTTCTCGCGCTCGAGCACGCCGGCGTCGTGCGCGCCGCGGTCCACCACGAACTTCTCGACCGGCATCGCCTCGCCCGTCAGCGCCGACTGGCTGATGAACAGGTCCTTGGCCGTGAGCAGCCGGCCGTCGGCCGGGATCATGTCGCCGGCCGACAGCGCGATCACGTCGCCGGGCACCAGGTCGCGCATCGGCACCTCGACACGCACCGTGCCGGTGTGCGTGGTGTCGAAGCCTTCGTCGCTCGCGGCGCTGGGCTTCTGTCCGGGCGCGGGGCGCAGCACCGTGGAGGTGTTGCTCACCATCGCCTTGAGCCGGTCGGCCGCCTTGTTGGAGCGCGACTCCTGCAGGAAGCGCAGCACCGTCGACAGCACGACCATGCTGCCGATGACGAGCGTGGCCTTCATGTCCTCGGTGACGTACGAGACCAGCGCCAGCACCGTCAGCAGCAGGTTGAACGGATTGCGGTAGCACTGCCACAGGTGCTGCCACCAGGGCAGCGGTTGCTCGTGGCGTACCTCGTTGCTGCCGAGGCGCTTGCGCAGCACTTGGGCGTGGCCTTCGCTCAGGCCGCGCGGCGAGCTGTCGAGCTTGACGAGCATCTCGCCGGCATCGGTGCGCGAGGCGGTGCTCAGTGCCTTGGCGATGTCGGGCGGCATGCTGAGCGAGCCGGCGGCGACGGGTTTCGAGCCCAGCAGCGATTGCCAGCGCTCGAAGTGATGCAGCATGTGGCGGCTGCGCAGGAAGCTTTCGAAGAAAGACTTCAGGACGTTTTTCATGGGGTTCTCCTTCGGGGCGGCCGCCGCCCGCCCAGGGAGAACCGCGGGCCTCAACAGGCCAGGGTCAACCCTTTGCGAAGCGCGGCGGCGGGCCGCGGTGTTGCTGCAATCGATCGAAGCGAAGGGGGCGCGCTAAGGCGCCAACAAGAGGCTGGGTCCATGGTGTGCTCCTGGGTTGCTTGCAGGTTGAAGGGAGGCCGAGCGGGCGGGCGGCTCAGCGGCGCGGCGCGCTGGCCGGCTGGAGCACCAGGAAGCTGCGGATGCGGCGCGTGGTCCAGAGCGCGGCGGCCTGGTCCAGCGCGGCATCCACGACCGGTTCCACCGCGTTCGCGGTGGAAGCGCCGCTCGGCACGTGCGCCGAGGGGCGAACGCGCTGCGGTTCGTGAGGCTGACGACGAAGATGAAAGTGACGCATGACAAGGCTCCTTCGCGTTGAATGGCCTCGCGCGCGAACACGCCAAGCTGACTGAAAAAGTCAGCAACGAGAACGACGGGAATCGGAAGGGGAGAACCGCTCGCCGCGAAGGGCAAGAGGGTCACGCTGCGTGCACGACGGCAACACAGCGCGAGGGAGCCTGCGCTAGAGAGCCGGGTGTGTCACGCCTGCCGAGGCACGCGTCTTGTCACTGATCCAACTGGCACTGTCCACGCACGGGGCTCCGAAATGAAGATTGCCGATTGTTGCACTGCGGCATGCGTGCGGTCAACCCTTGGGGTGCGGTTCCAGAGCAGGCCGAAAGGTCTTGTCGCGCCTGTCGCACGGTTTGCCGAAGGCACTGAAATCGGATGGCCCGAACCCACTGATGGAACCGTGGCGTTGCTGTCGTTACTCACGATTGCGTCGATGTTGGCGTGGCTTCGAGGGGTACAAAGAATGTCTACAGTCTCTTCCCAGATCGGGACCCAGGCGCTTGCACAGCAGACGCTGAGCGATGTGCAGGGTTCCCAATTGCCGCGCACGACAGTCGTGGCCGGTGGGAACTCCTACGTCTACGACGCTCACGGTCTTATCGCGTCAGGGGCCGACGGCAAGGTCTTCCTTGGCAAGGACGCGCGCGATGGCGATGTCTGCATCAAGGTCGCCAAGGACAGTGGGTTCGCTGCCGCGGGCACTGAATACCGGGCGCTGTCCCTGCTTGCGCCACATGCTTCGATCGTCGCGTCGCTGGACTATGACGAGACTTCGCACACGCTCGTCATCGAAAGATGCGATACCAAGATCGACAAGGCGGAAGAGCTTTCGAAGGGGATCAAGGTCAAGGCCGGGTGGATCGCCTCTCTCAAGGAGGGTGTCGACTTCATGCATGCGAAGAGCGTGGCGCACGGCGACCTGAACATGAAGAACATGCTGCTGAAGAGCGATCAGGCCTTGATCGCCGATTTCGGCGGAGCAAAGATTTTCGGTGACCAGCTCTCGTTGACCCTGCCACTGGACCCTTCTCTAGAAGGTCTGGGAATAGATGCGCCGACCATCACGAAGCAACAGGCGATGGAGGACGACAAGAAGGACTTTCTCAAGATGTCCTTCAACATCCTGGCGGCAAGGCTGGGGGACAGAGAGCTGCCCACAGGGGCGGAGCGAGATACGGCCCTGGCAGACTTGCCGAGTTCGGCACGCGAGATCTTCTTCGGCGACGCTTCCGTCAGTGATCGCTACCAGCGCTTGCCTGGGTTGCTGGCGCAGCTGAAATCTCCGCAGGAGGTCGTAGACCTGTCGAAACTGGCATGAGGCCTCGCGGGGCGGCTGGGTCTGCTCCTGTGTGAATGGAGCGCCATGTCGGATCAAGGCGATTGAGGCTTGAGCAAGCGTTGAACCGCTTTCGCTTCCTTCTCGGCCTCGCGGCGCCTGAACTCGGCGCCTGCAAGAAATTCGATGTCGCAGATTGCCAGTTTCGTTGGGCAGATCAGTTGGATCACCACCTCTGCTTTGGCCCATTGGGTGAAATTGCCGTTCGGGTAGCGGCCGGAATCGCTTGGTCCACCAAATCGACGTTCGATCGATGAACTGATCAATGACTCCTGGCTCATGGGCAGCCTTCCGACAGTGACGCTTTCCAGGATTCCCCTCGAGTCGATCGCGAGCTTGGATTCGCCGAGCCCAACCCATGCGGGCGACTTGTCGTCCGGAAGCATGACGCGCCCGCTTTGCTTCTTGTTCCGGTCTACGGATGGCTGAACGAGCCAGCACGCGACGCTGGAAGCCTTGGCATTCCTGGCGCATGATTTGATGGCATAAGGTATCTTTGCTCCGAGCGGGAGTCCGAAGATCTGGAACTGCTCCTGCGCCATTGCCGTGCCAGCGAAACCTGCAAGCGCGATAAGCGCGATGCATCTTGCTACTCTCATCTTTCAGATCACTCTCTGGTTGCGAAAACGCGAACGATTATGTCGTCTCCGACGCGGACCCCGAGGATGCGAAAGGAATGAGGGCTCAAGCGATGGATCTCGTTGACGTGAAGATCCCGCTGCTGCATCCGCAGCTTCTTCGGACTGGTCAAGACTATTGATATTTTTGTTTTTGCGTATGAAAAAGACAGCGATCCTGTTTGTTTGCACAGGCAACATCTGCCGCTCCCCCACAGCCCACACCCTCCTCATGCACAAGGCCCGCGCCGCAGGCTTCGACGTCGATGTCGACAGCGCCGCCATCTCCGATGAGGAGCGCGGCAACCCGCCCGACCGGCGCTCCGTGGCCGAGGCAAAACGCCGAGGCATCGAGATGCATGCCCATGCCGCGCGACAGGTTCGCAGCTCCGACTTCGCGCGCTTCGACCTGATCATCGGCATGACCGCCCAGCACTGCGCCGCGTTGCGCAGGCTCGCGCCCGCAGGAACGCAAGACAGGATCCACCTCTTCACCGAATTCGCCGACGGCATCGAGGGCGACGTGCCCGACCCGTGGTACGGCGGCCAGCAGGACTTCATCGAGGTCTTCGACCTGATCGACCACGGCGTCGACGGCCTGCTTGCGAAGCTGCAGGCCGAAGCACGCTGAAGGCCTACTCGCAGAGCGCCCGGATCGACGGCGGAATCTGCACCGCGCGAATACCACCCCCTTCGCGCTTCGCCCCGAAGATCCGCACCTCCTCGCACTCGAGGATCAGATCGTCCCCGCGCGTCACTCGGTACGTCTGCACGAAGCTCTTCTCGCGCCACTCGGTGATGCGCACTGCAATCTGCAGCGTGTCCCCATAACTCGCCGCCTTCACGAAGCGCGTGTGCGTGTCGACCAGTGGCGTGCCGATCACGCCGAGCGTCTCGGTGGTTTCCTCCCAGCGGGGTACGCCGCACTCGGCGAAGAAATGCCGCGAGGCCGCATCGATCCAGCGGAAGAAGTTGGGAAACCAGACGATGCCGGCGGGGTCGCAGTCGCCGAATTCGACGCGGGCGGTGTAGACGACTTCCTTGATGGCGGTGGTGTTGCTCATCAGCCCATTCTCGTCGGCAGCCACAAGGCAATGACAGGGAACGCGATCAGGATCACCAGCCGCACGATGTCGGTCACGATGAACGGCAGCACGCCCTTGAAGATGGTGGTGAAGCTCACGTCCTTCACCACGCTCTTGATGACGAACACGTTCATGCCCACCGGTGGATGGATCAGCCCCAGCTCCACGGTCATGACGATGATCACGCCGAACCAGATGGGGTCGAAGCCCAGGTGCACGATCACCGGATAGATGATGGGCACCGTGAGAATGATCATGGCCATCGCGTCCATCAGGCAGCCCAGCACCAGGTACATGACCATGATGAGCGCGAGCACACCGTAGCGGCCGATGCCCAGGCCGGTGAGGAACTCGGTGAGCTTCTGCGGGCTTTGCGTGATGGTGAGGAAGTAGCCGAACAGCAGCGCGCCGATCAGCACGGTGAACACGGCCGCCGCGGTGCGCGTGGCCGACAGCAGCGCCTCGCGGATCTTCGGGCCGTCGAGCTTGCGCCGCACGAGGCCGAGGATGAACGCGCCGCTCGCGCCCACGCCGCCCGCTTCGGTCGGCGTGAAGAAGCCGCCGTAGAGCCCGCCGATGACGAACACGAACAGCACCAGCGGCGCCCACACGTTCTTCAGGTCCTTGAAGCGCTCCGACCACGGCTTGACCTCGCCGCCGGGCAGCCAGTCGGGCCGCAGCTTGACGATGATGGCAATGGTCAGCACGTACATGGCCATCGCCAGGATGCCGGGCACGATGCCCGCCATGAAGAGCTTGCCGATGTCCTGCTGCGTGAGGATGGCGTAAACGGCCAGCACGGTCGAGGGCGGCAAGATCGCGCCCAGCGTGCCGCCCGCGGCAATCACGCCGGTGGAGAACGACTGCGGGTAGTTGAAGCGCCGCATCTCGGGGTACGCCACGGCCGAGAACGTGGCGGCCGTGGCCACCGACGAACCGCAGATGGCCGCGAAGCCGCCGCACGCGACCACGGTGGCCACGCCGAGCCCGCCGCGCAGGTGGCCGATCATCGAGTTCGCGGCCTTGAAGAGCTCGCGGCTCACGCCCGACACCGACACCAGCGCGCCCATCAGCATGAACATCGGGATCACGCCGAAGGTGTAGTCGGTCACGGTGCGCATCGAAGTCTGGCCCACCAGCTTCAACGCGGGGCCGGGCCCCACGAGGTAGCTGTAGCCGACCACGCCCACCAGGCCCATCGCCATGCCGACCGGCACGCGCAGGAGCATCAAGACAAACAGGGCGACGAAGCCCAGCACTGCAACTGCATCGGGGCTCATTCGTCGGCCTTCTGTTCTGCGTGAACTTCTTCGAGTTGTTCGGGGTGAAAGATCAACCGGTAGGTGCGAATGGCGATCAGCAGCACGGCGCACACGTCGCCGGCCCAAGCCACCGCGTAGAAGGGCCAGGTCGGAATGTTCAGGTCGTAGGTCTGCACGTTGTCGACGTAGGTGCCGCGCACCTTGTCGAACAGCATGGCGGTCTGCACCGCCACCACGAACAGCAGCACCAGCGTGGCGAACACGTCGATCACGCGCTTCATGCGCGGGCTCGCCGCGGTCCACACCAGGTCGACCGTGATGTGACCGCCCCGGTAGCTGGTGGCCGCAATGCCCCAGAAGATCAGGATGCCCAGCAGCATGCGGCCGAAGTCGTACGCGTCGGGAATCGAGGTGTCGAAGAACTTGCGCAGCACCACGGCCACGAAGATGTTGAGCGCGACGATGCCCACGAAGATGGCGGCGAGCCATTCGATGGTGTTGATCGCGCGGTCCATGTAGCTGGCAGATCGGCTGGCCATGTGTCTCCGTCTTTCCTGTCTTTCTTGTGTTTCCGGTCCTTCTTGCAAAAAGCCCCGCACTCGGCGGGGCGTGAAGCATCAAAGTGCCGACTTGTATTTGGCGAGGCTGGCCTTCAGCGCATCCATCACGGCCTTGGGGTCTTCGCCGATCTTCTTCACGCTCTCGGCCCATTGCGCCTCCGACGGCGCGGCGGCCTTGCGCCACGCGTCGAGCTGCTCCGGCGTGAGCTTGTAGATTTCGTGGCCCGGCAGCGCGGCCATCTTGGCGTGGCCCGCGAACTCGAAGTCGGCCCACGGCCCGGCCACCTTCTGCGCCCATTCGCTGGTGCAGTGGTCGTCGATGACCTTCTTCTGCGCGACGGACATGGCGTCGTACTTGCCCTTGTTCATCACCCACACGAAGGGCGTGACGTACAGCGGCGCGTCCATGTGGTACTTCACCACCTTGTCGATGCCGAACAGGCCGATGGAGCCCCACGGGAAGGTGATGGCGTCGGCCACGCCGCGCTCCAGCATGTCGCGCGACTCGGGCGCGGAGGCCTGCACGTTGGTGCCGCCCAGCGAGGTGATGAGCTGGCCCACGGTGCTGGTGGCCGGGCGCACCTTCATGCCCTTGATGTCGCCGGGCACGGTGATCTTCTTGCGCGCGTGGAAGGTGCCGGGGTCGTGCACGAACGCGAAGCAGTACTTCACGTCCTTCATTTCCTTGGCCGCGTAGTTGCGGTACCAGGCGTCGATGGCGGCGGAGCCTTCCTTGCCGTTGGCGAACAGGAAGGGCAGCGACGCGCCCGCCATCACCGGGAAGCGGCCCGGCTGGTAGCCGGGGTTCACGTACGAGAAGTCGGCGATGCCGTCGCGCGCCATGTCGTAGTGGTCGAAGGCCTTGCCGAGCTGCTCCGACGGAAACAGGATGGCGGTGAGGGTGCCGCCCGATTCCTTCTTGATGTCGTCGGCCCACGCCTGCAGCGCGGGGTTCAGCGGATGCTGCGCGGGCACCCAGCTCGAGAGCTTGAGCTGCACGGGTTTGTCCTGCGCCTGCACGGCGGAGGTGCCGAGTGCGAGCGCGGCGGCTGCTGCTGCAAGCGCAAGGGCCAGCACGGTCGGGTGAGGGTGGCGGGTGGTTTTCATGGTCTCCTTCGTTATGTCTTTTGAACTGGTTGCGCAATCTAGGCAGTCGCGTGCACGGGGTAAATGGAGGGTTTCCCGTGCGTGTTTTCCTTGAGCTGCGCCGCGGCATGTTCTTGTTCGGTGGGCGAACGGATTTCGGGCTGATCGACATGGCGCGGGCCGAGTTCGCGCGTGTGCGTGGCGCCCAGCAAGGTCATCGTGCGTTCGGTTTCCTGCGCCAGCAGCTGCAGCACCGACAGCGCGCCTTGTTCGCCGCCGGACGCCAGGCCGTAAATGGGCGCACGGCCGACCAGCGCGGCGCGCGCGCCTAGCGCCAGCGCCTTCACCACGTCGCTGCCGCGCCGCATGCCGCCATCGACCAGCACCGGGATGCGGCCGTCCACCGCCTCGACCATGGCGGGCAGCGCCGCGATGCTGGCCGGTGCCGCGTCGAGCTGGCGGCCGCCGTGGTTCGACACCACGATGGCGTCGGCGCCATACCGCACGGCGCGCTTCGCGTCTTGCGCACCGAGCAGGCCCTTGACGAGCAACGGCCCGTCCCAGAGCTTGCGCAGCCAGCCCAGGCTGTCCCAGGTGAGCGAGCGGTCCATGGCGCGTGACAGCAGGGCAGCCTGTGTCTGCGCCGAAACGGGCGCGCCGTCGTCGTCGGGCAGCAGGTTCGCGAATTGCGGCATGCCACCGCGCGCCAGCCGCAGCAGCCACGCGGGGTGGCGCGCCATGTCGAGCAGCGTGCCGGGCGTGAGCCGCATCGGCACACGAAAACCGTGCCGCAGGTCGCGCTCGCGCAGGCCGCTGACGGGCACGTCGACCGTGAGCACCAGCGCCTCGAAGCGGGCGGCGCGCGCGCGGCGCACGATGCGCTCTGCAATGGCGCGTTCGCCCATCACGTAGAGCTGCATCCACAGCAGCGCGTCGGGCGCGGCGTCGCGCACGTCTTCGAGGCGCGTGTTCGATGCGGTCGAGAGGATGAACGGCACGCCCGCGGCTTGCGCGGCGCTGGCCAGCAAGGCGTCGGCGCGCGGACGCACCAGGCCCGCGAGCCCGATGGGCGCGATGGCGAAGGGTGCGTGCCAGCGGCGTCCGAAGAGCTCGATGCCGATGTCCACCGTGCGGGTGTCGCGCAGGCACTCCGGAACCAGCGGCAAGGCCTCCAGCGCGTCGCGGTTGCGCCGCATGCAGCGCTCGTCTTCCGCGCCGCCGTCCACATAGTCGAACACCAGGCGCGGCAATACGCGCCGGGCGCGGCGGCGGTGATCCTCGACGTTGAGCAGCAGGGTCATCGTGGCGCTTCCGTGTCAGGCGCCGCCGGTGGGCTTGCGCTTCATCCAGCGGATGGGCTGGGCCTTGACGGGGCGCGCCGGTGCGCCGTGCGCGAGCAGCGTGGCGTCGAGCGCGCGGCCGGCGTCGTCGGCCAGCGCCGCCGTGCGCGCGGCGGCCACGGCCTGCGCGCGTTCGGCCGGCGGCACACCGGCCTGCGTTGCGAGGTGGTCGGTCACGTGCAGCAGGTTCTCCTTGCCGCGTTCGTTGGTGCTGCCGTAGCCCTTGATGAGCCGGCCGCACAGCGCCACTTCATGCCCCAGCGCCCACGCCTCGCGCGTGCCGGCTTCCACCGCCGCGAGCCAGCGTTCGATCAGCGCCTGCTCCTCGGCGAAGCGGCTGCCGCGCCGGCGCAGCCAGCGCAGCGACGCCAGCAGCCGCAGCGAGGCCATGCCGGCCACCGAATGGCTGCCCACCTTCAGCGGCAGGGCCCAGGGCGCATGGCCGCGCGCCTGCCGGCCGCGGTCCCATGCCGTCACGCGGCGTGCGAGCGAGGGCGGCAGCAACGCGGCGAACTCGGCGGCGCCGGGCTTGAAGTGGTCGTAGACCTTCACGATGTCTTCGTCGCCGGCGCGCACTTCCTGCCGCACGCGCTGCGCTCGGCTCGCGCGGCCCTTGAGCGCGGCCACGCGCACGATGTCGTCGAAGGCCATCCACAGCGCGAGCCAGCGCGCGGCCTCGCGGGTGACGGCGAAGCCCTGTGCACCGGCCGGGTCGGCGGTGCGCTCGGCGTCGAGCACGCGGCCCAGCCGCTGGGCGTACAGCGCGGCATAGCCGGCGTCCTGGTAGTCGAGCACGCGCGCATGGCCGAGCGTGAGCATGTCGTGCACCGCGGGCGGAAAGCGCCGCGCCAGCTCGGCGGGCAGGGCGCTGGCCGGCGGCGCATCGTGGCCTTCGCTTGCCAGCACGCTGCTGACGAAGGCGGCCTGCGCGCGCGGCGCGCTCACCGCATCGAAGGCGGCCGCAAAGCCGCGCAGGCTGGCCGCGGCCATCTTGCTCAGCTTCTCGGGCGCGCGGGTGTCGCCGCCGCGCACCACATGTTCATAGGCTTCGCGCGGAAACGGGAACAGCCCGCTGCCCGCGATGGCGCCCAGCATCACCGCGCTGACCACCGTGCCGCTGTCGCGCGCAATGGCGTTCATGTCGAACACGTGGTGTTCGCGGCTGAAGGCCTTCACCACGTCGAGCAGGCGCTGCGAGTCGGTGCGTCCGTCGCCGGGCTCCATGCGTTCGGCCGTGGTGAAGATGCGCGCCGACGAGCTGATGACCAGCGTGCGCAGCGGCGCGCTCATGCCGTTGCCGATCTGGCGCGTGGTCTCCAGCAGCTCCGACGACACGATCGCGTCGAGCGCGCCCGGCACCGGGCTCAGGCTGAACACCGGCCGGCGCGCACCGAGCTGCGCGAGCGGCACCGGGAACACTTCCAGGTAGTAGGTGGTGGCGCCGGTGCGCTGCGCGACGCCGGGAATCGACGTGCTCTGCGCCGCGTAGCCGGCGTGGCGCGCGATGTCGACCAGCCATTCGGTCAGCACGCCGCCGCCTTCGCCGCCAAGGGCGCAGACGAGCAGGGTGGTGGGGCGGTTCTGTTCCATGGTGTTGTCGTTCTTTCCTCTCGTGCTGTTCTTCATGCGGGTTGCAGTGCACGCACCACCGCGCCGCGCAGCCCGTGCAGCAGGCGCTCGTGCCACTTCGGGTTCTGCACCACCTCGGCGCGGTAGAAGCTGGGGCACAGCGTGGCCGCATGCGCGTTGGCGCCGCACAGGCCGCAGCCCACGCAGCCGTCGATCACGGTGGCCACCGGGTCCACCTTCAGCGGATCGGGGTTGTCCTTCAAGGTGAGCGTGGGGCAGCCCGACAGGCGAATGCAGGCGTGGTCGCCGTTGCACACGTCTTCGTCCACGCCGTACTTCACGCGCACCACGCGCTCGCCCTTCTTCAGCAGGCCGGCGAGCCAGGGCTTGATGCGGCGCTGGCGTTCCAGCTGGCACTCGCCTTCGGCGATCACCACCTTCAGGCCGTTGAAGTCGCTGGTGAGCGCCTCGGTCAGCGTCTTGCGCATGCGCTCCACGTCGTAGGTGGTCACGGTGCGCATCCATTGCACGCCCAGGCCCTTCAGCGTGGCCTCGATGGTCTGGTTCTTGTCGACCAGGCTCTGCTGCTTGTCGACGGCGCGCTCCTTGATCTCGTCGTCGGGCGTGGAGATGATGTCCTGCGTGCCGGTGGCCGAGGTGTAGCCGTTCTTGAAGATCAGCAGCACCGCGTCGTCGTCGTTGAACAGCGCGCTCTGCACGCCGGTGAGCAGGCCGTTGTGCCAGAAGCCGCCGTCGCCCATGATCGACAGCGTGCGCCGGTTCATCATGGGCGCCACGCCCGCGCGGCTCGCGAGGCTCATGCCGTAGCCCAGGATCGAGTGGCCCATCGAGAACGGCTCGAAGGTGCCGAAGGCATGGCAGCCGATGTCGGCCGCGATGTGCACCGGCCCGGTTTCCTGCTGCGCGAGCTTGAGCGCGGAGAACACCGGCCGCTCGGGGCAGCCGATGCAGAAGCTCGGCGGCCGGTTGGGCAGCGGCGCGCTCAGCTGGCGCGCCACCGCCTCGCGGCGCTCGCGGTTGCCGGCCAGCCAGGCCTGCGCCGAAGAAGCGGCGTCGCTCACCGCGAGGTACTTCGCGGCAAAGGCCGCGATGCCGCCCGACAGCACCTCCACGCCGTACTCGCCCGCCGAGGGCAGCATGTCCTTGCCGTGCAGCGGGGTCTGGATGTCGCGGCGGCGCAGCAGCGTGGCCATGTCCTGCTCGATGTACTCGGGCTGGCCTTCTTCCACCACCAGCACCGCGCGCTTGTCCAGGCAGAAGCCGGCGATCTGGTCGGGCACCAGCGGGCAGGTCACGTTCAGCACCAGGATCGGAATGTCCGTCTCGCCGAAGGCATCGGCCAGGCCGTGCTGCTGCAGGCTGCGCACCAGCGCGTTGTACAGGCCGCCCTGCACCACGATGCCCAGGTCGGCATGCCGCTGGCCCGGCATCAGCTCGTTGAGCCCGTGCTCGACGATGTAGCGCCGCGCCGCCGGAATGCGTTCCTCGCCCTTGAGCTTCTCGTGGCGGAAGGTGACGGGCGGATGCGCGAGGCGCATGTAGTCGAAGCCCGCCGGCTCGGCCATCAGCGCGCGCGTCGAGACGGCGGGCGCCACGTTGTCCTTGCATTCGAAGCTGCCGCGCACGTGGCAGGTGCGGATGCGCAGCTCCATCAGGCAGGGCATGTTCGAGCTTTCCGACAGGCGAAAGCCTTCTTCCACCATGCGCACCATCACGCCCAGGTCGGGCCGCGGGTCGAGCAGGCACATGCTCGACTTCAGCGCATAGGCGTGCGTGCGCTCCTGGATCACGCTGGCGCCTTCGCCGTAGTCCTCGCCCACCACCACCAGCACGCCGCCCGTGACGCCCGGCGAAGAAAGGTTGGACAGCGCGTCGGCCGCCACGTTGGTGCCGACTATCGACTTCCACGTCACCGCGCCGCGCAGCGGGTAGTGAATGGACGCGCCGAGCATGGCCGCGGCCGAGGCCTCGTTGGAGCAGGCCTCCACGTGCACGCCCAGCTCGTCCATGTAGGCCTTGCCCTGGACCATCACGTCCAGCAGGTGCGACACCGGCGCGCCCTGGTAGCCGCCGACGTAGGCCACGCCCGACTGCAGCAGGCCCTTGGTGATCGCGAGGATGCCCTCGCCGTGGAAGGTGTCGCCGGCGCCGAGGCGCAGCATTTCCACTTCCTTGCTGAATGAAACTTCCAAGAGATTCGGCTCCGATGTCTGGTTGATGGGTGTCGCCGAGGGGCGGACTGGGGGGGCGGCGCCTGCCGCTCCCGCGCGGCGGACGCCTGCCTGGCGCTTATCTGGGGGCGGCCTTTGCGGCGGTGCCGGAAAAACGCGCCACGTAGTACGCAAGGGTGTCGAGGTCTTCCGCCGGGATGCGGCTCACCGCCTCGCTCATCGCCTGCGTGTAGCCCGGCCGCTTGCCCGTGCGAAAACCCTGCAGCGCGAGCTGCAGGTAGTCCTCATGCTGCTGCGCGATGCGCGGCACCTGCTGGCCGCCGCTCATGTCGGCGCCGTGGCAGAGCACGCAGCGGTTCTCCTGCGCGAGCGCCTGGCCGCGTGCCATGCGCGCGGCATCCGGTGCCGCGGCGGGCGCCGGCGCGGGTACCGGCGCCAGGGTGCCGATGAAGTCGGAGAAGCCGCGCAGGTCCTCGTCCTTCATGCCCTTCGCAACGGCCGACATCGCCGGGTTGTCGCGCCGGCCTTCGCGGAACAGGAACAGCTGCGTGATCGCATAGAACGAATGCTGGCCCGCGAGCACCGGCGTGCCCGCCATGTCGCTGCGGCCGTTGGCGCCGTGGCAGGACGCGCAGAGCTCGGCGTAGCGTTGCGCGTAGACACCGCCCTTGGCCCCTGCCGGGGCCTTCGTGCCCTCGGCCCCTGGCGGGGCCTTCGTGCCCTGGGCACCGGCCGTACACGCTGTCGCCACGACCCCCGCCGCCAGCGCGCACCGAACGATCAGCAAACGCGCGCCCTTCATCGGCCGCCGTAGCTGATGCGGTAGATCGCGCCGGCGTGGTCGTCGCTCACGAGCATCGAGCCGTCCTTGAGCACGAGAAAGTCCACGGGCCGCCCGAGGTAGGTGTTGTTCTCGACAAAGCCCGTCATGAACGGCTCGACCTTGGCGCCGCCCTTGCCGTCGGGCCAGGCCACCGCGATGTCGGCGTACTTGACGGTGCGGTTCCACGGGCCGTGGCGCGCGATGAACATCGCGCCGCGGTACCTGGCCGGGAACATGGTGCCCTTGTAGAAGCTGAGCCCCAGCGCGGCGGCGTGCGGGCCGAGCAGGGCGGCGGGCTTCACGTAGTCGCTGCAGCTCTTGCCCCAGCCGAATTCGGAGTCGGCGATGTTGCCCTGGTGGCAGTACGGAAAGCCGAAGTGCTGGTTGGGCGCGGTGACCACGTTCAGCTCGTCGTTCGGCAGGTCTTCGCTGAGCCAGTCGCGGCCGTTGTCGGTGAACCAGAGCTGGCCGGTCTTGGGGTCGAAGTCGAAGCCCACCGTGTTGCGCACGCCGCGCGCCACCGTCTCGATGCCGCTGCCGTCGGGGTTCATGCGGAAGATGCGCGCATGCGCGTCGTCGGGTTCGCACAGGTTGCAGGGCGCGCCCACGGCGTAGTAGAGCTTGTCGCCGTGCATGCGCAGGTAGCGCCAGCTGTGGTCCTGGCCGCCGGGCAGCTTGTCGTTGAGCACCACGGGCGTGCCGGGGTTGTCGAGCTTGTCCTCGATGCCGTCGTAGCGAACGATCTGCTTGTGGGTCGCCAGGTACAGCGCGCCCTTGTGGAACTCGATGCCGGTGGCGAACTCGGTCTTGTCGATGACCGTCTTCGGCTTGCGGTCGCCCTTCTCGGCAATCGCGTAGACCTTGTTGCCCACGAACAGCGTGCTCACGAACACCGTGCCCTTGGCACCCTGGCGCAGCTCGCGCGCGTCGAGCACGCCCGAGGCCCAGGTCTCGACCTTGAAGCCCGGCGGCAGCTTGAACCTGGCGGTGGGCAGCTGGTCGGCCGCGGTGGGAATCGGGAACGAGGGCACCGGCGCCATGCGGGTGGCGGCTTCGTTCTTGGGGCGGCCCTTGGCCCAGCCGGGCTCCTCGGCCGGGGGCTGCTGGGCCCAGGCGGTGACGGCCGCGCAGAGGAGGGTGGCGAGCGCTGCGCGCGCGCTGAACGGTGCGCTGAATGGCGCGCGGAAACGACGAAGTGCACGAATCATGGCCATGTCTTGTCTCCTTCTTGTCGTGGGGCTCGGGTCGCGGCATCGGCAGGGCCGGCCGGCGAACGCCCGCCAGTGTGCGTGGCGCTGCCGCGGCGCTCAATAAAATAATCGAGCTAAGCAATATGAATGGCATGCATATGGAAACACTCGACCTCAACCTGCTGCGCCTGTTCGACGCCGTCTACCGCGAGCGCAACGTGAGCCGCGCCGCCGAATCGCTGGGCCTCACGCAGCCCGCGGCCAGCCACGGGCTGGGCCGCCTGCGGCTGCTGCTGGCGGACGCGCTCTTCACGCGCGCCCCCGGCGGCGTGGCCCCCACGCCGCGCGCCGACCGGCTGGCGGTGGCGGTGCAGGCGGCGCTGAGCACGCTGGAGGAGGCGCTGCACGAGTCCGACCGCTTCGAGCCGCTGGTGTCGCGCAAGACCTTTCGCATCCACATGAGCGACATCGGCGAGGGGCGTTTCCTGCCGGCGCTGATGGCGCGGCTGCGCGAGCTGGCGCCGGGCGTGCGGGTGGAGACCCGGCCGCTGGCGCCGGGCGACATCGCCACCGCGCTGGACAGCGGCAAGGTCGACTTCGCCTTCGGCTTCCTGCCCCGCGTGAAGGACACCCAGAGCGCCCAGCTGCTGAGGGACCGCTACATCGTGCTGCTGCGCCAGGACCATCCCTTCGTGAAACGCCGGCGCAGCGGGCAGGCCCTGCTGGAGGCGCTGCAGGAGCTCGACTACGTGGCCGTGCGCACCCATGCCGACACGTTGCGCATCCTGCAGCTGCTGAACCTGGAAGACCGGCTGCGCCTGACGACCGAGCACTTCATGGTGCTGCCGGCCATCGTGCGCGCCACCGACCTGGCGGTGGTGATGCCGCGCAACATCGCGCGCGGCTTCGCGGCGGAGGGCGGCTACGCCATCGTGGAGCCGCCGTTTCCGCTGCGCGACTTCACCGTGTCGCTGCACTGGAGCAAGCGTTTCGAGGCCGATCCGGGCAACCGGTGGCTGCGGCAGGTGATCGTGGCGCTGTTTTCCGAGCGGGCCTGAACAGGATGCCAAGATGCCCGATGCGCCCAGTTCATGTCCCGGTCAGGCTCGGCATGCGACCATGCGCGCGCACATGAAAAAACGAATCCCCTCCTTCCTGCGCCACGTGGGCCCCGGCGTCGTCACCGGCGCGGCCGACGACGACCCGTCGGGCATCGCGACCTACACCCAGGCCGGGGCGCAGTTCGGCACCGGGCTGCTGTGGACGGTGTTCCTGTCGCTGCCGTTCATGGTGGCCATCCAGCTGGTGTCGGCGCGCATCGGCCGGGTCACGGGCAAGGGCGTGGCGGCCAACCTGCGCGAGCACATGCCGCGCGGCCTGCTCATCGTGCTGGTGGCGCTGCTGGTGGTGGCCAACACCATCAACATCGCGGCCGACATCGCCGCCATGGGCGAGGCGCTGCAGCTGGTGGTGGGCGGCGGGGCGCACTTCCATGCGCTGGTGTTCGGCGTGGTCACGGTGCTGCTGCAGGTGTTCGTGCCCTACCGCAAGCTGGCCCACATCCTCAAGTGGCTGACGCTCACGCTCTTCGCCTACGTGGCGGCGGTGTTCGTGGTGCAGGTCGAATGGGGCCGCGTGCTGCACGACCTGGTGGTGCCCAGGCTGCAGTGGAAGGGCGACTACTGGATGATGATCGTCGCGCTGCTGGGCACCACCATCTCGCCCTACCTGTTCTTCTGGCAGGCCTCGCAGGAGGTGGAAGAGCTGCGCCTGAAGGGCGGGCGGCGCGGCACCGACGAGCAGGTGCGCCACGACCTGAAGCGCGTGCGGATCGACACCTGGGTGGGCATGACGTTTTCCAACCTCATCGCCTTCTTCGTGATGGTGGTGGGCGCGTCGGTGCTGTTCACGGCGGGCGTGCACGACGTGACCTCCGCCGCGCAGGCCGCCGAGGCGCTGCGCCCGCTGGCCGGCGACTTCGCCTTCTGGCTCTTTGCCGGCGGCATCGTCGCCACCGGCCTGCTGGCGGTGCCGGTGCTGGCCTCGTCGGCCGCCTATGCGGTGGCCGAGGCCTTCGGCTGGGAGGAGGGGCTGGAGCGGCACTGGCGCGAGGCCAAGGAGTTCTACGGGATCATCGCGGTGGCCACGCTGGTGGGCACCGCACTCGACTTCACTCCCATCGACCCGATGAAGGCGCTCTACTGGAGCGCCGTCATCAACGGCGTGGTGGCCGTGCCGATCATGGCCGCCATGATGGTGCTGGTGACCCGCGAGAAGGTGATGGGCGTGTTCACCTCCGGGCGGCGCACCCGCTGGCTCGGCTGGGGCGGCACCGCGCTGATGGGGTTCGCCGCGTTGATGATGGGCTGGGACCTGATGCGGTGATGCACTGGCGGGCCGATCGGTCTGGCGAGCTTCAGGCCGCGGCCGTTTGCATCTCGGCCGGTGCCATCTCGGCCGTTTCCTGGCGCAGCGCCAGCTCGTTCGCGTCGAAGAAGTGCAGCGCCTCGGGCGCCAGCGAGAGCTGCAGGGTGCGCGGCAATGCGGTGTCGCCGCCCGGCGTCAGCAGCACCAGTTCGCCCAGCGACGAGCGCAGGTAGCAGAACGCGCGGTCGCCCAGCTGCTCCACGGCCAGCGTCTCGCAGTCCTGCAGGTCGAGCACCACCTGGCCCGGCAGCGGCGCGCCGATGCGCACCTGCTCGGCGCGAAAGCCCAGTGTGCGCACGTCGCCGCGCAGCCGTTGCGGCACCTGCAGCGTGGTTGTGCCGATGCGCAAGCGCGTGCCGCCGGTGCCCTGCTCGGCGGCGTCGACCTGGAACAGGTTCATGCGCGGCGTGCCGATGAAGCCCGCCACGAACAGGTTGGCCGGCGAGCGGTACAGCGCCAGCGGCGAGCCGACCTGCTCGATGCGGCCCTTGCGCAGCACCACGATCTGGTCGGCCAGCGTCATGGCCTCGGTCTGGTCGTGCGTCACGTACACCGCGGTGGCCTTCAGCGTGCGCTGCATGCGCGCGATTTCGAGCCGCAGCTTCACGCGCAGCTCCAGGTCGAGGTTGGACAGCGGCTCGTCGTACAGGAACACCTCGGGCTGGCGGATCATGGCGCGGCCCATGGCCACGCGCTGGCGCTGGCCGCCCGAGAGCTGGCGCGGGTAGCGCTCCAGCAGCGGCGTGAGCTCCAGCGTGCGGGCGATCTCGTCCACGCTGCGCTGCTGCTGCGCGGCGTCGACCTTGGCCATGCGCAGGGGAAAGGCCAGGTTCTGGCGCACCGTCTTGTGCGGGTACAGCGCGTAGTTCTGGAACACCAGCGCGCAGCCGCGCTCGGCCGGCGGCACGTCGTTCACCACGCGCCCGCCCACGAGCACCTCGCCGCCGCTGGGCGTTTCCAGCCCCGCGATCATGCGCAGCAGCGTCGACTTGCCACAGCCCGAAGGGCCGAGCAGCACCGTCACCTGGCCGTCGGGCATCGTGAGGTCGAGGCCGGGGATCACCTCGACGTCGCCGAAGCGCTTGCTGATGGATTGAAGCCGGATCTCTGCCATGGCGTGGGGTTCCTGTGCCTTTGTAGGGAAGGCGGTTGCGGAGGTAATTTCGTAAGGGTCAGCTGGAGGCCGCGGCGGCCGACCTGGCCACGCCGCGCTGGATGTTCGACTCGGTCAGCCCGAGCAGTTCTTCCATCGCGCGGCGCGCCTCGGCGGGCTTTCGCGCCCAGATCTGGTCGAGCACGGCACGGTGCAGCGGCAGGCTCTTGCGCGGCGCGCCGGGCTGGCGCGTCGAGAGTTCGAACGAGGTGCGCAGCGCGGCCTCGATGGTGGCGCCGAAGGCCACCAGGAAAGGGTTGCCAGTGGCGGTGAGGATCGCGCGGTGAAACTCCAGGTCGGGCCCGGCGTAGGCCACGGCGTCCATGCCGGCCGCGTCCATCAGCCGGTAGGCGCGCTCGATGGTCGCAATGGCCGCGTCGGGCGCCGAGGCCGCCGCAATCTCGCAGGCCGCGGGCTCCACGATGCGCCGCAGCTGCATCAGGTGCTGCGCCATCTGCACGCGGTCGTTGCCCGACCAGGTCCAGCGCAGCACGTCCTCGTCGAGCATGTTCCATTGGGTGCGCGGCAGCACGCGCGTGCCGGCCTTCTGGCGCGAGGCGATCAGGCCCTTGGCCTTGAGCCGGGTCAGCGCCTCGCGCACCGAGGTGCGCGCCACGCCGAGCTGTTCGGCCAGTTCCACCTCCGTCGGCAACGCCGCGCCATCCCCCCATTCGCCGGCCACCACACGGTGGGCCAGCGCCTCGGTCACGGCCATCGGGCCACGCCGCGAGGCAGCCGGGCGGGCTTCGATGTGTTCTTTATGGTCGGACATATTATTTATGGAAATAAGGTTATCCCACGTGAATAGCCCTCAAGTTTCGGGTTTTCCATGAGAAATTGAAATCTATTTGTCTGTCATATTCAAGTCCAGACGCCATACGGATGATCCGGAAGAAAGAGACACGACCATGAGCCTGCCGCACTCTCCAGCCATCGACCCGCAGCGCCGCCGCCTCCTGAAGGCGGCCGCCGCAAGCGTAGCCGCCGGCGCCGGCGGCACGCTGGCCTTCCCGGCCATCGCGCAGGCCAAGCCCTTCGCCGGCGTGAAACTGCGCGGCGCGGCCTACCAGCACGGCTTCTTCAACATCCTGCGCAAGTACATCCCCGAGTTCGAGCAGCAGACCGGCATGACGGTCGACCTGCAGCTCTCGGCCTTCCCGGTCTACAACCAGCAGGCCGACCTGGAGCTGTCGTCCGGCGGCAGCGCCTGGGACTTCTGCAACGTCACCTTCATCCTGGCCGCGCGCTGGGTGGCGGCGGGCCTGCTGGCCAACCTCAGCGACTTCGCCGCCGACCGCAAGCTCACGCCCGCCAGCTGGAACCCCGACGACTTCGTGAAGGGCGCGCAGCTGCCCTACCTCGACAAGGCCGGCAAGGCCTACGGCTTCGCCTGGGAGGGCGGGGCGATGCTCATGGGCATCAGCCGCACCGACCTCATGAAGAAGCGCGGCGTGGAAGCGCCGCAGACCTTCGACGAACTCATGAAGGTCGCCGAGGCCATCCATGGCCAGGACGGCGGCAGCGGCCCGGTGACCGGGTTCGTCAGCTCCAACCTGCACCACTGGTTCCTGCCGCCGTACGTGCAGGGCTTCGGCGGCGACTTCTTCGTGAACCCGCCGGGCGACATCAAGCCCGCGCTCGACTCGGCCGCGGCGGTGCAGGGGACCGATTTCTACGCAAGGCTCCTGTCCAAGTACAGCCCGCAAGGCGTGCTGGGCTACACCGAAGACCAGGCGCGCGCGGCGCTCATCGGCGGGCGCTCGAACATCTTCATTCACTCCAGCTCGTGGGTCAGCGCCATGCTGACCTCGCCCGACAGCAAGGTGAAGGACACAGCGCGCGTCATGCGCATGCCGGCCGGCCCCAAGGGCGACTTTCCGGCGTCGAACAGCCAGGGCCTGGGCATTCCGAAGAACGCCAAGAACAAGGAGGCCGCCTGGGAGTTCATCAAGTGGACGCTGAGCCCCGAGCTCACCGCGCGCATCGTGAAGGACACCGGCCATCCGTCGATCTGCCGCCGCTCGGTCATCGAGAGCGCCGAGTACAAGCGCATCAACACCATCAACGGGCAGGACCTGGGCAAGCTCTACCTCGAGGTGCTCGAGCAGCCCGGCAAGACGCGCAACTACATGGCCTACCGCACGGTGAAAGAGTTTCCGCTGGTGGGCGACGTGGTCAACAAGGCGGTCGAGCGCGTGGTGTCGGGCCAGCAGCCCGCGGCCGAGTCGATGAAGGCCGCGCAGGACGCGGCGCTCAACGCGCTGCGCCGCGCCGGCGCCAAGGTCTGACGCCCGCTTCCCATGCCCGCTGCTTCCTATGAAGGCCAGCGCCGCCGCTTCGTGCGGATGGCGATCGCGCCCAGCCTGATCTTCCTGCTCGTGGTGGCGGGGCTGCCCACGCTGTTCCTGCTGGTCACCAGCCTCACGCCCGGTGCGCTGGTCAACCCCGGCTCGCTGGGCGATTTCTCGGACCCGCTGCGCAACTACAGGCTGCTGGGCGGCGACGAGCGCTTCGTCGGCTCGCTCGTGGTGCAGGCGCGGCTGTCGCTCTACACGGTGGTGCTGCAGGTGCTGCTGGGCACGGGGCTCGCGCTGCTGGTGCATTCGGGACAAGACCGCTGGAAGTCGCTGCGCCACCTGTTCGTGATTCCGATGGTGCTGCCGCCGATCGTGGTGGCGGTGATCTGGAAGCTGGTCTACACGCCCGACATCAGCCCCATCTACCAGGCCGCGCGCGTGCTTGGCGTGACGCTGCCCGCGCTCACCACGCACGTCGACTTCGCGCTGTGGGCCATCGTGATCGCCGACACCTGGGAGTGGGCGCCGTTCACCTTCCTGATGGTGCTGGCCGCGCTGCAGACGCTGCCGGCCGAGTACGTGGAGGCCGCGCGCATGGACGGCGCCGACGCCTGGCGCGTGTTCGGCCACATCGTGCTGCCCTACATCGCGCCGGTGCTGCTGGTGTGCACGCTGTTCCGGCTCATCGACAGCATCAAGGCCTTTCCGCTGATCTTCCTGCTGACCGGCGGCGGACCCGGTTCGGTGACCGAGGTGACCAACTACTACGCCTACCTGGTGGCCTTCAACTTCGGCGAGCTCGGCTACTCGAGCGCCATCACGGTGGTGCTGCTGGTGGCCACCGTGCTCGTCAGCTGGGGCGCGATGCGCCTGAGCCGCAACGCGGGAGCCGCGGAATGACGCCCACATCACCGGTCCGCAAGACACCGCCGCGCAAAGTGCCCTGGCGCAAGCGCTGGCCGCTCGCGCGCTGGGCCGTGCCGCTCATCCTGGTGCTCATGCTGCTGCCCTTCCTGTGGCTGCTGCAGATGTCGTTCAAGCCGACGCCGTTCATCCTGGAGTTTCCGCCGCGCGTGTTCTTCGTGCCCACGCTGGAGCACTACGTGGGGCTGTGGCAGGCGGGGTTTCCGGAGTCGTTCGTCAACAGCCTGATCACGAGCATCGTGTCGACGCTGCTGGCGCTGCTGTTCGGCATTCCGGCGGCCTATGCGCTGTCGCGCTGGACCGGGCGCGGGCGCTTCGGGCTGGGCCTGGGCATCCTGCTCACGCGCATGGCACCGCCCATCGCGTTCACCATTCCGTTCTTCCTGGCCTACCGCTGGCTCGGGCTGCTCGACACGCGCACCGGGCTCATCATGATCTACATGACCTTCAACCTGCCGCTGGTCATCTGGATGATGCAGCCCTTCTTCGACGCCGTGCCCGCGTCGCTCGAAGAAGCCGCGCTGATGGACGGCGCGGGCTTCGGCACCGTGTTCCTCGAGATCGTGATGCCGATGGCCACCGCAGGCATCGCGGCCACGGCCATCCTGTGCTTCCTCTACGCGTGGAACGACTTCTTCTTCGCGCTCATCCTCACGCGAACCGACGCGCGCACCGCGCCGGTGGCGGTGGTGAACTTCATGAACTACGAAGGCTGGGAGTGGGGCAAGATCGCCGCGGGCGGCTCGCTGGTGATGGCGCCGGTGCTCGTGTTCTCGATGCTGGTGCGCCGCTACCTCGTGAGCGGCCTGACAGCCGGCGCGGTGAAGGGCTGAGGCCATGGTGCCCGTCACGCTCAGCGGCGCCACGCGCCTCGTTCCCATCCTCGCGCACCCGGTCGACCACGTGCGCGCGCCGCGCATCTACAACCCGGCCTTTGCGGCCGCCGGCCTCGACTGGTGCCTGGTGCCGATGGGCGTGCACCCGGGCGACTTCGCGGCCACCGTGGCGCAGCTTGCGCGCGTGGGCAACCTGCAGGGCCTGAACCTCACGATTCCGCACAAGGCCGCGGCATATGCGCTGTGCGCGCGGCGCGGACCCGAGGCGCTGCGCACCGGCGTGGTCAATACCATGCGCATCGACGCCGACGGGCAGTGGTCGGGCGAGAGCTTCGACGGCGTGGGCTTCGTGGAAGCCGCGCGCGCGCACGGCGTGCTGTGGCCCGATCGCCCCGTGGTGCTGGTGGGCGCGGGCGGCGCGGGCACGGCCATCGCGTTCGCGCTGGCCGCGGCCGGTGTGCGCGAGCTGCACGTGATCAACCGCGAGCCCGAGCGCGCCGGGCACCTGGTGGCCGAACTGCGCAAGGCCTTCCCGGGCATCGGCGTGCGCATGCCGCCCGACAGTGACCACGCCAGCGCCCTGCGCCGTGCGGGCCTGGCGGTCAACGCCACCTCGCTGGGCCTGCACGAAGGCGAGCCGATGCCTTTCGATGCCGCGCTGCTGCCGGCCGATGCGGCGCTGTTCGACATCATTGCCGCGCGCGACACCGAGCTCATGGCCGCCTGCAGCGCGCGCGGGCTGCGGGTGGTGGGCGGCAAGCCCATGATCGACCACCAGGTTGCCGCGCAGATCGCGTTCTGGCGCGGCGGCGGCGCGTGAACGCCTGAACAAGGAGACCCGATGAAGAAGTTCGCAACGCTCGTGTTCGCCGTCTGCGGCAGCTGCATCGCCGCGCTGGGCACCGCGCCGGCGCTGGCACAGCCGAAGGCCGACTATCCGCACAAGCCCATCGTGCTGGTGGTGCCGCAGCCCGCGGGCGGCGCCGCCGACCAGTTCGCGCGGCCCTTCGGGCAGGCGCTCTCGCAGCGGCTCGGCCAGCCGGTGATCATCGACAACCGGCCCGGCGCCAACGGCAACATCGCGGCCGCGTACGTCGCGCGCAACCAGCCGGCCGACGGCTACACCGTGTTCTTCGGCTCGGTCAGCACGCTGGCCGTGAACCCGCACCTGTACAAGGCCACGGGCTTCGATGCGCTCAAAGACTTCCAGCCCATCACGCTGACCAACCAGACGCCCAACGTGCTGGTGGTCGGTGCCGGCACGCCCTACAAGACGGTGGCCGACGTGGTCGCCGCCGCGAAGAAGGCGCCCGGCACGCTGAGCTTCGGCTCGGCCGGCAACGGCAACACCATGCACCTCACGGGCCTGCAGTTCGAGGCCAGGACCGGCACGCAGCTGATCCACGTGCCCTACAAGGGCGGCCCGGCCGCGCTCAACGACGTGATGGGCGGGCAGATCCCGATGATGTTCCACAACCTCTCGGCCGTGCTCGGCCAGGAGAAGGGCGGCCGCGTGCGGGTGCTGGCCGTGGCCGACACGCAGCGCTCGAAGCTGCTGCCCAACGTGCCGACCATGGCCGAGGCCGGTGCGCCCGGCGTGGTGCAGCTCGCATGGAGCGGCATGCTCGTGCGCGCCGGCACGCCGGCGCCGGTGGTCGAGCGGCTGCACAAGGAGATGGCCGGGATCCTCGCCGACCCGGCGTTCCGCAAGCCGCTGGAGGAGCAGGGCTTCGATGTGCTTTCATCGACGCCGCAGGCCTTCACCGAGCGCCTGAAGGCCGACCACGCCACCATGGGCGAGGTCATCAAGGCCGGCAACGTGCAGATCGACTGAACACACCGCAAGACACAGACACAGGACAACCATGCCTTCACGCAACGCATTCAAGCACGCCCTCGCGGCCAAGGTGCCGCAGATCGGGATCTGGTCGACGCTGCCCGACCCCTACATTTCCGAGCTGCTCGCGGGCGCCGGCTTCGACTGGATCCTGCTCGACGCCGAGCACACCCCCGGCGACCCGACCACCATGCTGCGCCAGCTGCAGGCGGTGCAGGCCGAACGCGACCGGCCCACCAACGCCGTGGTGCGCCCGCCGTGGAACGACCCGGTGCTGATCAAGCAGTACCTGGACATCGGCGCGCAGACGCTGCTGCTGCCGTTCGTGCAGACGCGCGAGGAAGCCGAGGCCGCCGTGGCCGCCACGCGCTACCCGCCGCACGGCATCCGCGGCATGGGCGGCACGGTGCGCGCCTCGAAGTTCGGCCGCGACGCCCGCTACGTGGCCGAGGCCGCGAGCGAGATCTGCGTGCTGGTGCAGGTCGAGACCGCCGAGGCGCTCGAGCAGCTCGAGGACATCGCCAACGTCGACGGTGTCGACGGCGTGTTCATCGGCCCCGGCGACCTCTCCGCCAGCATGGGCGTGGCCGGGCAGGTCAACCACCCCACGGTGCGCGCCGCGGTCGACAAGGCCATTGCGCGCATCCTGGCCTGCGGCAAGGCGCCCGGCATCCTGATGAACGACGAGCCGCGCGCGCAGGAGCTGCTCGAGCTGGGCGCGCTGTTCGTGGCCGTGGCCAACGACCAGGTGCTGCTGCGCAAGAGCGCGGACGACGTGGCGGCGCGCTTCAAGGCGCGCGGCCTGCCGCCGGCACCGCGCCCGCCCGCCGCGCCCGCCACCTACTGACGCCCCGGCAACCCCCGAGATCCAGAGAAGAACACACCGCATGTCCACAGAAGGCGTCCGCCCCAAGACCGTCGAGCAACTGCGCAGCCAGCGCTGGTTCGCGAGCGACGACATCCGTGGCTTCGCCCACCGCCAGCGCATGCAGCAGCAGGGGCTGGCGCGCGAGGAGTTCATGGGCCGGCCCGTGATCGGCATCGTCAACACCTGGAGCGAGCTCTCGCCGTGCCACGCGCACCTGCGCGAGCGCGCCCAGGCCGTGAAGCGCGGCGTGCTGCAGGCCGGCGGCTACCCGCTGGAGCTGCCCGCGCTGAGCCTGGGCGAGGTGATGGTCAAGCCCACGACCATGATCTACCGCAACCTGCTGGCCATCGAATGCGAGGAGCTGCTGCGCAGCCTGCCGATCGACGGCGTGGTGCTCATGGGCGGCTGCGACAAGACCACGCCCGGCCTCATCATGGGGGCGCTGTCGATGGACGTGCCCGCCATCTTCCTGCCGGCCGGCCCGATGATGAACGACCGCTACAGGGGCCAGGCCGTGGGCGCGGGCACGCACACCAAGAAGTTCTGGGCCGAGCGCACCATCGGCAACATCGACCAGGCCGAGTGGATCCGCCTGGAGTCGCGCATGACGCGCACGCCCGGCACCTGCAACACCATGGGCACGGCCAGCACCATGACGGCCATTGCCGAGGCCATGGGCCTGTCGCTGCCCGGCGCCATGAGCATTCCCGCGGTCGACTCCGAGCACAGCCGCATGGCATGGCGCTGCGGCGAGCGCATCGTCTCCATGGTGTGGGAAGACCTGAAGCCCTCGCGCATCGTCACCAAGGCCTCGTTCGTCAACGCCGTCACCGCCTACATGGCGCTCGGCGGCTCCACCAACGCGGCGGTGCACCTGCCCGCCATGGCGGGGCGCGCGGGCATCGAGCTGAACATCGACGAGCTCGACGCCATCGCGCGGCGCGTGCCCGTCATCGCCAACCTCTATCCGTCGGGCGAGAAGCTGATGGAAGACTTCCACTACGCGGGCGGCCTGCCCGCGGTGCTGAACAGGATCGCCGCGCACCTGGACCTGTCGGCGCGCACCGTCACCGGCCGCACGCTGGGCGAAGACATCGCGAACTGGCCGGCGCAAGACGACGGCACCATCCTCGACCCGGCGGCGCCGCTCAAGCAAGGCACGCCCGAATGCCCCGAGGCCGGCATTGCGCTGGCCGTGCTGCGCGGCAACCTGTGCCCCGACGGCGCGGTCATCAAGCCTTCGGCCGCCACGCCGGGGCTGCTGCGCCACACCGGGCGCGCGCTGGTGTTCGACTCGAACGCCGAGATGCTCGCGGCCATGGCCGACGAAAATCTCGACTGCGACGCCTCGACCGTGCTGGTGCTGCGCAACGGCGGCCCGGTGGGCGGCCCCGGCATGCCCGAATGGGGCAACCTGCCGATTCCGAAGAAGCTGCTGCGCGAAGGCGTGCGCGACATGCTGCGCATTTCCGATTCGCGCATGAGCGGCACGCACTACGGCACCTGCGTGCTGCACGTGTCGCCCGAGTCGGCCATCGGCGGGCCGCTGGCGCTGCTGAAGACCGGCGACACGGTGTGCCTGGACATCGGCGCGCGCAGCCTGAACATGCTGGTGTCCGACGAGGAACTGGCCGCGCGCCGCGCGCATTGGAAGCCGCCCGTGCAGGCCTACACGCGTGGCTACACGAAGATCTTCCAGCACGAGGTGACGCAGGCGCACCTGGGGTGCGATTTCGCGAGCCTGGCCGGCAACGCGCCGACGCCCGAGCCGCCGATCTACTGAGGGCGCACGGCGCACGGCGCACGGCGCGCGGCATCGCGCGCACCGAATCGGGTCGCCCCGCGCCGAATGTCCCACTGCCGGGGCCGGAGTTAGCGCGCCCCGGCAGCGCCGCACCCGCCGTTCGAGGGACAATGCGGGCCGTGACATCCGGGCCCGTTGCGGCCTCGTGGGTCACGCTCCTCCCTTTTCCCTTGCGGCAGGCCACGGCGTCCACCCTGGCCACCACGCCGCGCATGGCGCAGCTCCCGCAGCGGCCAACTGACGATTCATATCCGGTGCAAGCGATTCTTTCCGAAGCCGGCCCCGTGCTGGTCTTCATGGCCTGCGTGGCGCTGGCCACCTACGCGCAGAACCTCACGGGGTTCGCATTCAGCCTGATCCTGCTGGGCCTGGTGTCGGTGTTCCACATCGCCAGCGTGAGCGACACGGCCAACGCCGCGACGGTGCTGAGCCTGATCAATGCCTGGACCTACTTCCGCGCCCGCCCCGGCGTGGTGCCATGGCAGCTGATGAAGCCGGCGCTCAACGGCAGCACGCTGGGCGTGATCGTCGGGCTGGTGCTGCTCACGTGGCTCAGCGGCGGGGCGGTCAACTGGCTGCGCGGGCTGCTGGGCGTGTCGATCCTGGGTTGCGCGGTGCTGCTGGTGACGCAGGGCCGGCCGCTGCCCGTGGTGTCGGGTCGCACCAGCTTCGCCGTGATCGGTGGGCTGTCGGGCGTGCTGGGCGGGTTGTTCTCCAGCTCGGGCCCGCCCATCGTGTTCCACATGTACCGCCAGCCGCTGGACCGCGAACTGGTGCGCCGCGCGCTGCTGCTGATGTTCGCCTTCAACTCGCTGGTGCGGCTGGTGATCGTGCTGCCGACGGGCAACTTCTCGTGGTACTCGGCGCTGCTGGCCGGCTGCGCGATGCCGGTCGTCTACGTCGCGACGCGGCTGCACCACCGGCTGCCGAACAAGCTGCAGCCGCGCACGCTCAAGTGGCTGGTGGGCGGCCTGCTGGCGGCCGCGGGGTCGACACTGCTGGCCAGCGCGTGGACGGCAATCGCGCAGGGCTGATGCGCGCCGCCGCGGTGCCGGGCTACACGCCGACCACGCCGACCAGCGGAATCTCGACCACGAAGCCCTTGCACGCCGCCAGGTCCGGCGCCACGCCCAGCCCGGGCTCGTTCGACAGCTGTACCCAGCCGTCGTTCACGGTGAAGTTGGGCACCGCCAGCAGTTCGCGCAGCGGGTTCGGGTTGCTGTCGACTTCCACGTAGCCCGGCCCGCCCACGGCGGTCTTCAGGTGCATCGACGCGACAAGGCCGATGCCGCCGCCCAGCCAGTGCGGGCAGTACCACTTGCCGGCCGCCAGGGTTTGCTTCGCCACCTCGAGGCAGCCGCTGAAGCCGCCCCATTTGCCCAGGTCGGGCTGGATGACGGCCATGCCTTCTGTCGCAATGAAGTCGCGGTATTGCGCGAAGCCCGCGAGGTTCTCGCCGCCGGCCAGCGTCAGCGGCTGGCGCTCGCTCAGCTCCTTCCAGCGCTGCGCGGGCTGGTCGGCGCGCAGCGGTTCCTCGAGCCACAGCAGGTCGAAATCTTCCATGCGCCGGCCGGCCTGGCAGGCTTCGTCGAAGTCCCAGGCCTGGTTGGCGTCGACCATCATCGTGGCCTCGCTGCCGAGCGCATCGCGCAGGGCGCGCAGGTTGGCCAGGTCGCGCTCGGCGCCAAAGCCCACTTTGAGCTTGAAGGCCCGGTAGCCCTCGTCGCGCTTGCGCAGCGCCAGCGTCTCGGGGTCGGTCGGGTTCAGGCCCGAGGCATACACCTGCACCGGCCGGGCCTGCGCACCGCCCAGCACCTGCCACAGCGGCTTGCCCTGGCGGCGCGCGTGCAGGTCCCACAGCGCCGTGTCCACGCCCGCCACGATCTGGTTCAGCGTGCCGTGCTCGCCGGTCTGCAGCGCGAGCACCGCGAAACGCTTCGTGAGTTCGTCGAAGCACTCGCGCGGATGCGACCACGCGCGGCCGGTGACGGCCGGGCGGCAGTAGGCCAGCGCCATGCGCGCGCGGTGCTCTGCGCCCACCGTCGGAAAGTTGCACCAGATCTCGCCCCAGCCCACCGCGCCGTCGGCATCGGTGAGCCGCACCAGCACCGCGGGCCGGTCGCGCATGACGCCGAAGGAGGTCTGCACCGGCGGCTCGGCCGGGGCGCGGAACACGAAGACGTCGAGGCGCTCGACGGTGAGGGCGCTGGAGGTGCTGGAGGCGCTTGATGCCGCGGAATCCGGTGCGATGGATGTCATGCGCCGATTGTCCCGTGCGCGTTTGCCCCGCGCACGCCGTCAGGCATACGCCGCGCAGAGCTCGCCTTCGGCCTTCATGGCGTCGAAGGCGCTGTAGTCCGCATGCCAGGCGTTGCCCGCGCGCAGCGTGAGCGCTTCCAGCTCGGCCAGCGTGGCGCTGCCGTCCTTGCGCAGCTGCTCGGCGCACAGCGCGAGGTCGGGGAAGTTCTGCAGCGCCTGCCACCACACCGCGCGGCCGGCCAGGAAGCCGTGCGCGCCCGCGGCGTAGGCGTACTCCATCACCCGCACGAACTGCGGCGAGGTCACGCCGGCCGACAGCATCACCCACGGAATGTCCGCGGCCTTGCAGATGGCGCCCATTTGGTCGAACCAGCCCTGCGCGGCGGTGTGCGCCGCGCCGCCGTCGCGCGCGGGCAGGGTGGCGCCGGGCAGCGGGCTCTCGAGCTTGAACAGGTCGACGCCGTACTCGGGCCTGGCGAATTCGCGCACGCTCTCGATGACCAGCTCGGGCATCTTCTCTGGCGACTCGATGTAGTCCACCGTGTGGCGCTCGCTCTTGGGAAAGGGGTACACCAGCAGCTCGAGCACCAGCGGAATGTCCCACTGGCGGCACTCCTCGCCGATCTTGCGCACGTAGTCCTGCTGGTGCGCTAGCACGTCGGGCTCGGCATCGGGGCGGTACCACGCCAGCACCTTCACGCCGTCGCCGCCGGCGCGCTTGATCTTCTCCACGCTCCAGTCGTTGATGGAGTGCGACAGCCGGCCGCCGGGCGTGTCGCGAAAGCGGTGGTCTTCGAGCGTGACGACCAGGCCGGTGTGCGCGGGCAGCTTCTGCAGCGCGGCCGGGAAGGCGTAGTTCGGGTCGAACAGCATGGCGCTGGCGTGTGCACCGAGCGTGTCGACCAGCGTGCGCTTGACGTCCACCATGTCGGCAAAGCTCACGTCGGCGGGCGCAATGCCGCGCTTGGCGCCGATCAGCTGCGCAATGGGTGGGCGCTGGTCGAGCGCGACCATGGTGAAGTGGCCTTGGGGCGTGGCCATGCGGCGCATGCCCCATTTCTTGCCGAGGTTCAGGGCAGGTGTTGTCATGAGAGGAATCACTCCTTGATGGAATCGACGAGGGACATCGCGGTGGCGAAGTCGGGCACGCCGGCGCGTCCGCCGGGTCGTGTGCACTTCAGGGCCGCCACCGCGGCGGAAAACTGGAAGGCGCGGCGCACGGGCCAGCCGGCGCCCAGCGCGAAGGCGAACGCGCCGTGGAACACGTCGCCGGCGCCGGTGGTGTCGACGGCCGTCACCTCGAAGGCGGGCAGCGCGTGCAGCCCGTCGGCGTCGGCCCAGCGCAGGCCGTGTTCGCCGAGCGTGACCGCTGCCAGGCGGCAGCCGCGCGACAGCGCGAAGTTCAACTGCGCGTCGACCGAGCGCGTGCCGGTGGCGTAGCCGGCAAGGCCAGGTTCGGAGAACACGGCGTGGTCGGTGTGCGGCAGCAGCATGTCGAACACGGCGGCATCGGCCACGTCGCCGTCGAGCACGGTGGGCAGGCCGCGCTCGCGCGCCGCGCCGAACAGCGCCAGCGCGCCTTCGGGCCAGCGCGGGTCGGCCAGCACGGCGTCGGCTTCGGCCAGCGTGGGCAGGGGCAGCCATGCGGGTTCGGCGGGCAGGCCGGCGCCGCGGAAGTTGACGATCATGCGTTCGCCGCGCGTGTCGACCACGATGCCCGAGAGCGACGAGCGCGCCCCTTCGAAGAGGCGGAAGTGCACAACGTCGACGCCGAGCGCGGCGAGCTGCGCCTTCATCTCGTGCCCGGCGCGGTCTTCGCCGGCGCGGCCCCAGAACTGCACCGCCGCGCCGAGCTTCGCGGCGGCCGCGGCCGCATTGGCCGCCATGCCGCCGCCGCCTTCGCGCACGTCGCCAGCGCGGGTCTTGCCGCCGCCTTGGGGGAGGGTGTCGACCTGCCAGGTGATGTCGAGGGCGGACAGGCCGAGGCAGACGACGCGCGGGGCCGGGCGTTGCGGGTGTCGCGGGTGGGGCGGAGGGTGCGAGGGCGTCATTTCAGCATCGCAGCACGGCACCGTCGGTCGTGCCGAACAGGTGGCTCTTGTCCATGTCGAAGGCCAGCGTGATCGTGTCTTTCGGCCGCACCTGCAGCTCGGGCGCCACGCGCGACACATGGCGCTTGCCGCCGCGATCGAAGTACACCAGCGTGTCCGAGCCCAGCGGCTCGACCACGCTCACCTGCACGCGCAGGCCGGGCGCATCGGCCGGCAGCACCCGCATGTGCTCGGGCCGCACGCCCAGCACCGCGGGCCCGGTCACGCCCGCGCAGCGCGCGGGCATGGCGAACAGCGTGCCGTCGTCCATGCGCACGTTGCCGGCTTCGGCCTGCACGTCGAAGAAGTTCATGGTCGGCGAGCCGATGAAGCCGGCCACGAACTGGTTGGCGGGCGACTTGTAGACCTCCTCGGGCGTGCCGAACTGCTGCACCACGCCGGCCTTCAGCACCACGATGCGGTCGGCCATGGTCATGGCCTCGACCTGGTCGTGGGTCACGAAGATCATGGTGGTCTTCAGCTGCTGCGAGAGCGCCTTGATTTCGGTGCGCACCTCGCCGCGCAGCTTGGCGTCGAGGTTGGACAGCGGCTCGTCGAACAGGAACACCTTCGGGTTGCGCACCATCGCGCGGCCCATGGCCACGCGCTGGCGCTGGCCGCCCGACAGCGCCTTGGGCTTGCGCTCGAGGTAGGGCTCGATGCGCAGCATGCCGGCGGCGCGGTCGACGCGGCGCGCGATCTCGTCCTTCGGCGTGTTGCGCATCTCCAGGCCGAAGCCCATGTTGTCGCGCACCGTCATGTGCGGGTAGAGCGCGTAGTCCTGGAACACCATGGCGATGTCGCGCTGCGCCGGTGCCACGTCGTTCACGCGCGTGTCGCCGATGAAGAGGTCGCCGCTGTCGATGGGCTCCAGGCCCGCGATGATGCGCAGCAAGGTCGACTTGCCGCAGCCCGAGGGGCCGACGAAGACCACGAACTCCTCGTCGCGGATCTCCAGGTCGAGCGAGGGAATCACGGCCACGTCGCCGAAGCGCTTGACCAGTCCGTTCAGTCGGATGGACGCCATGCCTGTGCGTCCTCAGGCGAAAGCCAGCAGCGGCTTCACCAGCTCGCCCGCCACGAAGCGCCCGAACATCTCGGGCAGTTGCTCGATGCCGAACTGCGCGTCCACCAGCTTGCGGTAGCGCGCCTTCTCGCCGCGCAGCAGCTCCACGTTGAGCGCGAAGTCGCTCTTGGGGAAGTAGAAGGTGCGCACCATGTAGAAGTCCTTGCGGCGGATGGCCTTGTTCTCCTGCACCGGCCAGGGCTGGTCGCTCTCGCCGATGAGAATGAGCACGCCGCGCGGCAGCACGATCTCCATGCCCAGGCTGCGCGCGGCGTGCGCGCCGCTGCACTCCACGATCAGCTTGAAGCGCTTGCTGGCGTCGCCCACCGGATGGCGTTTGGCGCCGAACGACTCGGCCAGCTGCAGCCGCTCTTCCTTCAGGTCGGACACGTACACGTCGGTGTAGCCGATGTTCTGCAGCGCGATGAGCGCGCCGATGCCCACCGGGCCCGCGCCCGTCACCAGCACCGGGCCGGTGGTCTCGGGCGGCACCAGCGGCTTGACGAAGCGGATGCCGTGCGCCGCGGTGCCGATGGTGTCCAGCAGCAGCGGGGCGAGCTCGTCCTCGATGTCGTCGGGCACGGGCAGCAGGCACTGCTCGGGCACGGTCAGGTACTCGGCGTAGCCGCCGGGGCGGTTCCAGCCGACCAGCACCGACTCGTTGAGGCACATCTGCGTGTCGCCCGCGCGGCAAGAGTCGCAATGGCCGCAGTGCACCGGGATGTAGACCAGGCAGCGCTTGCCGTCCAGCGCATGGCCGGGCTGCTGCACCACGCCGAAGATCTCGTGCCCAGGCGTGAAGCTGGCGCCGTTGAACCAGAGCTTGGTGTCCGAGCCGCACAGCGCGGTGCGGCGCACGCGCAGCAGCACCTCGCCCGCGCCGGCAACCGGCATGGGCGCCTCGCCGATGGTGATGTTCTTGTCGCCGTGAAAAATGGCAGCTTGCATGAGGAGTCTCCTAACCTTTGACGGCGCCCATGGCCAGGCCCGACACGAGCCTGCGCTGGACGATGAATGCGAGGGCCAGCGGCGGCAGCGCGATGAGGGTGGCCGCCGCCATGAGGGCGCCCCAGTTCGACGCGCCTTCGCCGATGAAGTTGAACGACGCCGCAATGAGCGTCTTGGTGTCGCCGTTCGACAGCACGAGCGCGAACAGGAAGTAGTTCCAGGAGAACACGAACGACAGGATCGACGACACCACCACGCCCGGCATGACCAGCGGCAGTGCAATGCGCCACAGGATGCGCGGCACGCTGCAGCCGTCGACCTGCGCGCTTTCGAGCACGCTGCGCGGAATGTTGTCGAAGAAGGGCAGCAGCACCCAGATGACGATCGGCATGGTGATGGCCGCGTGCGTGAGGATGAGCGCCCAGTAGCTGCCGATCATTCCGGCCTCGCGGAACATCACGTACCACGGCAGCAGGAACAGCGTGCCCGGCGCCATGCGCGCCAGCAGCGTGACTGTGGCCGGCCAGGTGATGCGCGTCCACGAGACCGCGAACGCCGCCGGAATGCCCAGCAGCAGGCCGATGGCGGTCGAGCCCACGGTGATGACCGTGCTGTTCCAGGTGTAGTGCAGGAACGGCGTGCTGTCGAAGAGCGTGCGGTAGTTCTCCAGCGTGGGCGAGAACATCAGCTTGGGCGGGTAGGCCGTCACTTCGGCCGAGGGCTTGAAGGACGACAGCGCCATCCACGCGATGGGCAGCAGGATCAGCAGCGCCACGAAGGCGATCTGCAGCAGGTTGAGGCGTTGCACGAGCTTGTCGTTCACGGTGTCTCCCGTTTCACCACGCCACGCGCTTGCGCGCCTGGGTGAGCACCATCACCGCGCCGAGCACGATGGCCGACAGCGTGATCATCAGCGCGCTCGAGTAGCCGATCTCGAACAGCTCGAAGCCCTTGCGAAAGCCGTAGATGTTCAGCGTGTTCGACGCGTTGCCCGGCCCGCCCTGGGTGGTGATGTAGATGATGTCGAAGAAGCGCAGCAGGTCGACGCTGCGCAGGATGGCCGCCGTGACCAGCGTGGGCATGAGCAGCGGCAGCGTGATGCGCCAGAAGGTCTTCCAGCGCGAGGCGCCGTCGATCTGCGCGGCCTCGTACACGTTGGGCGGTAGCGACTGCAGGCCGCCCAGCACGATCAGCGCGACGTAGGGCGTCCACTGCCAGGTGTCGATCATCGCGACCGTGGGAATCACCCACACGGGCGAGGCCAGCCAGTCGGAGCGCGGCAGCCCCACGGCCTGCAGCAGGTAGTTGGCGGCGCCGATGGACGGGTCGAGCACCACCAGCCACATCATGCCGACCACCACCGGCGGCAGCACGAAGGGCGAGATCATGAGCGTGCGCACGATGCCCGACAGCTTCTTCGAGCCGTGCAGCAGCAGCGCCACCCAGGTGCCCAGCACCAGCTGCAGCACCAGCGAGAGCACGTACAGCACCAGCGTGATCTTCAGGCCGTTCCAGAACTCGCCGTCGGCCGCCATCTCGACGTAGTTCATGCCGAAGTTGAGCTTGGGCTTGCCGCCGAAGCTGTACTCGTGCAGGCTGAACCACACGGTGTAGGCGAAGGGGAAGGCGATCATCGCGGTCGTGAAGATCACGGCCGGCAGCGAGAGGAACGCGAGCTGGCCGCGCGTGCCGATGGATTGGCTCGGTGGGCTGGATTGGCTCATGCGTCGTCCTTTGCCTTCAGCCCGCGAGGAAGCCGCCGTCCACCGCGAGCACGGTGCCGGTCACGTAGTGCGCCGCGGGCGAGGCCAGGAAAACGGCGCTGCCCGCGATGTCGCCGGGCTGCGCCCACTGGCCCAGCGGAATGCGCGAGCGGATGCGCTCGTAGTGCGCCTGGTCCTGCCGGCCGGCCGCGTTGATGGCGGTCTCCACATAGCCCGGCGCGATGGCGTTCACGCGCACGCCGCGCTCGGCCCAGGCCAGCGAGAGCGACTTGGTGAGCATCACCACGCCGCCCTTGCTCGCGCAGTACGCCGGGATGAAGGGCAACGCGACGAAGGCGTTCATCGACGCCACGTTGACGATGCTTCCCTTGCTCTTTTCCAGCAGCGGCAGGCTCGCGTTGCACAGGCGGAAGGTGCCGGTGAGGTTGACGTCGAGCACGCGCTGGAAGGTCTTGATCTCGAACTCCTTGAAGCGCGCGAGGATGCCGGCGCAGTTGACCAGCGTGTCGAGCCGGTCGAGCCCGCCGACGAAACCGGCGACCTGCGCGTCGCTCGTCACGTCGAGCGTGCGCAGCGAAAGCTCCGGCGAAATCTCTTGCACAGGCGCCAGCGAACTGGCCGCGAGCGCGGCCTCGTCCACGCCGGTGGCGACGACGCTGCAGCCCATCTCCAGGAACGCGCGCGAGATGGCGGCACCGATGTCTCCGGCGCCCCCGACCACCAGCACTCGGTGGCCTGCGGAAAAGTCGAACACGGCCATCGGGTCAGTCTTTGGCGATGAGCGCGTCGAGCTGCTTGTCGGCGTCGGCGCAGGCCTGCGCCGGGGCCTTCTGGCCCAGCAGCAGTTCGGTGGCGGCCTGGCCGATGAAGTCGCGCGAAGCCGGGTTGGCCACGATGGGGTAGCCCACCTCCGAGGTGCCGGTGCGGCTCAGCTCGTTGACGGCTGCGACCCATTCGGCGCGCACCGGCTGCTCGTCGGTCCAGGCCTTGTAGCCGGGCGCCTTGGCCACGGCCGCGCGCGGCGGCGCCACGCCGTCGAGCGCCAGCCTGGCCTGCACGGCGGGACTGGTGGCCCACTGCACGAAGTACCAGGCGGCTTCCTTGTTCTTGCTGTGCGCCGACACCGACATGGTCCAGCCGATCACGGTCGGGTGCGAGCCGCCGGGGCCGGCCGGCAGCACGGCGACGGCGGTGTCCTTCAGGCGGGCGCCGCCGTCCATCACGTTGCGCAGCTCGTTGGAAGACTCGAAGGCCATGGCCGCCTTGCCCTCCTTGTAGAGCGAGGAGATCTGATAGAAGCTGTAGTTCACGACGCCGGGCGGGCCGTAGTCCTTCAGCAGCTTGGCGTACAGCGCCAGCGAGGCCTGGCCTTCCTTGCTGCACAGCTGCGACTTGCCGTCCTTCATGTACTGGCCGCCCATGTTGTGCAGGAACACGCTGTACGTGAAGGGCAGGGCGGGCTTCAGGCCGCGCGACACGAAGGGCGTGACGCCGGGCTCGCAGCTCTTGAGCTTGGCCGACACGGCCTCCAGCTCGGGCAGGCTCTTGGGCAGCGACACGCCGCACTTCTGGAACAGGTCCTTGCGGTAATACAGCACCGGACCCTCGACGTTCATCGGGATGCCGGTGAGCTGCTTGTCGTAGGTGGCGTCCTTGAGCATGCCGGCGCTCAGGTCGGCGAAGTCGTAGTCCTTGGCGCTGGCGCCCTTCACGAAGTCGTTGAGGTCGGCGTACCAGCCGGCCTTGGCGAACTGCATGCCCTCGCGCGAGGGCAGCGACATGAACACGTCGATCTCGTCGCTGCGCGAGTTCATCACCGTCACCAGGCGCTGGCGCATCTGCTGCTCCTGGTAGGAGTCGACCTTCAGCGTCATGCCGGTCTGCTGCTCGAAGTCGCCCTTGTACTTGAGCAGCGCGTTGGCCACGGGGTTGTTGTTGGCCAGGAAGGTCAGGGTCTTGCCCTGGTGCTTCTTCCAGTTGAACTCCTGGGCGAAGGCGGTGCCGGCGCAAGAAGCCGCGGCGAGCAGGGCGACGGCGCGAACGGATGCGGTGGCGCGAAAGGCTTGTCTCATTTCTTTGTCTCCTGTGACGTGTCAAAGGCGAGGTCATCACAGCGCGTGAATCGCCATGTAACCGTTTACAAAATTATCGGAACGAGGCCCATCGATGTCAACGCGGAGAAAGGCGGTTAACAGGAGAAATTGATAGGTGATTTCCCTCAAAATTGGCTGTAAACGGCTACGTATCGCTTCCTGTAAACTGTTTCATCATGAAGCCGAAATCAGTGGGAATCCGGGACGTCGCCAAGCACGTGGGCGTTTCCACGGCCTCGATTTCGCGCACGCTCAACAACCCCGAGTCGGTGAGTCCCGAGCTGCGCATGCGCATCGACGCGGCCATTGCCGAGCTCGGCTACATCCCCGACGCCGCGGCGCGCGCGCTGTCGTCGCGCCGCACGCGCACCATCGGCGCGATCATTCCGACGGTGGACAACGCCATGTTCGCGCGCGGCATCGAGGCGCTGCAGAGCTACCTGTCGCTGCAGGGCTACCTGCTGCTGCTGTCCACCAGCGGCTACGACCCCGAGACCGAGGCGCGCCAGGCGCAGAACATGGCCAGCCGCGGCATCGACGGGCTCATTCTTCGCGGCGACACCCACACCGACGCGCTGCGCCGGCTGCTGGCCTCGCAGCGCATTCCGTTCGTGAACGTGGGCGTGTACCACCCCGACAAGCCCTACGCCTCGGTCGGCGGCAACAACGAGGCCGCGGCCTACCGCGCCTGCCGCTACCTGATGGAGCTGGGCCACACGCGCATCGGCATGGTGGCGGCGATCTCGTCGAACAACGACCGTGCCACCGCGCGCGTGTCGGGCGTGCGGCGCGCGCTGGCGGAAAGCGGCCTCGCGCTCAGGCCCGAGTGGTACATCGAGGTGCCCTACCACCTCGACGATGCGCGCCAGGGCGCGCGTGCGCTGCTGTCGTCGTCGCGCGAGCAGTGGCCCACCGCGGTGGTCTGCGGCAACGACGTGATCGCCTACGGCGTGCTGCTGGAGGCCGAGCGCCGCGGGCTCAACGTGCCGAACGACCTGTCGGTGATGGGCTTCGACGACCTCGAATGGAGCCGCCACCTGCGCCCCAGCCTCACCACCATGCACGTGCCGACCGACGAGGTCTGGACGCGTGCCGGCGAGTACCTGGTCAAGTCGCTGGCGGGACGGCCGGCCGCGCTGCACCATGAGGTCGACGTGTCGCTGGTGGTGCGCGAGTCGACCAGCCGGCCCCGCGCGTAGCGCGGTACGCTCCGCCGCACGGCCTGCCGCGCCCGGCATCACGGGCCATGGAGCGCCATGGCGCAAGAATTGCAGCATCCCCGCAAGGGTTTCCCCGTACGTGGCATACCGACCCCCACATACGCGTTATGGGCGACCCCGTATGCGCGACGCCGGACAAGCCGCTAACGTCCATGACTGACCCACAACGGGTCCCCCACGAGCCCAAAAAGCATGAGCACCGACAGCAGCCACCGCAGCCAGATCCAACCGATCCAACCCATCCGCTTTTTCCATCGCGGAAAGATCGTCGACGTCACCGGCGTCCACCCGACCCGTTCCGTGCTCGACTGGCTGCGCGAGGACGCCCGCTGCACCGGCACCAAGGAAGGCTGCAACGAAGGCGACTGCGGCGCCTGCACCGTCGTCATCGGCGAGCTGGCCAGCGACCCGCACGCGCCAGGCGCCGTCGGCGGGCTGAACTTGCAGACCGTGAACGCCTGCATCCAGTTCCTGCCCACGCTGCACGGCAAGGCGCTCTTCACCGTCGAAGACCTCAAGGGCCAGTGCAAAATCGAAAAGACCGCAGAGAAGAAGCCCCACGCCGTGCACACGCTGCACCCCGTGCAGCAGGCCATGGTCGACTGCCACGGCTCGCAGTGCGGCTTCTGCACCCCCGGCTTCGTGATGTCGCTGTGGTCCACCTACGAGCACCACCAGACCGAAGGCACGCAGCCCACGCGCCAGCAGCTGGCCGACGACCTGTCGGGCAACCTGTGCCGCTGCACCGGCTACCGGCCGATCCTCGACGCCGGCCAGCGCATGTTCGACCTGCCCGCCGTGCGGCTCGACACCCAGCCCGTGGTGGCGGCGCTCACCGCGCTGCAGAACGACGGCCTGGACTACGCCGCCCCGCTCGGCGCGCGCATCGACCATTTCCACGCCCCCAGGACCCTGGCCCAGCTCGCCGCGCTGCGCGAGCAGAAGCCGCGCGCCCAGTTGCTGGCCGGCTCCACCGACGTCGGCCTGTGGGTCAACAAGCAGTTCCGCGACCTCGGCGACATCATCTACGTGGGCGACGTGGCGGAGATGAAGACCATTGAAGACAGGGCCGATGAGCTCTACATCGGCGCCGGCGCCTCGCTCGAATCGGCCTTCGCCGCACTGGTCGAGCGCGTGCCCAGCCTGTCGGACGTGTGGCTGCGCTTCGCCTCGCCGCCGATCCGCCACGCCGGCACCATGGGCGGCAACGTGGCCAACGGCTCGCCCATCGGCGATTCGCCGCCGGTGCTGATGTCGCTCGACGCGCAGATCGAGCTGCGCCGCGGCGACGTGGTGCGCCGCATGCCGCTGCCCGAGTTCTACCTCGACTACATGAAGAACCAGCTGCAGCCGGGCGAGTTCGTGCAGGGCATGGCCGTTCCGCATGCCGCCATGCGCCGCCAGGTGCGCGCCTACAAGATCAGCAAGCGCTTCGACTGCGACATCTCGGCGCTGTGCGCGGGCTTCGCCATCGAGTTCGAGGCCGGCTCGGACACGGTGAAGGCCGTGCGCCTGGCCTTCGGCGGCATGGCCGCCACCGTGAAGCGCGCCGCGAGCGCCGAGGCCGCCATCGTCGGCAAGCCCTGGACGCAGGCCAGCGTGGCCACCGCCAAGCTCGCGCTGGCGCAGGACTTCAAGCCGCTGTCGGACATGCGCGCCTCGGCCGACTACCGGCTGCTGGTGGCGCAGAACCTCATCCAGCGGCTGTGGCTCGAAACCCGCGCCGACGACGCCCTGTCGCTCGAAGAAACCAGCGTCTGGAGCGTGATGCCCCACGCCACCTCCGCCACGACCCCGGCCACGGCCGCAGGAGTCTGACCATGAACAAACCCATCGACGCCCGCCTGCTGCAGCCCGCCGAGGCCTTTGCCGACTACCTGACCAACGCCGCCGCGCGCATCGACGTGGGCGCCGAAGCGCTGGCGCACGAGCGCGGCATGCGCGTGGGCATCAGCCGCCCGCACGAGTCGGCGCACCTGCACGTGGCCGGCGAGGCCACCTACATCGACGACATTCCCGAGCTTGCCGGCACGCTGCATTGCGCGCTGGGCCTGTCGCCGGCCGCCAACGGCCGCGTCACGGCGCTGTCGCTGGACGCCATTCGCGCGATGCCGGGCGTGGTCGCGGTGCTCACGGCCGACGACATCCCGGGCACCAACGACTGCGGCTCGATCATTCACGACGACCCCATCCTGCTGCCGGTGAACGACGGCGGCGAGATCCGCTACCTCGGCCAGCCGGTGTTCGCCGTGATCGCCGAGACCCGCGACGCCGCGCGCCGTGCCGCCGCCAAGGCGAAGGACGCGCTGACCATCGAGGCGCAGCCGCCCGTCATCACGCCGCAGGACGCCCATGCGCGCGGCCAGTACGTGGTGCCGCCGATGCACATCGTGCGCAGCGGTGGCGGTGCCAACGGGGGCGACGAGGCGGCAGTGCACGCCGCCATCGCGCAGGCGCCGCACCGCCACAAGTCCACGCTCGACGTGGGCGGGCAGGAGCAGTTCTACCTGGAAGGGCAGATCAGCTACGCCATTCCGAAGGAAGGCGGCGCGCTGCACATTCACTGCTCCACGCAGCACCCGAGCGAAATGCAGCACCTGGTGGCGCATGCCATGCACCTGCAGTCGAACGAGGTGCATGTGGAATGCCGGCGCATGGGCGGCGGCTTCGGCGGCAAGGAGTCGCAGTCGGCGCTGTTCGCCTGCGTGGCCGCCGTGGCGGCGCGGCAATTGCAGCGCCCGGTGAAGCTGCGGCTGGACCGCGACGACGACTTCATGGTCACCGGCCGGCGCCACTGCTTCTGGTACGAGTACGAGGTGGGCTACGACGACGAGGGCCGCATCCTGGGCGCGGAAATCACCATGGTCTCGCGTGCCGGCCACTCGGCCGACCTGTCGGGTCCGGTGATGACGCGCGCGCTGTGCCACTTCGACAACGCCTACTGGCTGCCCAACGTGAGCATGCACGGCTTCTCGGGCAAGACCAACACGCAGAGCAACACGGCCTTTCGCGGCTTCGGCGGCCCGCAGGGTGCCATTGCCATCGAGAACATCATGGACTCGGTGGCGCGCGAGCTGAAGCGCGACCCGCTGGACGTGCGGCGCGTCAACTTCTACGGCAAGACGGAAAACAACGTCACGCCGTACCGCCAGACCGTGACCGACAACATCGTCCACGAACTCGTGGCCGAGCTCGAAGCCAGCAGCGACTACCGCGCGCGGCGCGAAGACATCGCGGCCTTCAACAAGAAGAGCACGGTGCTCAAGCGCGGGCTGGCGCTGGCGCCGCTGAAGTTCGGCATCTCGTTCAACGTGAAGCACTTCAACCAGGCCGGCGCGCTGGTCCATGTGTACACCGACGGCTCGATTTTGGTGAACCACGGCGGCACCGAGATGGGCCAGGGCCTGAACACCAAGGTGGCGCAGGTGGTGGCGCACGAACTGGGCGTGAGTTTCGAGCGCGTGCGCGTCACCGCGACCGACACCACCAAGGTGGCCAACACCTCGGCCACGGCGGCCTCGACCGGCGCCGACCTGAACGGCAAGGCCGCGCAGGACGCGGCCCGCCAGATCCGCGAGCGCCTGGCCGATTGCGCGGCCGAGCGCCACGGCGGCAAGGCCGGCGACGTGCGCTTCGCCAACGACAAGGTCGAGGTCAACGGCCGCACGCTGGCCTTCAGCACCGTGGTGGGCGAGGCCTACCTGGACCGCAAGCAGCTGTGGTCCGACGGCTTCTATGCCACGCCCGGCCTGAGCTGGGACAAGGACAAGATGCAGGGCCGTCCGTTCTACTACTACGCCTACGGCGCGGCGGTGAGCGAGGTGATCGTGGACACGCTCACCGGCGAATGGAAGCTGCTGCGCGCCGACATCCTGCACGACGCGGGCAAGTCGCTGAACCCGGCGGTGGACATCGGCCAGGTCGAGGGCGCCTTCATCCAGGGCATGGGCTGGCTCACCACCGAGGAACTGGTGTGGCATCCGCAAAGCGGCAAGCTCACCACGCACGCGCCCAGCACCTACAAGATCCCGACGGCCAACGACTGCCCGCCGGTGTTCAACGTGCGCCTGTTCGAGGGCCAGAACTTCGAGGACTCCATCCATCGCAGCAAGGCCGTGGGCGAACCGCCGCTGCTCCTGCCGTTCTCGGTGTTCTTCGCGATCCGCGACGCCGTGTCGGCCGCGGGCGGGCACCGGGTCGATCCGCCGCTGAAGGCGCCGGCCACGAGCGAGTCGATCCTTCGCGCCATCACGATGGTGCAGGCAGCATCGGTCGAATGACAACGGGCCGTGCTCGCACGGTCCGAGCTTCACTTCCAACCCCCGGTTCGCCAAATGCTGCGCTGTATAACTGTTCGCACAGACAAGAAAGGTGTGAACAGCCATGAGAGACCAAGCGCTTTTCGACAAGATCGACCTGCATCTGATCCGGGTGCTTCACACCGTGCTGACCGACCGCAGCGTCTCGCGCGCCGCCATTCGCCTGGGCATGTACCAGCCGGCGGTCTCGGCCGCGCTGAAGCGGCTGCGCGAACTGTCGGGCGACCCGCTGCTGGTGCGCTCGGGCTCGGGCATGGTGCCCACCGACGCGGGGCTGCGCATGATCGAGCCGGCCGCCAGCATCCTGCGTGCGGCCGAGATGCTGTTCTCCGATGCGCGCGGCTTCGATCCGCAATCGGCGGCCACCACCTTTCGCATCGCGGCCAGCGACTACATGGACCCGCTGTTCCTGCCGATGCTGGTGGCGCAGGTCAAGCGCGACGCGCCGCTGTGCCAGATCGAGATCCACGCGCTCTCGCCCGACTCCGACTACCACGGCCACCTGGCGCTCGGCCAGGTCGACCTGGTGATCGGCAACTGGCTCAAGCCGCCGGAAGACCTGCACATGGCGCGCCTGTTCGGCGACGAGGTGGTGTCGCTGGTGAACAAGGACCATCCGGCGGTGCGCCGCGGCTGGGACCTGGAGACCTGGCTGGCGGCCGAGCACATCGCGCCCACGCCCATGCACCCGGGCGGGCGCGGCATCATCGACCAGATGCTCGACGAGCTGGGGCGGCAGCGCAACATCACGGCGCGCTGCGCGCACTTCGGCCTCATTCCCGACATGGTGGCCTCCAGCCTGCTGGTGCTGACCACCGGGCGCCAGTACTGCGAGCGCTTCGCCGCGCGGCTGCCGCTGAAGATCCTCGACTGCCCGGTGGCGCTGCCGCGGCTCATGTACTACCAGCTCTGGCACGAACGCACGCATTCGTCGAGCTCGGCGCGCTGGCTGCGCGAATGCATCAAGGACGTGGCGGCGTCGCTGCGCCCTCCGGTTTCCGCGATACCCGGCGGCGCCGCGGCGCGACCGCCCACGGCGCCTGAAACCTCCGATCCCTGAGAGATCCCGCTCGCGCCGGCGTCGTGAGCGGGGCAACGATGAAGAAACCGCCACTACAACAGCTGGAGACAAGCGAAATGAGTACGTTTGAACAGGCGCCGAAAGGCGCCGAGCCCCGCACGCCGGGGCATGTCGAGTCCGCACGTCCGCGTGCGGCTGTGGGCAGCGCAAGCGGCTCGGGCCTGCTGGAGAGGGTGTTCAAGCTCAGCGAGCACAACACCACCGTGCGCATCGAGCTGGTGGCGGGCCTGACCACCTTCCTCACCATGGCCTACATCATCTTCGTGAACCCCAGCATCCTGGGCGACGCGGGCATGCCCAAGGGCGCGGTGTTCGTGGCCACCTGCGTCATCGCGGCCTTCGGCACGCTGATCATGGGCCTGTATGCCAACTACCCGATCGCCATGGCGCCGGGCATGGGCCTGAACGCCTATTTCTCGTACGTGGTGGTGCTGGGCATGGGCTACACGTGGCAGGTGGCGCTGGGCGCGGTGTTCATCTCGGGCTGCCTGTTCCTGGTGGTCACGGTCACGGGGCTGCGCAAGCTGATCATCGACGGCATACCGCACTCGCTGCGAACGGCGATCACGGTGGGCATCGGCATGTTCCTGGCGCTGGTGGCGCTGAAGAGCGCCGGCGTGGTGGCGGCGTCGCCTGCCACTTTCGTGACGCTGGGCGACGTGCATTCGGCCCCGGTGATCCTGGCGACCATCGGCTTCTTCCTGATCGTGATCCTCGACCGCCTGAAGGTGCGCGGCGCCATCCTCATCGGCATCCTGGCCGTGACCGTGGCCTCGTTCTTCGTGGGCGGCAACAAGTTCGAAGGCGTGTTCGCGGCGCCGCCGTCGGTGGCGCCCACCTTCATGCAGCTGGACGTGATGGGCGCGCTCAAGGGCGGCATCCTGAACGTGGTGCTGGTGTTCTTCCTGGTCGAGATGTTCGACGCCACCGGCACGCTGATGGGCGTGGCCAAGCGCGCCGGCCTGCTGGTGCCGGGCAAGATGGAGCGCATGAACAAGGCGCTGCTGGCCGACAGCGGCGCGATCTTCGCGGGCTCGCTGCTCGGCACGTCGAGCACCACGGCCTACGTGGAAAGCGCGGCGGGCGTGCAGGCGGGCGGACGCACCGGCCTCACGGCGGTGGTGGTGGCCGCGCTGTTCCTGGCCTGCCTGATGATCTCGCCGCTGGCGGCCTCGGTGCCGGCCTACGCCACCGCGCCCGCGCTGTTCTTCGTCGGCTGCCTGATGCTGCGCGACCTGACCGAGCTGAACTGGGAAGACACGACCGAGGTGATTCCCGCCGCGCTCACCGCGCTGGCGATGCCGTTCACCTACTCGATCGCCACGGGCCTGGCCTTCGGCTTCATCTCGTACGCGATCCTGAAGCTGTTCACCGGGCGGGCACGGGAAGTGCATGTCTCGGTGTGGATCATCGCGGCCGTGTTCCTCTTCAAGTTCGCCTATGTCGGCGCCCATTGACCTGATGTCAAGGCGGATATGACCGGGTGCTGAGGCGCTCGGGCCGGGGGCGGTGTCGCTATTAAACTTATAGCTGTACACCGCCTGCGATGTTGAACGAGACACTCACGAAAAACCCGGCATGACAACCCCCAGACTCCAGCTCGCGCACATCACCAAGCGGTATCCCGCGGTGGTGGCCAACAGCGACATCTCCCTGGCCGTGCAGCCCGGCGAAATCCACGCCGTGCTCGGCGAGAACGGCGCCGGCAAGTCGACCCTGATGAAGATCATCTACGGGTCGGTCAAGCCCGACGAAGGCACCGTCATGTTCGACGGCCAGGCCGTCAACCTGCGCAACCCGCAGCAGGCGCGGGCGCTGGGCATCAGCATGGTGTTCCAGCACTTCAGCCTGTTCGACACCCTCACCGTGGCCGAGAACGTGTGGCTGGGGCTGGACAAGTCGCTGCAGCTGGCCGAGGTCACGCGCAACATCACCGCCAAGGCCGGCGAATACGGCCTGGACATCGACCCCGCGCGGCCGGTGCACACGCTGTCGGTGGGCGAGATGCAGCGCGTGGAGATCATCCGCGCGCTGCTGACCAACCCCAAGCTGCTGATCCTGGACGAACCCACCTCGGTGCTCACGCCGCAGGCGGTCGTCAAGCTGTTCAACGTGCTGAAGAAGCTGTCGTCCGAGGGCTGCAGCATCCTGTACATCAGCCACAAGCTGCACGAGATCCAGGAGCTGTGCAGCGCCTGCACCGTGCTGCGCGGAGGCAAGGTCACGGGCGTGTGCAATCCGCAGAACGAGAGCACGCAGTCGCTGTCGCGCCTCATGATCGGCAGCGAGCCGCCGCCGTTGCAGCACCGCCCGGTGCACGCGGGCGCGGTGGCGCTGCGCGTGAAGGGCCTGACGCTGGCGCGCGAAGACCAGTTCGGCGTGGACCTCGAGGCCATCTCCTTGGACGTGCGCGCGGGCGAGGTGGTCGGCATTGCCGGGGTCTCGGGCAACGGCCAGAAGGAGCTGCTGTACACGCTGTCGGGCGAGGACGTGCGCGCCGACGCGGCCATGGTCCAGGTGTTCGACAAGCCGGCCGGCCGGCTGCGCCCGCGCGCGCGGCGCGCGCTGGGCCTGCACTTCGTGCCGGAGGAGCGGCTGGGCCGCGGCGCCGTGCCCACGCTGGGCCTGGCGCACAACCTGCTGCTCACGCGCAGCGACGCGGTGGGCCGCGGCGGGTGGATCCGCACCGGCGCGCTCGAGCGCCAGGCCAAGGCCATCATCGAGCGCTTCAAGGTCAAGGCCGGCGGCCCCAAGGCGGCTGCGCGCTCGCTGTCGGGCGGCAACCTGCAGAAATTCATCGTCGGCCGGGAGATCGACGCCAATCCCAGGCTCTTCATCGTCTCGCAGCCCACCTGGGGCGTGGACGTGGGCGCCGCGGCGCTCATCCATGCCGAGATCCTGGCGCTGCGCGACGCCGGCTGCGCCGTGCTGGTCATCAGCGAGGAGCTCGACGAACTGTTCAACATCTGCGACCGGCTGCACGTCATCGCCAAGGGGCGGCTGTCGCCCTCCATCGACCGCGCGGCGGCCACGCTGCCGCAGATCGGCGAATGGATGAGCGGCCTGTGGCAAGGCCGGCAGCATTCGGAGGCCACCCATGCTTAAGCTCGAACCCCGCCCGGAGCTCTCGCGCTTCTGGAGCTATGCCTCGCCGATCCTGGCGCTGCTGATCACCGTGCTGATCGGCGTGGCGCTGTTCGCCGCGCTCGGCAAGGACCCGGTGAAGGGCCTGCTGGTGTTCTTCTACGAACCCATCAAGAACGGCTACGCCATCGGCGAGCTGATGGTCAAGGCCACGCCGCTGCTGATCATTGCGCTGGGCCTGGCCGTGTGCTTCCGCTCGAACGTGTGGAACATCGGCGCCGAGGGGCAGTTCGTGTTCGGCGCCATCGCGGCCGGCGGCGTGGCGCTGCTGGCCGACAAGAACACGGGCCAGTGGATCGTGGCGGCCATCCTGGTCGCGGGCATCCTTGGCGGCATGGTGTGGGCGGGCATCGTCGCGTTCCTGCGCGACAAGTGCAACGCCAACGAGATCCTGGTGAGCCTGATGCTGGTCTACGTGGCCACGCTGCTGCTGGGCTACATGGTCTACGGGCCCTGGAAAGACCCGAACGGCTACAACTTCCCGCAGACCAAGACCTTCGAGGCCATCACGCAGATCCCGCGCCTGTTCAAGGGCTCGCGCGTGACGATCGGGCTGGTCATCGCGCTGGTGGGCGCGGGGGCGCTGTGGGTGTTCCTGTTCCGCACGCGGGCGGGCTTCGCGCAGCAGGTCGGCGGCCTGGCGCCGGCGGCCTCGCGCTACGCCGGCTTCTCGGCGCGCCGCGCCGTGTGGATCGCGCTGCTGACCTCCGGCGGCGCGGCCGGCCTGGCCGGCGCGCTCGAGGTGGCCGGCCCGCTCGGCCAGCTCACGCCGTACGTGCCGGCGGGCTACGGCTTCGCGGCCATCATCGTGGCCTTCGTCGGCCGGCTGCACCCGGTGGGCATGGTCTTCTCGGCCATCCTGATGAGCATGTTCTACATCGGCGGCGAGCTCGCGCAGTCGCGCCTGGGGCTGCCCAAGTCGCTGACCGGCGTGTTCCAGGGCCTGCTGCTGTTCACGCTGCTGGCCTGCGACACGCTCATTGCGTACCGCGTGCGCCGCAAGGCGGCCGCCAAGGCCGCTGCCGCCACCATGACGACGGCCTCGCTGCAGGCCAGCACGCCGATCACCGCACCCGTCGCGCGTGCCACCGAAGGGAGCCACTGACCATGGAAAGCTACGCACTCCTGCTCGGCTCCACGCTGAGCGCGGGCACCGTGCTCGCCATTGCGGCGCTGGGCCTGCTCATCAACGAGAAGGCCGGCATCGTCAACCTGGGCGCCGAGGGCCTGATGCTGTGCGCCGCCATCGCGGGCTTTGCCACGGTGGTCGTCACGCGCAACCCCTGGCTCGGCTTCCTGGCCGGCATGGCGGCGGGCGCGCTGCTGGCGGCCTTCTTCGGCGTGCTGGTGATCTGGCTCAACACCAACCAGTACGCGACCGGGCTGGCGCTGAGCCTGTTCGGCGTGGGCTTCTCGGCCTTCGCGGGCATCAACTTCGTGCAGGCCAAGCTGCCCGAGAGCGTGTCGTACGCCATTCCCGTGCTCGGCGACATTCCGCTGGTCGGCCCGGCGCTGTTCCGCCACCACCCGATGGTGTATTTCGCGGTGGTGCTCACCTTCGCGCTGATCTGGTTCCTGTACCGCACGCGCGCCGGCCTGGTGCTGCGCTCGGTCGGCGAATCGCCCGAGTCGGCGCATGCGCTGGGCTACCCGGTGCGGCGCATCCGCTTCCTGGCGGTGATCGCGGGCGGCGCGCTGTGCGGGCTGGCGGGGGCCTACCTGTCCACCGTCTACACCCCGCTGTGGGTCGAGGGCATGGTCGCCGGCCGCGGCTGGATCGCGCTGGCGCTCACCACCTTCGCCACCTGGCGGCCGGTTCGCGTGCTGCTGGGCGCCTACCTGTTCGGCGGCGTGACGATGCTGGGCTTTCACCTGCAGAGCAGCGGCATCGACGTGCCCGTGCAGTTCCTCAGCATGCTGCAGTACATCGCCCCCATCGTGGTGCTGGCGCTGATCTCGCGCAACCCGGCGTTCATCCGCGCCAACATGCCGGCTTCCATCGGGAAACCGTTCTACCCCGGCTCATAATCGCGTTCTCGTTTTTCCGCCAACCTGTCCTTTTGAGGATTTCCGACAATGAATGATCTGAACAAGCGCTCCCTGCTCAAGCTGGCCGCCCTCACGGCGGTCGCTTCGGCGGCCCTGATCGGCTGCGGCAAGAAAGAAGAAGCGGCAGCACCGGCCGCGGCGCCCGCTCCGGCCCCGGCACCCGCCGCAGCGGCACCCGCCCCGGCAGCGCCGCTGAACATCGCATTCGCCTATGTCGGACCCGTGGGCGACGGCGGCTGGACCTTCGCGCACGACAACGCCCGCAAGGCGCTCGAGAAGGAATTCGGCGACAAGATCAAGACCACCTTCGTCGAAAGCGTGCCCGAAGGCGCCGACGCCGAGCGCGTGTTCCGCGACATGGTCGGCCAGGGCAACAAGCTGATCTTCGGCACCACCTTCGGCTACATGGAACCCATGCTGAAGGTCGCGGCCGACAGCAAGGACGTGAAGTTCGAGCACGCCACCGGCTACAAGACCGCCGAGAACATGCGCACCTACGACAGCCGCACGTACGAAGGCGCGTACATGGCCGGCGTGATCGCCGGTGCCATGACCAAGAGCAACACGCTGGGCGTGGTCGGCTCGGTGCCGATTCCCGAAGTGCTGCGCAACATCAACAGCTTCACGCTGGGCGCGCAGTCGGTCAACCCGAAGATCACGACCAAGGTCGTGTGGGTGAACGAATGGTTCAGCCCGCCGAAGGAAACCGAAGCCGCCACCGCCCTGATCAACGGCGGCGCCGACGTGCTGTTCCAGAACACCGACTCGCCGGCCGTGCTCAAGACCGCGCAAGAAAAGGGCAAGCGCGCCTTCGGCTGGGATTCCGACATGACCGCCTACGGTCCCAAGGCCCACCTGGCCTCGGCCACCATCAACTGGACCCCGTACTACATCAAGGCCACCCAGGAAGCCCTGGACGGCAAGTGGGCCACCGGCACCAGCTGGTGGGGCGTGAAGGAAGGCGCCATCGACCTCGTGTCGATCGCCGACGACGTGCCGGCCGAAGCCAAGGCCAAGGTCGAGGAAGTCAAGAAGGGCCTGAAGGACGGCAGCTTCGTGATCTGGAAGGGCCCGATCCTGGGCCAGGACGGCAAGGAAGTGGTCGCCAAGGATGCCGTGGCCGACGACAAGTTCCTGTCGGGCGTGAACTTCTACGTCAAGGGCGTGGAAGGCAAGGTGCCGGGCGGCGACAAGAAGTAATTCTTCCGTCCGTAGGATCCGAGGGCCGCCCGTGGGCGGCCTTTGTCATTTGAAGAAGGAAGAATGCGCACCATGAAATTCCAGGGCATTGCCGCTGCATGCACGGGGCTGTTGTCGGCCTCGCTCTTATCCATCGCCTGCGCGGCACCGACTGCATCGGCTGCATCGGCCGTGTTCACGCAAGACGAGCAACCCCTGCGCCAGGCCGTCGAAGACGCCGCCATGTGCTTCCACTTCGCGGGCGAGTTCTCGGGCGACGGCTCCGCGCGCGACAAGGAAGTGGCGCGCGCGCAGCGCAAGGTCTGCAGGAAGGGCGGCCAGCGCCTCGTGATGCAGGCCTACAGGAAGAACCCGCGCGACGAGCGCCTGTACCCCGCCGTGCTGATGCTCGACGGGCTGGTGCCCGGGGCGCCGCTGCCTGCCGTCGAGAAGGCGCGCCTGTGCGCCGCCGCGAAGACGGAGCTGGTCTGCGACTGACGCGCACCGGCGCCAGAAGCAGAGCCAGCACGGGCACCCGCATCGGCGGCTAACATGCGCCCCATGCCATCTCCCTCCTGCGGCGACAACCGCTTCGGCCAGCGCCTGGCGATGCAGTACGGCGTCGACGCCGTGCCCTCGCTCGTCGCCACCTCGCGCTGGGGCTCGGAGCTGGTCATTGCGCACATGCACTACGAGCAGCCGCACCTGTTCGTGCTGCCGCCGTTGCCCGCCGAGGACGCCTTCGTGCTCAGCGTGGAAATCGCCTCGGGCGGCAGCCGGCGCATCCGCAGCGGCGGCACCGAACTGCGGCTGGGCCTGCAGCAGGAGGGCGCCTTCCACATCGCCGACCTGTCGCAGTGCGCCAGCGCCTACGTGTGCAGCCCGTTCCATTCGATGCTGTTCCACCTGCCGCGCACCACCATCGACGCCTTCGCCGAAGAGATGGACGTGCCGCGCGTGGCCGCGCTGCGCTGCGACGCGGGCACGGTCGACCCGGTGGTGGCCAGCCTGGGCCGGGCCATGCTGCCGGCCCTGATGCAGCCCGAGACGGCGAGCACGCTGTTCGTCGACCACCTCACGCTGGCGCTGAAGGCCCATGTGCTGCACGCCTACGGCGGCGTGGCGGGCGCGGCCAGTGCCGAGCCGCGCGGCCTGGCGCCCTGGCAGGAGCGCCGCGCCAAGGCCTTCCTGATGGCGCACCTGGCCGGCGACGTGTCGCTGGCCGAGGTGGCGCGCGAATGCGCGCTGTCGCGCAGCCATTTCAGCAAGGCCTTCAAGCAGACCACGGGGCAGACACCGCACGCGTGGCTGGTGTCGCAGCGCGTGGCGGCGGCACGCCGGCTGCTGGCGCAACCCGAGCTGCCGATCGCGGAGATCGCCGCGGCCTGCGGCTTCTCCGACCAGAGCCACCTGACGCGGGTGTTTTCCGCGCATGTGGGGACGTCGCCGGCACGCTGGCGGCGCCTGAACGCGGATTGAGCGCCGACTGAGCGCCGATTGAGCTTCGGCTGAACGCCGACCGATTCGCGCATCCGTCTTCCCATGAAAAAGGGATGGGCAGTGTCGCGGGCGGACGGGAACATCCACGCATCACCCCACCTGGCGACTCGCGCGCCGTCCTCTGCCCGCCAGTCCATGCACCGCGCCACGCCGAACCTTCGCCACCTCCTCGCCCTCGCCCTGGTGCTGCTGTGCACCCAACTGACCGGCTGCTTCACCGTTGCCCACGCCGTGCTCGACTCCGCCATCCAGGGCGCGGCCGAGGCCAACATGACGCCCGAGACCATGGGCATCTCCACGAGCCAGTACCGCGGCTTCGACTGCCGGCACCTGGGCGAGCTGGAACGCAACTTCGTCGGCGAGAGCAACAGCCCCGCGAACGACGCCATGATGCGCAAGGCCATGGGCTGGCACGTCGACGCGATCCGCCAGGTGCGGCAGGAGCAGGGCTGCGGCGGGGCTTCCGCGACGGCGGGCACTGCGGGCACTGCGGCCGTTGCGGCTGCGCCCGCCGGCAACGCGAGCACGACCTTCTATTTCTACTGCTACGCCACCGACATGAACCCGAAGGTCCGCAAGACCGTCGCCAGCACCGTGTTCGAGCAATCCGTCCCGGCGATGGACCCCATGGCGCGCTTCAACTACGTCGGTGCCGCCGAAGAAGAGTTCAAGCGCAACGTCGTGCCTCAGCACGGCGTGCCGGATGCGCGTGCGACCTGTGCGGTCGAGGGCACGCTGGCCAAGGCCAACAGCAGCCGGGCGCGCTACCGCGGCCTGTTCAGCGGTTTCAACCTGACCTTCATCGACCTGGCCTGGCGGCCTGTTGCCAAGGCCGTGGCGAGCGCCGCGCCAGCCGCGGGGGCGCCGCCGGCCGGCCAGGCCGGCGCCGGCGACTCACGCGACTCACGCGGCGTGCGCGGCGCGCTCGGCATCAGGACCGACGCGGTGAGCGATTCGGTGGGCCGGGCCATGGGCCTGCAGCCGGTTCGCGGTGCGCTGGTCGTCGAACTGGAGAAGGGCGCCGCCGCCGGACTCAAGCCGCTCGACGTGGTGCTCGAAGTTGCCGGCCAGCCGGTGAACCAGCCCGCCGACCTGAGCGCGATCGTGGCCCGCATGCGCCCGGGCTTCAAGGCGCCGCTGCGGGTCTGGCGCGACCGGGCCCTGCATGACGTCGTGGTGGAGGTGGGGTCGAGGGCGCAGTTTGCCGGTGCCGCCGCTGCACCCGCAGCGCCTGCATCGGTGCCGGCCCCGGTGGCGGCCGCACCCGTCGCGCTCGACCCGGCCGATGTGCCGGGCAAGTACTGCGTCGTCTTCATGATGGCCGACGGCAGCGTGGGCAAGCCGGTCGACGTGGCATCGACGGTCTGGGAAACGCGCGCCGAGAACGACGTGCCGGCGCTGAAGGCCGCGCTGAGCTCCTTTGTCGCGCACATGCGCAGCACGCAACCCGGCGTGTGGCATGCCGACTTCAATGCACCGGTCTGCTACCAGGACAAGTCGGGCTATTGCCAGGCGCGGGCCGTCCACATGTTCGGCACCTCGCAGGACGCCTACCTGCGGTGCGGCGCGACCCGGCGCGAACTCGATGCACGCTTCGAGTCGGAGCTTCGCGATCTGCTGAAGACCGACCCCGCGAAAGCGCAGCGCATCGCGTGGAAGCCCCGGCCCTGAACGGCTGAACGGCTGAACGCCGGCCGGTCAGTAGGCGATCGATCCGGCCTGCGCGGACTGCGCGGCCTGTGTGGCCTGCGTGGTCTTGCCCCGGTCCTGGAAGCGCGCCGCGGCCGCCTCGGCGCCCCGCGCCAGAATCTGCAGGTCCATCGCCACCGCCACGAACAGCGCGCCCAGCGCCAGGCACTCGCGCGCCCTGGCGTCGTCCAGCATCAGGATGCCGGGCGCCTTGCCCTTCGCGCGGATGCAGCAGATGGCGTCGTCGATGGCGCGCCGGACCTCCGGGTGGCCCGGGTCGCCCGGATGCCCGAGGCTGGCCGACAGGTCCGCCGGCCCGATGAAGACGCCGTCCACGCCGTCCACCGCGAGGATCTCCTCGAGGTGGTCGAGCGCTTCGCGCGTTTCCACCTGCACCAGCACGCAGAGCTCGTCCTGCGCGCGCTTCACGTAGTCGCCGATGCGCCCGAAGTTCGACGCCCGCACCGAGCCGCCCATGCCGCGCACGCCGTCCGGCGCATAGCGCGTGGCGCGCACCGCGGCCTGCGCCTCGGCCGCGCTCTGCACGAAGGGCAGCAGCAGGCTCTGCGCGCCGATGTCCAGGTAGCGCTTGATGAGCACCGTGTCGTTCCAGTCGGGCCGCACCACGGCCGAGGTGCGCCGCGCGGTGTCGGCCGGCACCGCGGCGGTCACGGCCTGCAGCTGGTGCAGCATGTGCGGCACGTCGGTGGGCGTGTGCTCGGTGTCCAGCAGCACCCAGTCGAAGCCCGCGCCCGCGACGATCTCCGACACGTACGGGTCGGGCAGCGTCGACCACAGGCCGATCTGCGGCACGCCGGCCGCCAGCGCGCGCTTGAAGTGGTTGGGCAGCACCGGCATGGCGCTCACCCGAAATGGCACGACACCGTGCCGAAGTCGCCGTAGTCGGCCACCACCGTGTCGCCCTTGCCGACCTCGATCGGCCGGATGAACGAGCCCGCCAGGATGACCTGGCCGGCCTGCAGCGTCACGCCGAAGCGGTGCAGCCGGTTGGCCAGCCACGCCACGCCGTAGCCCGGGTGGTTGAGCACGCCCGCGGCCAGGCCGGTTTCCTCGACCTCGCCGTTGCGGCTCACGATGGCGCCGATGCGCCGCATGTCCGCATCGGTCACGGCCGGCTTGAAGGGCCGCCCGCCCAGCACCAGCGCGGCGTTGGCCGCGTTGTCGGAGATGGTGTCGAAGACGTTGCGCGTGCGCCCGGTGGCGGGGTCGACGCGCTGGATGCGCGCATCGAGGATTTCGAGCGCGGGTGTCACGTAGGCCGTGGCGTCGAGCACGTCGAACAGCGTGCAGTCGGGGCCCGACAGCGGCCGGGCCAGCACGAAGGCCAGCTCGGCCTCGATCTTCAGCTGCAGGAAGCGCTCGCTGGGAATCACCGCGCCGTCGCGGTAGAACATGTCGTCCAGCAGCGTGCCGTAGTCGGGCTCGGCGATGTTCACCGCGCGCTGCATCGCCTTGGAGGTCAGGCCGATCTTGTGGCCCTTCACCGTGCGGCCGTTGCGCAGCTTCAGCTGCATCCACGCATGCTGGATGGCGTACGCGTCGTCGATGCCCATGTCGGGGTAGTCGAGCGAGAACTGGCGGCACGCCACGCGGCTGTGCTGCGCCTGCTCGAGCCGCTCGGCGGCCTGCGAGAGGGTGGCGGCGTCCAGGCTCATGGCAGCGACTCCTCGGCGCGCACCACGTTGCGCAGCACGCCCACGCCGCTCACCTCGACCTCGACCACGTCGCCGGGCTTCAGGAATTTCGGCGGATCGAAGCGGATGCCGGCACCCGTCGGCGTGCCCGTGGCGATGATGTCGCCGGGCTCCAGCGTGGTGAAGGTCGACAGGTAGTGCACCAGGTAGGCGAAGTCGAACATCAGGTTGGCGGTGGTGTCGTCCTGGCGCGCTTCGCCGTTCACGCGGGTCCGCACGCGCAGCGCGCCGAAGCCCTGCGGGAACTCGTCGGCCGTGACGATCCACGGGCCGATGGCGCCCGACGCATTGAAGTTCTTGCCCTGCGTCACGTTGAACTTGGCGTGGTGCACCCAGTCGCGGATGGTGCCTTCGTTCATGCAGGTCAGCCCGCCGATGCAGGCCAGGGCTTCGTCGCCGCTCACGCGGCGCGCGCGGCGGCCGATGACGATGGCGATCTCGCCCTCGTAGTCGAGCTGCGTCGATTCGAGCGGCTGCTGCAGCGCCTCGCCGTGGCCCACGAAGGACTCGGCCACGCGCATGAAGATGCTCGGGTACTTCGGCAGGTCGCTGCCGTCCTTGTACTCGGCGTTGCGGTGCGCGTAGTTCACGCCGATGCAGAACACGCGCCGCGGCTGCGCAATGGGCAGCTCGAAGCGCACGTCGGCCAGCGCGTGGTCGGCGGCGGCACCTTCGGCCGCGGCGCGGGCCTGGGCCAGCGCGGCTTCACCGCCGGCCAGCAGCGCGGACACCGAAGCGAAGGCGCCCAGGCGGCGCCCCAGGTCGACGACGCCGTTGCCGTCGGCGGTGAGGCAGCCCCAGTGCGAGGCGCCGCCGTGCAGGTAGCTGATGAGTTTCATGCGGTCTCGAATCCAAAGAAGCGGGCGGGGTTGTCGACAAGAATCTTCTGCCGCGTGGCGGCGTCGGGTGCGAAGCGGTAGAGCAGCTCCAGCAGAGCGCCCTCGTTGGGCGGCTGCTTGACCGACACGGGGTGCGGCCAGTCGCTGCCCCACACGCAGCGCTCGGGCGCGGCCTCGATCAGGCGCTGCGCGAGCGGCACCACGTCGTTCCACGGCGCGCCGGTTTTCGAGATCTTCTCGGACAGCGACAGCATCACCCAGAAGTTGCCGCGCGCCAGCAGCTCGCGCATGCGCGCCAGGCTCGCATCGGCGTCGCCCAGCGAGGGGTCGGCGCGGCCCATGTGGTCCAGCAGCACGGGCACGTCGAGCGACTCGAAGGTGGCGAGCTGCTCGGCGATGCCGTGGGGCTCGGGCTGCACCTTGACGTACCAGCCCAGTTCCTTCACGCGGGCGAAGGCCCGTGCCTGCTCGGCCGCGCTCAGGCTGATGCCGAGCCCGCCGCGCGTGAAACGCGCGCCGCGCACGCCGGCGTCGTGCAGCTTGTGCAGGTAGGCGTCGTCGCGCTCGGTCAGCACGGCGGCGTTGGCGCACGCCATGTAGCGGCGCGGCCCGCCGGCGTTCAGGCCCTCGAGCGCGTCGAGCACCACCGTGTGGTCGGCGCCGTAGGTGGTGGCCTGCACGATCACCCCGCGCTGGATGCCCAGCGTGGCGTGCAGCCGTTGCGCCACCTGCCAGGTGGCGCTGGGCATTTCGTAGGCGGCGTTGGGCCGCACCGGGTATTGCTCGCGCGGGCCGAAGACGTGGAACTGGCTGTCGCACGACAGCGCGGGCGGCAGCGGCACGGGCGCGCGCGGGTGGGGGTCGAAGGGGAGGTAGTCGGCCATGGGGATGAGGGATTGCAAGAGGGGCGAATGGATCGAAGGAGGCGAACGGGTCTGTTCAGGCGATCCACGCGGTGAAGCTGCACTCGATGAGCTTCCCCATGTCCAGCTCGGGCGCGATGATCGCGTGGCGCGCGGGCCGCGAGGCGGCGTCGGGGAACATCTCGAGCCAGGGCACGTTGAGCGCGGGGCGCTGGCTGCGGTCCTTCATCCACACCGTGAGCTTCACGATGTCCTGCGTGCCGCCGCCCGCCGCCTCGACGATGCGGCGCACGTTGTCGAGCATGAAACGGCACTGCGCCTCGATGCTCTCGGCCGGCTTGCCGGTGGCGGGGTCGTTGCCCTGGATGCTGCCGCTCTCCAGCAGCGGGCCGGCGCGGCAGGCCGCCGGAATCGGGTTCTTGTGGCCGAAGCCGTCGATGTAGACGCTGGCGCGCGCGGCGGGCGCGGTGCGCCCCAGGGTGGTGGTGGCACTCATCGGGTGGTCATTCGGCGGTGATGTTGGCTTGCTTGATGACGGGCATCCAGCGCGCGTCTTCCTTGGTCAGGAACTCGGCGAACTGTTTGGGCGTGCTGCCGCGGGCCTCGGAGCCCAGCGTCTGGAAGCGGGCCTGCACGGCCTTGTCGGCGAGGATCTTGCGCAGCGCCTCCGACAGGCGCGTCACCACTTCCGGTGGCGTGGCGCGCGGCGCCAGGATGCCGGTGAAGGTCTCGGTGCTGAAGTCCTTGAAGCCGGCCTCCTGCAGGGTCGGCACGTCGGGCAGCTGCGGCAGGCGCTTGGCCGAGGTGACCGCCAGCGCGCGCGTGCGGCCCTGCTGGATGAAGGGGCCGGCCACCGAGATCTGGTCGAAGTTGAACTGCACCTGGCCGCCCAGCAGGTCGGTGGTGGCGGGCGCGTTGCCCTTGTAGTGCACCGTGGTCCAGTGCGCCTTGCTCTCGCGCTGCAGGTACTCGCTCACCAGGTGGTTCTGCGTGCCCGCGCCGGGCGAGGCCATGGTCAGCTGGTTGCCGGGCTTCCTGGCTTCGGTGAGCAGGTCGGCCACGGTCTTGTACGGCGTGGAGGGGTGCACCTGCAGCACCAGCGGCGTGAACGACACCGAGCTGACCGGCGCGAAGTCCTTCTTCCAGTCGTAGGCGTTGCGCTTGAAGATGGTCGGCGAGAACAGGATCGGGCCGTTCGCGCCCATGAAGAAGGTGTAGCCGTCGGGCGTGGCCTTGGCCACGTACTCCGCGGCGATCATGCCGCCGGCGCCGGGCCGGTTGTCCACGATGAAGGGCTGCTTGAACACGGCCTGCAGCTGCTCGCTGATGATGCGCGCGGCACCGTCGACGTTGCCACCGGGCGGGTAGGGCAGCACGAGCTTCACGGGCTTGTCGGGCCACGCGTCCTGCGCGGTGGCGGGCAGTGCGGCGAGGGCCGCGCATGCGGAGACCGCAATGGTCGCCGCGGTGGCAAGGGCCGGGAATGTGGCGCTGAAATTCTTCAAGTCATGTCTCCTGATTCGACACCGGCACCGCAAGTTGGCTGCGGTTTCATCGGCGACCCATGCACTCTAAGAATTTGCGCCCGGATGCTGCAATGCAATATCCTCCGGATGTTCCATATGGTGGACGTTTTCCGAAAGTCCGCGCACGGCGCCGCCGAAGCGCTGCGGACAATCGAGGCCCAGCCACCTCACAAGGCCCTGCCATGTTTCTCGATGCCGGCGACCTGTCGCCCGAAGCCACCTACCGCCTGATGAGCGGCATCGTCGTGCCGCGTCCCATCGCGTGGATCACCACGCTGTCGGAGGCCGGCGTGGTCAACCTCGCGCCGTTCTCCTGCTTCACCTTCGTGTCGAACAAGCCGCCGCTGCTGGGCGTGAACATCGGGCGCAAGGCCGGGCAACGCAAGGACACGGGTGCCAACATCCATGCGCTGGGCGAGTTCGTGGTGAACATCGGCGACGCCTCGCAGATGGTCGCCATCCACGAGAGCAGCGCCGAGCACGCGCCCGACGTGAGCGAGGCCGAGCTGCTCGGCCTGGGCACGCTGGCCTGCCGCACGGTGCGCGTGCCGCGCCTGGCGGACGCGCCGGTCAGCATGGAATGCAAGCTGGAGCGCGTGATCGCCTTCGGCGAGACCGGCGCCGAGTTCATCGTCGGCGAGGTCACGGCCTTTCACATCCGCGACGGGCTGGTGCACAACGGCAAGGTCGACACGCGCGCGCTCGACCCGGTCTGCCGCATCGGCGGGCCCAACTACGCGACGCTGGGCGAGATCGTCACGCTGCGCGGCATGCAGCAGACGCCCAAGGCGGTGATGGATGGCGGCAGCGGCGGATAGGAAGGACACCGGCGCCGACACCTCGGCCACCGCCGGCGCGCAGAGCGTGCGCCGCGCGCTGGCGGTGCTGCGCGTGCTGGCCACCGGCCAGGAGCGCGGCGTTCGCCTGACCGACGTGGTGAGCCACACCGGCCTGAACCGGCCGACCGTGCACCGCCTGCTGCGCGTGCTGGTGGAAGAGGGCGCGGTCGAGCAGGACCTGTCCACGCGGCGCTACCTGGTGGGCGGCGAGGTCTCGCTGCTGGGCCTGGCGCGCGCGAGCCGCTTTCCCATCCAGGCCATTGCCGAGCCGCACCTGCGCTACCTCAGCGAGAGCCTGGGCGACACCGCGTTCCTCACCATCCGCAACGGCACCGACTCGGTGTGCATCGACCGCAGGACCGGCAGCTTTCCGGTGAAAGTGCTGTCCATCGAGATCGGCGCGCGCCGGCCGCTGGGCGTGGGCGTGAGCGGGCTGGTGCTGCTGGCCTCGCTGCCGGCCGACGAGGCGGCCGACGTGGTGCGGCGCAATGCGCGCAAGCTCAAGGCCCTGCACGTGGACCCGGCCGAATTGCTGGCGCGCGCGGTGCGCACCCGAGCGCAGGGCTATGCCTACGCGCCGGTCGGCGTGGTGCCGGGCTCGCGCGCGGTCGCGGTGCCGATCTGCCTGGCCGACGGCCGCACCGTGGCCGGCCTGGCCATTGCCACCATCACCGAGCGCCTGCCCGACGCGCGCGTGGAGAGCGTGGTCGCGCAGATGCGCGCGCGGGCCCAGCTCATCGGGGCGCAGGCCGCGGAGCTGGCGCGCAGGAAGTCGGCGCGGAATCCCTGAGTTATGGCACGCCTGAGCCGCGCCGCGGCGGTTTTCACTGGTTCTAGGGATTGGTGATCACCTGCTGCATCGCTAGCATCGGCACCATGCCGCGCGGCGCGTCTTGCTAAGCTCCCCGGCACCCGACCGCATGCTTCCGTACCCCCCTGAATCGACACCCCATGACCCCGCTCCGGCCCGCGACCCCGCACCGCTCCTTCCAGGGCCTGGCATGCCGCTAGGCGCCGGCGGCGCGGCCGCGCAGGCGCCATCGGCGCCCGAATGGCGCGAGGCCCTGCTGCCGGCGCCGGTGCTCGTGGTGGAAGACGAGCCGCTGATGCAGCGGCGCATCCACACCCTGCTGACCCAGTTCGGCTACGAGGACGACGCGCTGGTCTTCGCCGGCACCTTCGCGCAGGCGCAGGCCTGCATGGCGGCCCAGCCGCATGCGCTGGCGCTGGTGGACATCGAGCTGCCCGACGGCAACGGCGTGTCGCTGATCGAACAGCTGCGCGCCGAAGACCCGGGCCTGAGCATCCTCGTGATCTCGGCGTGGAGCACCGAGGACGTGATCCTCACCGCGTTGCGCGCCGGCGCCACCGGCTATGTGCTCAAGGAGCGCGACGACATCGAGCTGTCGCTGGCCATCCGCAGCGTGCTGCGCGGCGGCGCGCCCATCGACCCCTTCATTGCCAGCCGCATCCTCGAGCTGGTCCACTCGCCGGCCACCACGCCGGGCCATGTCGATGCCGGCGTGCTCAGCCGGCGCGAGGCCGAGATCCTGCAGCTTGTCGCGCTGGGCCTCACCAACCGGGAGATCGCGCAGCAGCTCTTCCTGTCCAAGCACACCGTCGAATGCCACATCAAGCACATCTACCAGAAGCTCGCCGTGTCGTCGCGCACCAAGGCGGTCTTCGAGGCGCGCTCGCGTGGCTTGCTGGCCTGATCCTTCTCGCCGCGGCCCCCGCCGTGGCCTGGGGCCAGTCGTGCCAGCCGCAGGTCGAGCGCATCGAGGCAGCCCAGGCGCGCGCTGACGACGGCGCCCGGCCGGCCGAGGGGTGGAGCCCGGTCACGCTGCCCGACCTCTGGTCGGCGCGCTGGCCCGCGCACGACGGCACGGCCTGGTACCGCATCGACTGGCGCCAGACCTGCGGCGGCGCCGCCGAGCCGCTGGCCATTGCCATCGACTACCTCAACATGGCCGGCGCGGTCTTCCTCAACGACGACCTGCTGTGGACCGACCGCCACCTGGCCGAGCCGCTCAGCCGCAGCTGGAACACGCCGCGCTACCTGGTCGTTCCGGCGTCCGCGCTGCGGCCCGGGAGCAATTCGCTGTTCATCAAGGTCGTGGGCAACCGCATCGACGGCGCGGGCCTGGGGCGCGTGCGCATCGGCACGGCCGACGTGGTGGAGCCGTTCTACAGCCACCAGGTGCTGCTGCGCCGGACGCTGCCCGCGATGAACCTCGTGATCTCCATGACGCTGGGCTGCTTCTTCCTGGTGCTGTGGCTCATGCGGCGCAGCGAGCGCTCCTACGGCTGGTATGCCCTCTCCTCGTTCACCTGGCTGCTGTTCGCGAGCAACGCGGTGGCCGCCACGCCGTGGCCCTTCGCCAGCAGCGAGGGCTGGACGCGCTGGATCATGGCGACGCTGCTGGCCTACACCTGCGCGTTCTGCACCTTCCTGTGCCGTTTCGGCGGCCAGCGTTTCGCGCGGGCCGAGGCCGCGCTGTGGCTGTCGTCGGGCCTGCTGGCCGCGGTGGTGGCGTTCGTCGGGCGCGAGGGGCTCGCCGCCGTGGCGGCCTTCGTGTTCATCGGCTGCGGGCTGCTGTTCATGGCGGCGTGCGTGCGCTTCATCTGGCGCGCGCTCTCGACCCGCAAGCCCGAGCACCTCCTGCTGGCGGTCTGTGTGCTGGGCTTCCTGGTGGCGGCCGTGCACGACCTGCTGATGGTGATGCGCGTGCTGGACGACGGCCTGGCCTACACCACGGTCTCGGCGCCGTTGATCATGGTGGGCATGTCCGCCATCCTGGCGTGGAGCTTCACGCGCAACCTGGGGCGCATCGAGCGCTTCAACCTCGAGCTGGAAGAGCGCATTGCCGCCACCCGCCACGAGCTCACCCAGACCCTGAAGCGCGAGCACACGCTGGAGCTGACCAATGCCCGGCTGGGCGAGCGGCTGCAGCTCGCGCACGACCTGCACGACGGCCTGGGCGGCTCGCTGGTGCGCTCCATCGCGCTGGTGGAGCAGTCGGCGCACGCGCTCGAGCCGAACCAGTACCTGTCGATGTTCAAGTCGCTGCGCGACGACCTGCGCCAGGTCATCGACAGCAGCTCCAGCGCGTCGGCGCGCGTGGCGGCCACGCCGACCGAATGGATCGCGCCGATCCGGCACCGCTTCAACCGCATCTTCGAGGAGCTGGGCGTCGTGGGGCGCTGGCAGGTGCCGGCCCGTTGGCCGTGCGAGATCTCGGCCAAGCAGATGCTGGGGTTGACGCGCTTCCTCGAGGAGGCGCTCACCAACGTCATCAAGCACAGCCGCGCGCGGGCCTTCGAAGTGAGGCTGCGGGAGCTCGCGCACGACCGCTTCAGCCTGGCGATCGAGGACGACGGCGTGGGGTTCGATGTGGAGGTGATGGCCGGCGCGGGCGCGAGCGTGAGCGTGGGAGGGGGTGCGGGTGCGGGCGCGGGCGCGGCTGCCGTGGCCGGCATCGGCTTGCGCAGCATGGACGCCCGCATCGTGCGCATCGGCGGCACGCTGAGCATCGTGTCCTCGCCCGGGTGCACGCGGCTGGAGGCCCATGTGCGCGTCGTGCCTTCGGACGCGGGCCGATGAACGACGGCGCCTAGCGCTGCCCGTCGTTCGCCGCGATCTGCTCGGCCGCGAGGCCGCCCACCCGCGGATGGATGCGCCCGCCGTTCGACATCACCAGCGCGAACAGGATCTCGTCGGGCCGCGGCGCGTCCTGGATGCCGATCTCGACCGACGAGAAATGGCTGCGCACATAGGCCGCGTGCACATGGTGCAGCGGCACCATCAGCCGGTAGCCGGCACCGGCCACCGCCTTCACCGAAGGCACGATGGCCCTGGGCTCGCCCAGCGCTTCGCGCATGGCCCAGCCGCCGGCCTCGTGCCACACGGCGCCATGCTCCATCTCGCCGTTCACGCCGACGATGGCGGCCTTGCCGTAGGCCTCGACCTGGTCGCGGCCCAGCGAGCGCACCAGCTCTTCGGCCAGGCTTGCGCCGATGGGCTTCACGGCCTCCATGAACGGGAGCAGGTCGGGCTCGAAGCGGCCTGCACAGGGGTTGCGGATGACCGCGCAGGCCGAGGCCACGAGGATCGGCCGGCTCACGCGCGGCCCGCCCTCGTGGAAGATCATCTCGATGTTCAGGCTGCGCTTGCGGATGTCGATGGGCGGCAGGGCGGTGGCGGTCATGGTGTTCATTCCTTGGCCCGCGCCTCGGCGGGCGTCAGCTGCATGGGCATCATGTTGAGGTTGGCGTTGTGCATCACCCAGAGCGAGCCCGCGACCACGATGGCGATGAGCAGCGCGGTGCAGATGAAGATGCCCGTGTTGGAGCGCTGGTCCGGCGAGCTGCCCATGTGAAGGAAGTACACCAGCTGCACCAGCAGCTGCGCCACGCACAGCATGACGATGACGGGCAGGCGCAGCTGGCGCGGCAGCACGTCGAGCATGACCGCGCCGAACGACGCGAAGGTGAGCAGCAGCGACAGCGCGAAGCCGACGGTGTAGCTCTTCAGCGACCCGTGCGACCCGTGCGCGCCATGCGAGGGCGAGTCGATCGTCACGCCGCGCGAATCCACGGCAACGGCCGATGCGCGCGACTGCACCGAGATGGCGGGGCCGCGCGGGCGCACGGCGTTGGAAGCGGTCATGTGAACTCTCGCAGGTAGATGAAGGTGAAGACGCAGATCCACACCAGGTCCAGGAAGTGCCAGAACAGGCTCAGGCAGGCCAGGCGGCGGCGCGTCACGGGCGTGAGCCCGAAGTGGTGGATCTGGTGCAGCATCACGGCCAGCCACAGCAGGCCGAAGCTCACGTGCAGGCCGTGCGTGCCCACCAGCGTGAAGTACGCCGACAGGTAGGCGCTGGCCTGCGGCACGGCGCCGCGGTGGATCAGCTCCGCGAACTCGTACACCTCCATGCCCACGAAGGCCGCGCCCAGCACGAAGGTGGCCAGCAGCCAGCCGGTGCCGTGGCGCAGCTTGCCCGCGTTCAGCGAGAGCGTGGCCAGGCCGAAGGTGAAGCTGCTGAGCAGCAGCAGCATGGTCTCGCCCAGCACGAACTCCAGCTCGAACAGGCCGCGCCCCGTGGGCCCGTTCGCCGTGGCGCCCGCGAGCACGCCGAAGGTGGCGAACAGCACCGCGAAGATCAGGCAGTCGCTCATCAGGTAGATCCAGAAGCCCATGGTGGTCCGGGCCTCTCCACCGTGGCTGTCATGGCTGCTGTGGCTGTCATGGCCACCGTGCGCGGCGTGGCCCTGCGTCATCTGCAGCGCGCTCATGCCGCGGCTCCCTTCAGTTGCGCGAAGCGCGCGCTCTCGATGCGCTCCACCTCCGAGGCGGGCACGTGGTAGTCCACGTCCCGGTCGTACGAGCGGAAAACGAAGGCCGCGATGGCGCCCGCCAGTGCCGCCGCCGCCACGGCCCACATGTGCCACACCAGCGCGAAGCACATCAGCAGCGCGAACACCGACACGATGACGCCCGTGCCGGTGTTGCGCGGCATGTGGATGTCTTCGTACGCCGTGGGCTGCGCGTAGGCGGTGCCGGCCTCCTTGGCGTCCCAGTGGGGCTCGAGCGAGTCGATGCGCGGCACCAGTGCGAAGTTGTAGAACGGCGCGGGCGAGGCCGTGGCCCATTCCAGGCTGCGGCCGTCCCACGGGTCGCCCGTGAGGTCGCGGTGCTGCTTGCGGTCTCGGATGCTCACGTAGAACTGCACGCCGATCGCCAGGATGCCCATGCCGATCACCACCGCGCCGACCAGCGCCACGATGAGCCAGGGCTGCCAGCCCTCGACCACGTAGCTGTTCATGCGGCGCGTCATGCCCATGAAGCCCAGCACGTACAGCGGCATGAAGGCCAGGTAGAAGCCCACCAGCCAGAGCCAGAACGCGACCTTGCCCCAGAACTCGTTCAGCGTGAAGCCGAACACCTTCGGGAACCAGAAGCTGATGCCCGCGAGGCAGCCGAACAGCACGCCGCCGATGATCACGTTGTGGAAGTGCGCCACCAGGAACAGGCTGTTGTGCAGCACGAAGTCGGCCCCCGGAATGGCCAGCAGCACGCCGGTCATGCCGCCGATGGCGAAGGTCACCATGAAGCCGATCGTCCACATGGTGGCCGAGTGGAAGCGGATGCGCCCGCGGTACATGGTGAACAGCCAGTTGAACAGCTTCACGCCCGTGGGAATGGAGATGATCGAGGTCATGATCCCGAAGAACGCATTCACGTTCGCGCCCGAGCCCATCGTGAAGAAGTGGTGCAGCCACACGAAGAACGACAGCACGCCGATCGACGAGGTGGCGTACACCATCGACGTGTAGCCGAACAGCGGCTTGCGCGAGAAGGTGGCGATGATTTCCGAGAACGCGCCGAAGCACGGCAGGATCAGCACGTACACCTCGGGATGGCCCCAGACCCAGATGAGGTTGATGTACATCATGGCGTTGCCGCCCAGGTCGTTGGTGAAGAAGTGCATGCCCAGGTAGCGGTCCATGGTCAGCAGCGCCAGCGTGGCGGTGAGCACCGGGAAGATCGCCACGATCAGGATGTTGGTGATCAGCGCGGTCCAGGTGAACACCGGCATCTTCATCAGCGTCATGCCGGGCGCGCGCATGCGCAGGATGGTCACGATGAAGTTGATGCCCGTCAGCGTGGTCCCCAGGCCCGACACCTGCAATGACCAGATGTAGTAGTCCACCCCCACCGTCGGGCTGTAGCCCAGCTCCGAGAGCGGCGGGTAGGCCACCCAGCCGGTGGCGGCGAAGTCGCCGACGAACATCGACATCATCACCAGCGCCGCGCCCGCCACGCCCAGCCACAGGCTCAGCGAGTTGACGAACGGGTAGGCCACGTCGCGCGCGCCGATCTGCAGCGGCACGATGACGTTCATCAAGCCCACGATCAGCGGCGTGGCCACGAAGAAGATCATGATCACGCCGTGCGCCGTGAAGATCTGGTCGTAGTGGTGCGGCGGCAGGTAGCCTTCGTTGCCGCCGCTGGCCATGGCCTGCTGCACGCGCATCATGAGCGCGTCGGCAAAGCCGCGCAGCAGCATCACCAGCGCCAGCAGGATGTACATCACGCCGATGCGCTTGTGGTCCACCGAGGTGAACCACTCCGTCCACAGGTAGCCCCACTTGCCGTAATGGGTGATGGCGCCGAGCAGCGCGGCGCCCAGCAGGATCACCGCGCACAGCGTGCCCATGATGATGGGCTCGTGCAGCGGGATGGCGGAGAGGTCGAGTTTTCCGAGCAGGGACATGGGCTTACTCTCCGCCGGCCGGCACGGCTTGGGTGCCCAGGGCACCCAGGTTCACGGGCCGTGCGGCCTGCAGGCGCAGCGGGAACTCCGGCGTCTCGGGGCCGCAGATGTCGTTGGCGGCCATTTCTTCCACGCTCATGCCCATGTACTGGTTGGCAATGGCGTCGAACAGGCCGGTCTCCACCTTCGCGTAGGTGGCGGGCGTGTTCTTCACGCTGGGCACCTCGAGCTTGCGGTAGGCGGCGAGCGACAGCGTTTCGCTCGACGCACGGGCCTGCGCGAGCCAGCCGTCGAAGTCGGCGCGCGTCATGGCCGCGGCCTTGAAGTTCATGCCCGAGAAGCCGTGGCCGCTGTAGGCGGCGGACATGCCGTCGTACGCGCCCGTGTGGTTGGCGATCAGGTGCAGCTGCGTCTGCATGCCGGGCATGGCATAGACCTGGCTGCCCAGCTGGGGAATGAAGAAGGAATTCATCAGCGAATGCGCGGTGAGTTTGAAAGCGATCGGCGTGTCCACGGGCACGGCCAGCTGGTTGACGGTGGCCACGCCGAGGTCGGGGTAGATGAACAGCCACTTCCAGTTCATGGCCACCACCTCCACGCGCAGCGCAGGCACCTCGGACACGAGCGGCTTGTAGGGGTCGAGCGAGTGCGTGGTGCGCCAGATCAGCACCGCCAGGAAGGCGACGATCACGCACGGAATGCCCCACACCACCACCTCGATGCGCGTGGAGTGCGCCCACTTGGGCGCGTAGGTGGCGCGGGTGTTGGTCTCGCGGTAGCGCCAGGCGAACCACAGCGTGAGCACGATCACCGGAATGACCACGGCCAGCATGATCGCCAGCGCCAGCACGATGAGGTGCTTCTCCTGCGCGCCGATGTCGCCCTTGGGGTCGAACAGCGTCATGCCGCAGCCGGAGAGCAGGAGCAGCGGGCCGAGCAGCCCGAAGCGGGCGAGCTGGGCAAGGCGGTGCGGGGTTGCTGGCCCGCGCCGGGTGGGTTGGGTGCTATTGGCAGTCATACAAGAAGGTCATATGTATGGATTTATATGGGGCTTCTTGTATGCTATTCGTCGCAGCCGACCCGGCGAACTAGGCAAAGTGACTCATACATGACCCATACATGACGCCATCGACTCCCCCCATCGAACGCAGCTGGGCCGAGGTCTTCGCCGCCGGCAAGGGCTCGCGCTACCTGCGCATCCTTTCGCTGGTCGAGCGCTCCGTGGCCGAAGGGCAGCTGCAGCCGGGCGACCGGCTGCCGCCGCAACGCCGCCTGGCCGAGCTGCTGGGCGTCGACCTCACGACCGTGACGCGCGCCTATGCCGAGGCCAAGGAGCGCGGCCTGGTGGAATCGCGCGGGCCCAGTGGCACCTTCGTGTCGGCGCCGGCGGTCGACTTCGCGCCGCGCATCGACCTGAGCATGAACATGCCGCCCGCGCCCGAGGGCTCGAACCTGCTGGCGCTGCTGCAGAAGGGGCTGGCCGAGGTGCTCGCGCGCAACAACGCCGACCTGCTCATGACCTACCACCCGGCCGGCGGCAGCCGCGCCGACCGCATGGCCGGCTGCCGCTGGCTCGCGCCGATGTTCGGCCCACTCGACGTGTCGCGCGTGGCGGTGTGCCCCGGCGCGCAGTCGGCGCTGGCCGCGCTGGTGCTGGTGCTCACGCGCCCGGGCGATGCCATCCTGGCCGAGCCGCTGGTGTATCCGGGGCTGATCTCCGTCGCGGGGCGCCTGGGCCGCCGCGTGATCGCCGTGGCCACCGACGCGCTCGGCATGCGGCCCGACGCGCTGGAGCAGGCCTGCGGCGCGCAGGGCGCCACCGTGCTCTACCTGAACCCCACCATCCAGAACCCGGTGGCGCGCACCATGCCCGCCGCGCGCCGCCGGCAGCTCGCGAAGGTGGCGCAGCGCAAGGGCCTGCGCATCATCGAGGACGACCCGTACTGGTTGTTCGAGGCGAACCCGCCGGAACCCGTCGCCGCCCTCGCGCCCGCGTCGACGTACTACCTGTCGACCCTGTCCAAGTGCCTCACGCCCGGCCTGCGCACGGCCTACGTGCGCCTGCCCGATGCGCAGGACGAGGCGGACTTTCTCGATGCGTTGCGTTCGTTCGCGCTCATGGCCTCGCCGCTGCCCACCGCGCTGGCCACGCAGTGGGTGCACGACGGCTCGGCCAAGCACCTGCTCGAGCAGGTGCGCGCGGAAACCTGGGCGCGCCACGACCTGGCCAGCGGCATCCTGGGCATGCCGCTGAGCGAAGCGGGCCGCGGCATCCACGTGTGGCACGCGCTGCCTCCGCGCTGGACCGCGCCCGAGCTGGCGCGCGCGGCGCTGGCCGAAGGGCTGTCGGTGACGCCGTCGGCATCGTTCGCGGTGGGGGGCGAGGCGCCGAACGCGGTGCGGCTGTCGCTGGGCGCCGTGCGCGGCCGTGCGCCGCTGGCCGATGCGCTGCACCGGCTGAAGGCACTGCTGGAGCGCGAGCCGGTGCTCGAGCGGCGCGTGGTGATCTGAGGACGGTGGGACTGGCGACGGGCGGAGCGAAAGAGAATCCAGGCATGAACATCCCCGCAAGACCGATCGTCGTGTTCGACATCGATGGCACGCTGACCGACACGGTGGTGCTGCACCAGCGCGCGTTCGAAGCCGCGCTTCGCACCTTCAACTTCCCGCGGCTTCGCACCGCGTGGGGCAACTACCGGCACCATTCCGACAGTGCCATTTTTCGGGAGGCGTGGGACGAAGCTGGCTTCGAGGGCGAGCCCCCTTTGCATATGCTGGAAGAACGCTATCGAAGCGAGTTCGACGTGCTGTGCGACGCGACGCCATGCGACGAAATCGCAGGTGCATCGCAGCTGCTGGCAGACGTCGAGCAGGCGGGCTGGATCGCCGCATTCGCCACCGGCAGCCTGCGGCATGGCGCGCACCGCAAGATGGCGCTGCTGAGCCATCCCTTCGACCACGACCTGCTTGCGACCGCCTCGGAACACGAGACCCGCGAAGAGATCGTTCAGGCGGCCATCGACAAGGCCAGGGCGAAGCACGGTGTTCCTTCAGGCGGCAGGGTCGTGTCCATCGGCGACGGCGTGTGGGACCTGCTCACCGCGCGGGCGTTGGAGCTGGAGTTTGTCGGTGTGGGTGACGAGGCGCGCGCGAGGCAGCTGAGGGAGATCGATGCCAGCGTGGCCGTGCATGGCGATCTCGTGGATGTGGGTCGGCTTCTGGGGTGCGTCGCAAGCGTGCCCTGACAGGCGCATCCGGACCGAACCGCACCGCACCGCAAGCTAGCCGCCCGACATCGCCTCGACCTGCGAGATCCAGCGCGACAGCGCAAGCATCTGCGCCGTGACGAAATCGCGCGTCGGCGTGTCGGTGCATTCACCGTTGCTCGAGAACTTTTGCTGTGCGGCACCAATGAAGATCTCCGGTTTGGCCAGGACCTGGGCGTTCATGCACAGCAGCACACGACGCATGTCGTACTGAACGCGTGCACCGCCGAGCGGGCCCGTGCTCGCCGACATCAGCGCGACCGGCTTGCCCGCAAGCGGCTGCGCCTCGCCTCGCGAGAGCCAATCCAGAAGGTTCTTCAGCATGCCCGGCACGGAGAAGTTGTATTCGGGTGTGGCAACGATCAATGCATGGGCGCGGCCGATGCGCTGGCGCAGCGCTTCGACCGGGGCCGGCATGCCCTGCGCGGCCAGCCGGCCGGCGTCGAAAGGCGGCACCTCGCGCCAGTCGAGGATGTCGAGCGACATGCCCTGCGGCATGCATTGCCCCGCCAGCCGCAGCGCCAGTCCGTTCAGCGAACCGGTCCGCAGGCTGCCGCACAGGCCGACGACATCGCGCCTGAAATCGCTTGCCGACGCACTCACTCGACCTTGATCCCGCGTCGCACCACCACGTCGCGCCAGCGCTCGATCTCGGCCCGGACCATCTCCTGCATGGCCAGCGGCGAACTGGGCGAGGCGGCGCTGCCGGCGTTCGCCAGCACCTTCTGCACGTCGGGCTGCTGCAGAAGCTGGCGCACTTGCGCATTGAGGCGTTGGACGATCGCGTCCGGGGTGTGGGCGGGCGCCGCCAGGCCGAGCCACGAGCGCACTTCGAAACCCGGCAGGGTCGCCGAGGCGGAAGGCACGCCGGGCAACGAAGGCCACGGCGCGGCACTGGTCACGGCCAGCGCGCGCAGCCGGCCCGACTGGATGTGCGGCGTTGCCACGGTCAAGGTGTCGGCCAGGACATCCACGTCGCCGGCGATCACGGCCTGTACAGGCGCACCGCCGCCGCGGTACGGCACGTGGAGCAGTTGCACGCCCGCGGCGGCCCCCAGCAGCTCGCCCACCATGTGCTGCGTGGAGCCGACCCCCACGGAACTGAAGCTGACCTTGCCCTTGCGCGCGATATCGAGCAGCTCCGCGAGCGTTCGGGCCGGGTGCTCGGCACGCACGGCGATCACGAAGGGAAAGGACGAGACGGTGGAGATGAAGGCAAAGTCTTTCACCGCGTCGTAGGGCAGGTCCTTGCGCAGCGCGGCGGACACCGTGTGGGCGCCCGTGAGCATCGCCAGCGTGCAGCCGTCCGGCGCGGCCTTGGCGACAAAGTTGCTCGCGATGATGCCGCCGGCGCCGCTCTTGATGTCGACCACCACGGGCTGTCGCAACGGCTCCTGCAGTTTCTGCGCAACCAGGCGGGCCACCACGTCGGCGTTGCCCCCGGCGCCGAACCCGTGGATGAGCTGGACGGGTTTTGCCGGGTACTTGTCCTGCGCGCTCGCGCCGAACGGCGCCAGCATGCCGGCGCCTGCCAGCAGCAGGTGGCGGCGGTAAAGGGAAGTCGTGGTCATGTGTGTCTCCTTGTCGAATGCGTGCAGCTTCTTTTCAGTCGATGGCTTCGGGGCCGAAGACGAACCGCGCCAGTTGCGCCACCAGGCGTCCCAGTTCGGCGGGGGTGCGGGCGGTCCCGTAGACGTAGCGGTCGGGGCGAACCACCGCCGCCTTGGCATTCAGTCGCTGGCGCGGGCGTAGCCCGTGCTGGCGCCGTAGAGCTTTTCGCGCTGCGACCAGTCGCGCGTTTCGTTCCACAGCGCCAGGACCTGGGGCGCCTCCGCTTCAAAGATGCGGTAGCGCGACGGGTCGCACGTGCGCGTCGTGAGCTCGAGCCGGTGGCCCGATGGATCGAAGAAATAGATCGAGGTGATGAAGTCGTCGTGGTTGGTCGGGCCCACCACGTCGATGCCCTTGGACTGGAGCGCCTGCTTGGCGGCCAGCACGGTGGCCACGCTGTCGACCTCGAACGCGAAGTGCTGGATCCAGTCGGGCGACACCAGGTCCTTCACGTCGCCCGGGTCCTGCGGGCATTCGAAGAAGGCGATGGAGCTGCCGTCCTCCATTTCGAAAAAGATGTGGATGTGCGGGCTGTACTTTCCGGTGGAAGGCACGTGGTCCTCGCCCATGGCATGGGCGAACTTGAGGCCGAGCACCTCGGTGTAGAACTGGACGGTCTGCGCTGCGTCTTTGCAGCGGAAGGCGGCGTGGTGGAGCTTCTTGCACAACACGATGGATCTCCTGGGGATGGAAAGTCTTGGGGTATCGGTATCCGGCGCGTTCACGCGCCGTGCCACAGCGGCTCGAAGAACGGTGCCGGCAGCAGGATGCGCGAGCTCTGGCTTTGCAGCAGGGGCAGCATGCGGGCCACGTAGCTGCGAAAGCCCGGGTCCTGCATCAGTCGCGCCCGGCGTTCGGCGCGCTCGTTCAGGTCTTCGTAGGCCCACAGATGAACGAGCTGGTTCAGCTCGCCGATGTCGGTGTGGTAGTAGCCCACCATGCGGCCCAGGATGCGGCGCTGAATGGCGAGGCCCTCGGCCTCGTACAGGGCCAGGTAGTCGCGCCACTTGCCCGGATGGGTGGTGTAGGTTCGTTCTTCGACCAGCATGGCTCAGGCCTCCACCGCCGGCAGCACCGTGGCACGGCATTCGCCGAAACCGATGCGTGCGTAGCCCGGCTTCTCGCAGAAGCCGCTCAGGCAGACCTCGTCGCCGTCGAGCAGAAAGCCGCGCTGTTCGCCCGAAGGCAGGGCCAGCGTCCGGGTGCCGTTGGCGGTGATTTCCAGCAGGCTGCCGAGTGCGCTGTCGTCGGCGCCGGAGATCGTCCCGGAGCCGAGCAGGTCGCCGGTGTCCAGCGCGCAGCCGTTGCTGGTGTGGTGCGCCACCATCTGTGCCACGGTCCAGTACAGCGTGGCGCTGTCCGAGCGCGACAGTCGATGCGCAGGCAGGCCCTGCCGGCGCATCTGCAGCGTGCTCAGGTGCGCGTCGAGGTGAATGCGCAAGGCACCCGAGGCCTGATCGCCCGCGTCGCTCAGGTAGGGCAGGGCGGGTGGGTCACCGGCCGGCCTGGGCGCCGCCGCCGTGCGGAACGGCGCGAGCGCTTCGGCCGTCACGATCCAGGGCGACACGCTCGTGGCAAAGCTCTTGGCCAGGAACGGGCCCAGCGGCTGGTACTCCCAGGACTGGATGTCTCGCGCCGACCAGTCGTTGAGCAGGCAGAAACCGAAGATGTGGTCCCACGCGCCCCCCACCTGCACCGGCAGGCCGGGCTGTGTCGCACGGCCGACGAGCACGCCCAGCTCCACCTCGTGGTCGAGTCGCTGCGAGGGGCCGAACACCGGAGCGCCGCCCGGCAAGGCGGGCCGCTGCTGGCCATGCGGTCGCGTCACCGGCACGCCGCCGGGCCGGATGCTGTTGGCGCGGCCGTTGTATGCGATGGGCACGTGCTTGTAGTTCGGCAACAGCGGTTGGTCGGGCCTGAACAGGCGGCCTGCATTGGTGGCGTGGTGGACCGAGGCGAAGAAGTCGGTGTAGCCCGCGATGCGAACCGGCAGTTGCAGCGCCACGCCTTCCATGGGCAACAGCGCCTCTTCCACCCGGCCGCGCGTCGAGGTCGCGTCCTGTGCCAGCAGGCCGGAGAGCTGCGCGCGCAGCGCCGAGGCGGCCTTCGGGCCGAGCGCCATCAGGTCGTTGAGTGCGGCTGCGCCGCAGGCCCGCGCCGCGGTGGCGGCTTCGCCGGTGAAGAGCGCGGCGAGGCGATGCACGTCGACAACCCGCTCGCCGATGGCCACGCCGCAGCGCGCCGCCTGATGAGGCGCATGGACAGGGAGGAACACACCGAACGGCAGGTTCTGGATCGGAAAATCAGTGCCGGGCGCGTTGGCGGATTCGACCCAACTGCGCAGGCCCGCGTCGTGGGTGGCATTCAGCGCGCTCACAGGCTGTGCCCTCCATCGATCACAAGCCGCGTGCCCGTGGCCGTCTTCAGGTGCGTGGCGCAGGCCAGCACCGCGCGCGCCACGTCGTCGGGAGACACCACGCGGCCCAGCGGGGTCAGCTCGGCCTTCTTCTGCAGCTCGCTTCGGCTGCGGCCCGCCACGAAGTCCGTGTCCACCGCCGCCGGCGAAACGCTCAGGAAACGCACCTGCGGGCCGAACGCGCGCGCCAGCGACACCGTCAGGGTGTCCAGCGCCGACTTGGCGGCGCAGTACGCCACATTGCTGCCCGCGCCCGTGAACGCGGAGACGGAGGAGATGTTCACCACAAGACCGTCGCCGCTGCCGCGCAGCTGCGCAAGCAGCGCGCGGATGACCGAGAACGGGCCACCGACATTCGCAACGAGGATCTCGTTGAAGAACGCACTGTCCATTGCGTCCAGGTCGTCGTGCGCCACGCGGCGCGTGTAGCCGGCCGAATTGACCAGGATGTCCACGCGACCGGTTTCATCCGCCAGTCTGCGTGCCAGCAAGGCATGCGCGGCGACATCGTCGAGCGGGATCGCGGCGCTGAGGTGGCCCGACCCGGGCAAGCGAGCGCACAGCGCCTCGGCCCGCTCGCGACCTCGGTGATAGCCGACGACCACCCGGGCCCCTTCATTTGCCAGCGCAAGCACGCAGGCTGCGCCGATGCCGCTGCTGCCGCCGGTGACGACCGCCACCTTGCCCGCCAAGGACTGTGAGTTCATATGCATGGCATGGACTCTAGGTGCCGCCGGCGGCGCTTGTATCGAAGTTGTCCGTTTAGCGGACACGACATTCCAGCCGGAGGATGGACTGCTTTCCCTCTCGTTCAAAGGATCGGATAGCCTCCGCGGATGCTTCAATCGCATGCCTCCGCGATGCGATGCATCCACTCTGTCCTTTAATCGAACATGTCATCTGCTTCCGACGCGGGCTCGCTCAAACGCGGCGTGCTCCTGCTCAAGCTGCTCGCAACGGCAGGTCCGCGCGGTCTTGCGCTCACGGAGATCGCCACGCGCACCGACCTGCCGCATCCCTCGGTGCATCGCGTGCTGCAGCAACTCGGCGCCGAGCGGCTGGTGGACCGCAACGAGGAGCTCAAGCGCTACCGGCTCGGCCCGCTGGCCTTCGAGCTGGGTGTGGCCGGTTCCGCCATGCACGACATCCGCGACCTGTGCGATCCCGCGATGGACGCTCTCGCCAAGGCGACCGAGGACACCGTCTACCTGGTCGTTCGCAGCGGATTCGACGCGGTGTGCATGCATCGGCGCGAAGGCTCCTTCCCCATCCGGACCTTGGTGCTGGAAGTGGGCAGCCGCAGGCCGCTCGGCGTCGGCGCCGGCGGGCTCGCCATCCTGGCGTCGATCGCGCAGCAGGAGCGGGAGGAGATCGTCCGGCGCGTGGCACCGAATCTCGCCGCGTTCGCAAGCCTCACGGCGCAAGCCGTCATCGATGCCTGCCAGCGCACGCACGAGCAGGGCATTTCGCTGATCCGGAACAAGATCAACCTGGGTGTGACGGCAATCGGGCACGCCTTTCGCGACCCGATGGGCCAGTCCGTGGGCGCACTCAGCGTTGCCGCACTGTCGCAGCGGATGACGGCGGCGCGGGTGCGCGCCATTTCCGCGCTGCTGCGCGACGCATGCGCGGATGTCGAGCGCCGCGCGCGCGCGCAGAGCCGCAACGGCTGGACGTCCGGCTAGAGGGGCTTGCGCCGACCCCGGCGCGCCTCGCTCACACCGACCGCGGCAGCAACGCCGGCACCAGCGGCCGGCCCAGCTGCTTCACCCACCACTGCAGCGCCTGCCCCTTGGCGCCGGTCTTCCAGGCCAGCCAGAAGGCCTCGGGCGCGCGCGGCTCCTCGGTCTGCAGCGCGACCAGCGTGCCGCGCGCCAGCTCGCCCTCGATGCACGCGCGCGGCAGGAAGCCGTGCCCCAGCCCCGCCACCTGGCAGGCGATCTTGGCGGTCATCGACGGCACCGCGATGCGCGGCTGGCCCGCCATCAGCCCGACGGTGCGGTCCGACAGCGTGCGCGCGCTGTCGCCCACCACGATGGCGTTGTGCGCCAGCAGGTCGCCGCGCTGCAGCGCGCGGCCCAGGCGCGTGAGCGCGTGCGTGGGCGCCACGCAGAACACGAAGTCGAGGCTGCCCACCGTGACGGCCTGGTAGCCCCCGCCGGCCGGGCCTTCGCCCGCGGCAATGACCACGTCGGCGCGCCCCTCGCGCAGCGCCTCCCAGCTGCCGGTGAGCGCCTCGCAGCCGATGCGCAGCCGCGTGCCGCAGCGCAAGTCCTCGAAGGCGCGCACGTCGTCGATGAGCGCCTCGGTGGGAATGAGCGAGTCGTGCACCAGCCGCAGCTCCGACTCGAAGCCGGTGGCGATCTGCCGCATGCGCGATTCGAGTTCGCTCGCGGCGCCGAGCAGCCAGCGCCCCTCCTTGAGCATCTCGCCGCCTGCGGCGGTGAGCGTCACGCGCGGGCCGTTGCGCTCGAACAGCTGCATGCCGAGCTGCTCCTCGAGCTTGCCGACCGCGTACGAGATGGTGGAGGGCACCTTGTTCAGGCGCGCGGCGGCCGCCGCGAACGAGCCGTGGCGGTCGATGGCGTCGACCACCTCGATGGCTTCCAGGCTGAGTTTGAGCACGCGCTACTCCTTCAGAGAACTTGAAAAACCTTGAAAAACCGATGTTCGAAAAATTCGATCATAGACGGCAAAAGGTTTCGCCAACAGACCCTCCTTGAAGTTCGATGATTCATTCCATGCCTCGGAAACAAGTTCCGAGACGAATTGTGAATTCAATCGAATTCGAAAACTGCCAAGGAGTGAATCATGTTGGAAATTCGCAGCGCCACCGACCGCGGTATCGCCGACTTCGGTTGGCTCAAGTCCCGCCACACCTTCTCGTTCGGCCACTACCACGACCCGGAGCAGGAAGGCTTCTCGGACCTGCTGGTGATCAACGACGACCGCGTGACCCCGGGCCGCGGCTTCGGCACCCACCCGCACCGCGACATGGAAATCTTCTCGTACGTGCTGGACGGCGCGCTCGAGCACAAGGACTCGATGGGCACCGGCTCGGTGATCCGCCCCGGCGACGTGCAGATGATGAGCGCGGGCACCGGCGTGCGCCACAGCGAGTTCAACTCGTCGGCCACCGACGCGCTGCACTTCCTGCAGATCTGGATCGTGCCGGGCCGCAAGGGCGTGGCGCCGCGCTACCAGCAGGTGCACTTCGCGCCGGAAGAAAAGCGCGGCCGCCTGCGCCTGATCATTTCGCCGGAAGGCACCGACGGCTCGCTCGCGGTGCACCAGGACGCCCGCGTCTACGCCGGGCTGTTCGACGGCGCCGAGCAGGCCTCGCTCTCGCTCGATGCCGGCCGCTATGCCTATGTGCACGTGGCCCGCGGCAGCGTGGAGCTCAACGGCCAGCGCCTGGCCGAAGGCGACGGCGTGCGGGTGCGCGACGTGCGCCAGCTCGAACTGGCCCGCGGCGAAGGCGCCGAGGTGCTGGTGTTCGACCTGCGCCCCAACGAGCTGCCCGCGTTCTGAGCCGCGCGACGGCAAATGTCCAAACCGCCTCATTAATCGACAAGACACGCACCCTCGCTCCCACGAGGATGCACGCCACGGGTCGATACCCCACTTTCTCTCTGCACCGCTTTCTCACCGTTCTCTCATCTACGTCATCACGGAGTCATTCATGTCCATCAAAGCCACCCCCACCGCCGGCGCCAAGTTGCTCACCCCCAAGGACCACACGCTGGTCATGATCGACTTCCAGTCGCAGATGGCCTTTGCCACGCATTCGATCGAAGCCATCACGCTGCGCAACAACGCCGCCCTGGTGGCCAATGCGGCCGCCGGCTTCGGCGTGCCGACCATCCTCACGACCGTGGCCGAGAAGAGCTTTTCGGGCCCGATGTTCAGCGAGATCAGCGATGCGTTCCCGGGCCAGAAGATGCTCGACCGCACCTCGATGAACACCTGGGAAGACGCGGCCGTGATCGATCGCATCAACGAGATCGGCAAGAAGCGCATCGTGCTGTCGGGCCTGTGGACCGGCGTGTGCATCGTGGGCCCGGCACTCTCGGCCATCGACCAGGGCTTCGAGGTGTTCGTGCTGGCCGATGCCTGCGGCGACGTGTCCACCGAGGCGCACAACCGCGCGATGGACCGCATGGTGCAGGCCGGTGCGCAGCCCATGACCTCGCTGCAGTACCTGCTCGAGATGCAGCGCGACTGGGCCCGCACCGACACCTATGAAATGACCACCGGCATCGCGAAGAAGTTCGGCGGCGCCTACGGCCTGGGCGTGACCTACGCCAAGACCATGTTCGGCGCGCACGAAGGCTGAAGTCCGCGGTGAACACGAAGATGAAGCCCTACGTCCTGTCGCTCGCGCTCGGCCTGCTGGTCGGCGTGATCTACGCACTGTTCCAGGTGCGCTCGCCGGCCCCGCCGGTCATCGCCCTCGTGGGGCTTCTCGGGATCCTGCTCGGCGAGCAGATCCCGCCGCTCATCAAGAGCGTGATCAAGCCCGACGCCGTGGCCACCTCGTGGCTGCAGCACCAGGTCAAGCCGCACGTGTTCGGCGAGCTGCCGCAATGCGCCAAGGCCGACCCGTCCGCCACCCCCGACGCCTCGCGCAAGACGTCATGAGCGAGTCGTTCGACGAACAACGCCGCCGGCTGTGCCTGGGCACGCTCGGCGCCGCCGTGGCCGGCACGGCCATGACCTCCTCCAACGCCCAGACGGCGCCAACCGCAAGAAGGACCTCCGACATGGCAGGCACCACCACCGCACCCGACCTGATCCTCCACAACGGCCGCTTCACCACGCTGGACCGCGCCAACCCCGAGGCCGGCGCCGTGGCCATCAAGGACGGCCGCTTCCTGCGCGTGGGCCGCAGCGAAGACGTGCTGCCGCTGGCCGGCAGCGGCACCCGCGTGGTCGACATGCAGGGCAAGCGCGTGCTGCCGGGGCTGATCGACAACCACCTGCACATCATCCGCGGCGGGCTCAACTACAACCTCGAGCTGCGCTGGGACGGCGTGCGCAGCCTGGCCGATGCCATGGGCATGCTCAAGCGGCAGGTGGCCATCACGCCGGCGCCGCAATGGGTGCGCGTGGTGGGCGGCTTCACCGAGCACCAGTTCGCCGAGAAGCGCCTGCCGACCATCGAAGAGCTGAACGCCGTGGCGCCCGACACGCCGGTGTTCATCCTGCACCTGTACGACCGCGCACTGCTCAACGGCGCCGCCATGCGCGCCGTGGGCTACACCAAGGACACGCCCGCGCCCCCCGGCGGCGAGATCGTGCGCGACAGCGCCGGCAACCCGACGGGCCTGCTGCTGGCCAAGCCCAATGCGTCCATCCTGTACGCCACGCTGGCCAAGGGCCCGAAGCTGCCGCTGGACTACCAGGTCAATTCCACGCGCCACTTCATGCGCGACCTGAACCGCCTGGGCGTCACCGGCGCCATCGACGCGGGCGGCGGCTTCCAGAACTACCCCGAGGACTACCAGGTGATCCAGCAGCTGGCCGATGCCGGCCAGCTCACCATTCGCCTGGCCTACAACCTGTTCACGCAGAAGCCCAAGCAGGAAAAGCAGGACTTCCTGAACTGGACCGCTACCTCCAAATACAAGCAGGGCGACGACTACTTCCGCCACAACGGCGCGGGCGAGATGCTCGTGTTCTCGGCCGCCGACTTCGAGGACTTCCGCCAGCCGCGCCCCGACATGGCGCCCGAGATGGAAGGCGAGCTCGAAGAGGTGGTGCGCGTGCTCGCGCAGAACCGCTGGCCCTGGCGCCTGCACGCCACCTACGACGAAACCATCGACCGCGCGCTCGACGTGTTCGAGAAGGTCAACCAGGACACGCCGCTGGCCGGCCTGAACTGGTTCTTCGACCACTGCGAGACCATCTCGGAGAAGTCGATCGACCGCATCGCGGCGCTCGGCGGCGGCATTGCCGTGCAGCACCGCATGGCCTACCAGGGCGAGTACTTCGTCGAGCGCTACGGTGCCGGCGCGGCCGAGGCCACGCCGCCCGTGAAGCGCATGCTCGAGAAGGGCGTGAACGTGTCCGCCGGCACCGACGCCACGCGCGTCGCTTCTTACAACCCGTGGGTGTCGCTGTCGTGGCTGGTCACGGGCAAGACCGTGGGCGGCATGCAGATCACGCCGCAGCGCAACTGCATCGACCGCGAGACCGCGCTGCGCATGTGGACCGAGAAGGTCACCTGGTTCTCCAACGAAGTCGGCAAGAAGGGCCGCATCGAGGCCGGCCAGCTGGCCGACCTGATGGTGCCCGACCGCGACTTCTTCGCCTGCGCCGAATCGGACATCGCCGACACCACCGCGCTGCTGACCATGGTGGGCGGCAAGGTGGTCTACGGTGCCGGCCCGTTCACCGCGCTGGACGAAGGCACGCCGCCGCCGGCCATGCCCGACTGGTCGCCCGCGCGCACCTTCGGTGGCTACGGCGGCTGGGCCGACACGGCCCATGGCGCAGATGGTGCTCCGATGCAGAAGGTACTTCGCAACGCGGCCGCCGCCTGTGCCTGTGCCAACGACTGCAACGTGCACGGCCACCAGCACGCCACGGCCTGGAGCAGCAAGCTGCCCATTGCCGACCTGAAGAGCTTCTGGGGCGCGCTGGGTTGCGCCTGCTGGGCGGTGTGATGAAGACGATGCACTGGCAACCTTCACCCGTGCTGCGCTGGGTCGCGCTGCTGCTGCTGTGCGCGGCCTACCTGCAGGGCGGCTTCAACAAGGCGATGGACTTCGGCTCGGCCATCGCCGAGATGAACCACTTCGGCGTGTCGCCCGCGGCACCCATGGCCGCGGCCGTCATCGTGCTGGAACTGGGCGCCTCGGTGCTCATCCTCACGGGCTTCTACCGCTGGCTGGGCGCCGTGGCGCTGGCCGCGTTCACGCTGTTCGCCACCTTCCTCGCGCTGCGCTTCTGGCTGATGCCGCTGGGCCAGGAACGCTTCATGGCCGCCAACTCGTTCTTCGAGCACCTCGGCCTGGTCGGCGGTTTCCTGCTGGTGGCCTGGCACGACCTGCAAGGGCGCAAGAATGACTGAGGCCGCGAAGAGCACGCAAGGCGCCGCCGGCGCCAAGGGTTCCGGCGGTTTCGCGCCGCTGCGCCAGCCGGTCTTCGCCGTGCTGTGGGCCGCCACCGTGCTGGGCAACATCGGCAGCTTCATGCGCGACGTGGCCAGCTCGTGGCTGGTGACCGACCTGTCCGCCAGCCCCACGGCGGTGGCGCTCATTCAGACGGCGGCCACGCTGCCGATCTTCCTGCTGGCCATTCCGGCGGGCGTGCTGTCGGACATCCTCGACCGCCGGCGCTTCCTGATCTTCGTGCAGCTGGTGCTGGCCAGCGTGAGCGGCACGCTGCTGGTGCTGTCGCACACGGGCGCGCTCACCGTCGAGTACCTGATTGCGCTGACCTTCGTCGGCGGCATCGGCGCGGCGCTGATGGGGCCGACCTGGCAGTCGATCGTGCCCGAGCTGGTGCCGCGCGCCGACCTGAAGAGCGCGGTGGCGCTGAACTCGCTGGGCATCAACATCGCGCGCTCCATCGGGCCGGCCGCGGGCGGGCTGATCCTCGCGAGCTTCGGCGCGGCCGTGACCTACGGCGCCGACGTGCTGAGCTATGTGTTCGTCATTGCCGCGCTGATCTGGTGGAAGCGCCCGGCCGCGGTCGACAGCGGCCTGTCGGAGAACTTCCTGGGCGCCTTCCGTGCCGGCCTGCGCTACACGCGCGCCAGCAAGGAACTGCACCGCGTGATGCTGCGCGCGGCCGTGTTCTTCCTGTTCGCGAGCTCGGTGTGGGCGCTGCTGCCGCTGGTGGCGCGCCAGATGCTGGGCGGCACCGCCGGCTTCTACGGCGTGCTGCTGGGCGCCGTGGGCGCGGGCGCCATTGCCGGCGCGCTGGTCATGCCGCGGCTGCGCGCGCGGCTGGACGCCGACGGCCTGGTGCTGCTGGCCTCGGTGATCACAGCCGCCGTGATGGGCGCGCTGGTGTTCGCGCCGCCCAAGTGGCTGGCCGTGGTGCTGCTGTTGCTGCTGGGCCTGGGCTGGATCATTGCGCTCACCACGCTCAACGGCGTGGCGCAGGCCATCCTGCCGAACTGGGTGCGCGGACGCGGCCTGGCGGTGTACCTCACCGTGTTCAACGGCGCCATGGCGGCCGGCAGCCTGGGCTGGGGCTTGATCGCGCAGGAAATCGGCGTGCCGTACACGCTGGTGGCCGGCGCCGTCGGCCTGGTGGTCGTGGCCTTGCTGTTCCACCGTGCACGCCTGCCCACCGGCGAGTCGGACCTGCAGGCCTCCAACCATTGGCCCGAGCCGCTGGTGGCCGAGCCCATTGCGCACGACCGCGGCCCCGTGATGATCCAGGTCGAGTACCGCATCCGCAAGGACGACCGCCCGGCCTTCCTCGACGCGATGAAGCGCCTGTCGCTGGAGCGCCGCCGCGACGGTGCCTACGCCTGGGGCGTGACCGAGCACACCGGCGACGCCGAGCGCGTGATGGAGTGGTTCCTCGTCGAGTCGTGGGCCGAGCACCTGCGCCAGCACCACCGCGTGTCGCACGCCGACGCCGACCTCCAGAGCGAGGCCGTGCGCTTTCACATCGGGCCCGACAAGCCCGTGGTTCATCACTTCCTTTCCCTCTGACGACAGGCAGACGGCATTCCGCCCACAACCCGGGCAACGCAGGCAACCAAGGAAAAACATGGCTACTTCGAAATCCGCAAAGCCCACCAAGGCAGTCAAGGCCGCCAAGACCGTCAAGGCCCTGGCCGACAGCACCAAGGCGCGCCGCGTCGCGTCGCTGCACACCCCGAGCGACCTGGGCGCCGACGCCACGCGCGACATCTCCGCGGCGCTGAACGTGCTGCTGGCCGACGTGTTCGCGCTGTACTTCAAGACCAAGAACTTCCACTGGCACATGTCGGGCCCGTCGTTCCGCGACTACCACCTGCTGCTCGACGAGCAGGCCGACCAGATCTTCGCGACCATCGACCCCATCGCCGAGCGCGTGCGCAAGGTGGGCGGCACCACGCTGCGCTCCACCGGCCATGCCGCGCGCCTGCAGCGGCTGTCGGACAACGACGCCGACTTCGTGACCCCCATCGGCATGCTGGCCGAGCTGCGCGAGGACAACCAGCGCCTGGCCGGTTTCATGCGCGCCACGCACGGCGTGTGCGACGAGCACGGCGACGTGGCCACCGCCAGCCTGCTGGAGAACTGGATCGACGAGGCCGAGAAGCGCACGTGGTTCCTGTTCGAGTCGGTGCGCCAGAGCTGAACCGTCCCGCACTCACCTGCTTTCCCCTCCACCGCACTCTTCATTCCACAGGAAAACCATGACCACTCTCACCCTGCGCGACGGCACCGAGCTCTACTACAAGGACTGGGGCACGGGCCAGCCCATCCTGTTCAGCCACGGCTGGCCGCTGAGCGCCGACATGTGGGACGCGCAGATGCTGTTCTTCGCGGAACGCGGCTACCGCACCATCGCGTTCGACCGCCGCGGTTTCGGCCGCTCGAGCCAGCCCTGGACCGGCTATGACTACGACACCTTCGCCGACGACATTTCCGAGCTGATCGAAAAGCTCGACCTGAAGGACGTGATCCTGGTGGGCTTCTCGATGGGTGGCGGCGACGTCACGCGCTACATCGCGCGCAAGGGCACGGCGCGCGTTGCCAAGCTCGCGCTCATCAGCGCCGTGACGCCGCTGTTCGTGAAGACGGCCGACCACCCCGTGGGCCCCGACGCATCGCTGTTCGCGGGCATCCGCGCCGGCCTGGCGGCCGACCGCCCGCAGTTCCTGGACGACTTCAGCACGCTGTTCTACGGCACCAACCGTCCGGGCGCCAAGGTGTCGCAGGGCGTGTTCAAGCAGACGCTGCAGATCGCGCTGCAGGCCTCCATCAAGGCCACCATCGACTGCGTGACGGCTTTCTCGGAAACCGACTTCCGCCCCGACATGGCCAGGATCACCGTGCCCACGCTGGTGATCCACGGCGACGACGACCAGGTGGTGCCGATCGAGGCCACCGGCAAGCTCGCGGCCGAGATGATCAAGGGCAGCCAGTTCAAGGTGTACGCCGGCGCGCCCCACGCCACCTGCACCACGCACGCCGACCAGGTGAACGCCGACCTGCTGGCGTTCATCAAGGGCTGAACGGACGGTTGCCCGTGACGGGCGAGCAGGGCGTGAAGGGCGTGAAGGGGGTGAGGGATGCGGCAGGCGCCTATGGCGACCTGCTGGGACGGTGCTTCGAGCTGCCGTCCGCGCCCGCGCTCGTCATGCTGCCGGCGCCCGGCGCGCCGGCCGTGTTCGCCGTCACGCGCATCACCTGCCTGCCCGGCCAGTTGGGCATGAAGCAGGAGATCCCCTGCGAAGACGCCTTTCTCGTCGCGCTGCACCTCGTGGGCATGCGCCACCACGAAACCTGGGTGCGTGGCCGGCCGGCGGTGGTGCGCGGCTATGCGCCGGGCGCGCTGAGCATCGTCGACCTGCGCGACGACGTGGCGAGCTACCTGGGCACGCCGCTGGACGCGCTGCATTTCTACGTGCCGCACGCGCTGGTGCGCGCCGTGGCCGGCGCGCAGGGCATGGCGGGCGTGAACGGCATCGCCTGCGCGCCCGGCCTGGTCGACCCGGTGATGTGCAACCTGGGCGCGGCCGTGCTGGCGCTGTTCGAGCGCCCGCAGCGCGCCGGCGCGCTGGTGCAGCAGCACCTGGCGCTCGCCATCTGTGCCCATCTGGTCCACCGCTTCGGGAACAATGCGCAGGCCGGGGTGGAAACGCCTCGCCTGGCACGGCACCTGCAGCGTTTGCATTGAAGCGGCCCCCACACCAAGAATCTCCCATGACAAATTCTTCTGCTCCTTCCATCCCTTCAGCGCCTTCCGCCGTCGTGGTCCACGACAACCCCGCGAAGCACCGCTTCGAGTACGCCGCGCAAGGCGAGCGCGCCGTCGCCATCTATTCGCTGGAAGGCGACGTCATCACCTTCATCCACACGCTGGTGCCCGAGGCGCTGCAAGGCCAGGGCATCGCGAAGCAGCTGGTGCTCGCCGGCCTGGCCTCGGCGCGCGAGCGCGGCCTGCGCGTGGTGCCGCAGTGCCCCGTGTTCAACGCCTACATGCGCGCGCACCCCGAGACGCACGACCTGCTGGCCGACGAAGGCCGCAAGCTGCTCGGCCTCTGAAGGGCGCACCGCACATGACCGCCGACAACCGCCAGCCCGGGCTGCGCAACGCCACGCTCGACGAGATCGCAGGGCGCGCCGTGCCGGGCGCCGAGACCGTCACCGCCGTGATCCAGCAGACCGTGCGGCGCGAGTCCGTCGCCGCCTACGAGCAGTGGCTGAAGAAGGTGGTGCCCATCGCCTCGCGCTTTCCGGGGCACCGCGGTGTCAACGTGATCCATCCGGCCGCGGGCGGGCTGCAGTACACCGTCACCATCCGCTTCGACTCGCTCGCGCATGCGCAGGACTGGTTCTCGTCCGAAGCGCGCCGCCAGCTGGTCGAGGAAGTCGCGCCGCTGCTCGACGCCGACGAGAAGGTGGAAACGCGCAGCGGCCTGGAGTTCTGGTTCCACCCGCCCGCCGGGCAGCCGCCGGCCAAGCGCTACAAGCAGTTCCTGCTGACGGTGTCGGTGATCTACCCGCTGACCATCCTGGTGCCGGCGCTGCTGCACCGCTTGCTGGCGCCGGTGCCCGTGGTGTCCACCTACTGGCTGGAGCACCTGGTGGCCTCGGTGGCCATCGTCGGGCTGATGGTGTACGTGATCATGCCGAGGTACACGCGCCTGATGGCGCGCTGGCTCTACAAGTGACGCGCGGCCGCTGGGGCTGCTGATGCCGCTGACGCCGCAGGTGCCGCGGGGTCGCCCTCGTGCGTGCTGCGCTGGAGCACCACCGCGCAGGCCGCCAGCACCGGCGGCACGGCGAAGCACCACACGTTCCACCGCGCATAGATGAGCGCCGCCGCCGCGCAGCCCGCGGCGAACCACGCCACCGCGGCCGCCATGCGCCGCATGCGCGCGCGCGCGGCCGCTGCTTCCTCGGGCGCCTGCCCGCCGCGCATCAGGTCGGCCAGGTCGACCATCACCTGCGTGGTGGTGCCCGTCATCAGCGTGGTCGGCGGCGCGCTGCCCAGGTGGATGCGGTGCACCGCGTTCTGGATGGCCATGGCCGACACCAGCACCAGGCCCGTGAGCATCGCGCTCGCGCTGTCGCCGTCGTCGAAGGGCCCGAAATGGATCGCCAGGATGCCGCCCGCCAGCAGCAGCGCGGCCTTGAGCACCAGCATCGTGCGCAGCACCGGCAGGCCCAGGTTCGGCAGGCCGTAGCTCAGCAGCCGCGCGAGCACCACCACCGCGCAGAACACCGGCAGCGCCAGCAGCTTGGTGATCGCGCCCGAGGTGCCGTGCACCAGCGCCGCGCCGATGGTCACGAAGTTGCCCGTGACGTGCGCGGTGAACAGGCCGTGCAGCGCGAGGAAGCCGGCGGTGTCGACGAAGCCGCCGTTGAGGCTCATGAGCTGGGGCAGGGTGGGTTTCATGGCAGGCCGTGTCGTGGATCGTGTGGGAGCGCCATGGTGCACCCGGCGCGGCGCGCCGTCTTGTCGGGTTGGGCGCGGCTTTGCACATTCGGGCGCCAGCTACCAGGCGCTCAGGGTGTCCGGTCGGTTCAAAACAGGCCACTCTTGTTCAATACACGCTCGCCCATCGGCCCCACCATCCGGGCGAGACTCGATCCGGGAGATCGCCATGAACAAAGACAACCGGCCGCCCACCTTGACCACCACGGGCGGCGCCCCCGTGGCGGACAGCCGGCACTCCATCACCGCCGGGCCGCGCGGGCCGATCCTGCTGCAGGACTACCAGATGGCCGAGAAGCTGGCCTACCTGGCGCGCGAGCGCATTCCCGAGCGGGTGCTGCACGCCAAGGGCGCCGCCGCCTTCGGCACGCTGCGCATCACCGGCGACATCGCGCGCCACACCCGCGCGCGCGTGTTCCAGCCGGGGCGGCTCACGCCGGTGCTGGTGCGCTTCTCGGGCCTGACCGGCGAGCGCGGCTGCGCCGACGCCGAGCGCGACATGCGTGGCTTCGCCCTGAAGGCCTACACCGAGGAAGGCAACTGGGACCTCGTGGGCAGCCACCTGCCGGTGGCCTGCATCCGCGACCCGCAGAAGTTTCCCGACCTGGTGCGCGCGCTCAAGCGCCACCCCGTGAGCCACCTGCGCTCGCCCACCGCCATCTGGGATTTCTGGTCGCTCTCGCCCGAGAGCATCCACCAGATCCTGATGCTGTTCTCCGACCGCGGCCTGCCGCGCAGCTACCGCCACATGCACGGCTACGGCGCGCATGCCTTCGGCCTGATCAACGAGGCCAACGAGCGCGTGTGGGTCAAGTTTCATTTCAGGACGCGTCAGGGCATCCGCTGCCTGAGCGACGCCGAGGCGCGCGACACCATCGCCGAAGACCGCGAGAGCGCGCAGCGCGACCTGTTCGAGGCCATCGAGCGCGGGGAGCATCCGAGCTGGTCGCTGCACGTGCAGCTCATGAGCGACGCGCAGGCGGACGCGCTGCCCTTCAACCCCTTCGACCCGACGCGGGTGTGGCCGCAGGACGCGTTCCCGCTCGTCGAGCTCGGCCTGCTCACGCTCGACGCCAACCCCGACAACTACTTCGCGCAGGTGGAGCAGGCCACCTTCAACCCCGCGCACATGGTGCCGGGCCTGTGCGTCTCGCCCGACAAGCTGCTGCAGGGCCGGCTGCTGGCCTATGCCGACGCGCAGCGCTACCGCGTGGGCACGCACCACGCGGCGCTGCCGGTGAACCGGCCGCTGTCGCCGGTGCACACGTACCACGCCGACGGGGCCATGCGGCTGAACGTGCCGGCGCGCACCGACGCCTACTACGAGCCCAACTCCTTCGGCGGCCCGCGCCCCGACCGCCGGCTGGCCGAGCCGGCGCTGCCGCTGGCCGGCGACGCCATGCGCTTCGACGACCGGCAGGGCCTGGGCGACTACGAACAGGCGAGCGCGCTGTACCGGCGCATGGACGACGGCGAGCGCGCGCGGCTGGCCGCGAACCTCGCATCGTCGATGGCCGGTGTGCCCGAGACCATCCAGCGGCGGCAGGTCGAGCATTTCCGGTTGGTGGACACGGGCTTCGGTGACTGCGTGGAAGCCGCGCTCGCGCGGCGCACGGCGGGCCGCCTGCCATAGGGATTGCTGCAGGGACGGCGCGGCGGTTCATCGCCGAGAATCGCCCGCGCCGTGCACCGCCGCACGAACGCCTTGCCACCCCGCCTTCATGTCCAAAGACCGATTCCTCTCCGAGGGCCTGCTGCTGCCGCCAGCGCCCGCGGCCCTCGCCCACGGCATCGTTCACAGCAGTTTCAGCGTGCAGGGCGACGCCCGCGGCAGCCTGCCGGCGTGGCAGGAGCGCATGAGCGTGGTCTACGACGTGCGCCCGGTGTCGCTGCGCGGCGAGCAGGGGGCGTTCGATGCATCGTTCGCGCGCTACTCGGTCGACGACATCACCTTCTTCGACATGCGCACCGGCCCCAACGTGGCCGTGCGCTCGCTGGGGCGCGTGTCCACCGAGAGCGTGCGCGACATTTCCTTCAACCTGTTCCTGGATGGCGTGCCGGCCGAATTCCGCGCCCACGGCCAGCACACCGGCGCGCACCACCTGCCGCGCGTGCCGAGCATCCTGGCGCTGGACATGGACCAGCCCTGCACCATCCGCAGCCACGAGGGGCGGATGCTGATGTTCTTCGTGCCGCGCGCACTGGTGGAGAAGGCCTTTCCCGATGCCGCCTCGCTGCATGGCCGGCGGGTCGAGGCGACCACGCCGCTGATGTGCGTGCTGGTCGACCACCTGGTGGCGCTGAGCCGGCAGATCGTCGGGCTGGGGCGCGACGAGGCGGGCGAAGCCTTTCGCACCGCGGTGCAGCTGCTGGCGGCGGCGTTCAGCCGCGAGGCGGGGCTGTCGGGCGATGCCCGCGCGGCGGTGCGCGCGGCCGCTTACGGCCAGGTGCGCCGCCATGTCGATGCGCACCTGCACGACCCCGACCTGTCGCCCGAGAGCGTGCTGAAGTCGCTGCACCTGTCGCGCGCCAGCGTGTACCGCCTGTTCGCGCACGACGGCGGGCTGGCCTCGTACATCCGCGCGCGGCGCTTGCGCATGGCGGCCGACGAGCTGGTGCGGTTTCCGCACCTGGCGGTGCAGGACGTGGCCGCGGGGCTCGGGTTCAACAACGCCTCGAGCTTCACGCGGGCCTTCCGGCGCGCCTACGACATCGCGCCGCAGGAGCTGCATGCCTACGCGCCGCTGCTGCGGCGCGAGCAGACGCGCGCCGGGTTCAGGTAGCCCGGCGCCTCAGACGGCCGACACGGCGGCAGCCTGCGCGAGGCGGCTGTCGAACACCGGCGGTGTCTTGACGATCGACCTCAACGCCGGTTCCGCCGCGCGCAGGGCAGCCAGGTCGGGCCGCGGCCGGCGCAGCGGCGCATGCGCCGAGAACGCCTGCTCCATGGCGCGCGCCGCGCCCAGCACCCGGTGGTCGGTGCGAAAGCCGCCCACCACCTGCAGCCCGAACGGCATGCCCGCGTGGTCGAGCCCGCAGGGCAGCGTGATCGCCGGGTGCGTGGTCAGCGTGACCACGTAGGTCAGCGCCAGCCAGCGGTAGTAGTTGGCCTGCGCCTCGCCGTTGATGTGGGTGGCGTACAGCTGCGTCCACGGGAAGGGCGAGACCGGCGTGGTGGGCGACAGCACGAGGTCGTAGTCGGCGAAGGTCGCCTGGAAGCGGTTGATGAGGCGGGTCTGCTCGGCCTGCGCCCAGGCGCTGTCGAGCAGGCTCATGCGCGCGCCCATCTCGTAGTTGGCGCGCGGGTTGGGGCCCAGGCTGTCGGGGTCGCGCTCGTAGGCCGCCTGCATGCCCGCCACGAAGGCCTCGGCGCGCAGCACGTCGAAGCAGCGGTGCGCCTCGCCCATGTCGAAGTCGACCCGGTCGCAACGCCGGAACAGGTGCCGCATGGCCTCGATCTTCCGGCGGAAGGTGGCGCGGATGCCGTCGTCCACCGCGCAGGTGCCGAAGTCCTCGGTCCACGCCACGCGCAGGTTGGCGAGGTCGACGTGCGCCGGCGCCAGGAACGACAGCGCATCGAGCGGGTAGCTCAGCGCGTCGCCCGCGTGCATGCCGGCCGATGCGGCCAGTTGCAGGCAGGCGTCGTCCACCGTGCGGCCCATGGGGCCGACGACGGAAATGGGCGTCCAGCCCAGCGGCTTGCGCACGCTGGGCACGATGCCCGGCGACGGGCGGAAACCCACCACGCCGCACTTGGCCGCCGGAATGCGCAGCGAGCCGCCGGTGTCGGAGCCGGTGCACACGGGCAGCATGTCGCAGGCCAGCGCGGCGGCCGAGCCGCCGGACGATCCGCCGGCGTTCAGGTTCGGGTCGAAGGGGTTGCCGGTGGCGCCCCACACGTCGTTGCGCGAATTGGCGCCCGCGCCCATCTCGGGCACGTTGGTCTTGCCCGCGACGATGGCGCCCGCGCGGCGCAGGCGCGCCACCAGTTCGATGTCTTTTTCCGGCACGTGGTCGCGGTACAGCGGCGAGCCCCAGGTCGTGAGCAGGCCTTCGGTCGGCTCCAGGTCCTTCACGCCCAGCGGCAGGCCATGCAGCAGGCCGAGCGTGTCGCCGCGCACCACGGCGCTTTCGGCGGCCCTGGCCTCAGCGCGCGCGCGCTCGAAGCAGGTCGCGGTGACGGCGTTGACGAAGGGGTTCACGCGCTCGATGCGCGCGATGCACGCCTCGAGCAGCTCGACGGGCGACAGGGCCTTGCTGCCGATGAGGCGGCGCAGTTCGACGGCGGATTTCTCGACGAGTTCGCTGCTGGCGTCGAGCGGGGTGTTCGTGGGGTTCATCGGTTGGCGGGTCAGTTGGCGGGTGAGTCCGCGGGTCAGTCCGCGGTGATGTTGGCGCGCGCCGCCACGGCACGCATCACGGGCAGCTCGCGGTTGATGAGCTCGCTCGCGGCGGCGGAGTTGCTGTACGCCGGCTCCAGCCCCTGGGCGAGCAGCTTGGCGCGCGTGTCGGGGTCGGCGATGGTCACGGCCAGCGCCTTCTCCAGCCTGGCCTTCACGTCGGCGGGCAGGCCCTTGGGCGCGGCCAGCATCAGCCAGGTGTCCATGTCGATGCCGGCGTAGCCGCTCTCGGCCATGGTCGGTACGTCGGGCAGCAGCGCGGAGCGCTTGGCCGTGGTCAACGCGATGGCCTTGATCTTGCCGCTCTTGAGCTGCGGGATCGCCGCGCTCACGGTGTCGATGCTGAAGGGAATCTGCCCGCCCATGAGGTCGGTCATGGCCGGGGCGCTGCCCTTGTAGGGCACGTGCGTCATCTTCAGGCCGGCGGCGTGCAGGATGCTTTCGCCCGCGAACTGCGCGGTGGTGCCGGTGCCGAAGGAGCCGTACGAGTACTTGCCGGGCGAGGCCTTCACGTAGTCGACGAACTGCTTCACGGTCTGCACCGGCACGTCGCTGTTGGCCAGCAGGATCAGGCCGGTGCGCCCGGCGATGCCGATCGGGTCGAAGCCCTTCACCGGGTCGTACGGCAGGTTGGCGCGAATGGCCGGGTTGACGGTGAAGGTGGTGCCCGAACTCACGAGCAGCGTGTAGCCGTCGGGCGCGGCCTTGGCCACGTAGCTCGCGCCGATCACCGTGCCCGCGCCCGCGCGGTTCTCGATGACCACCGGCTGGCCCAGCTCCTTGCCCAGGCGCTGCGCGATCACGCGGCCGTTGACGTCGGTCGCGCCGCCGGGCGGGAAGGGAATGACCAGCGTGATCGGGCGCGAGGGATAGCCCGTTTCCGCGGCAAGGGCGGCCAGCGGCACGGCGCCGAGTCCGAGGCCGCACAGCAGTGCGATGCGGGCCGTGCGCGTGAGGCGGCTGGGACTCGGGAGAAGGTTCATCGGGGCTCCGGGGTTCGAGAGAGGTTCGAGCGAGTGGGGTGGACAAACCCATCCTAGGAGCCGCGACACGATGCTACAAGCGCAATGTTTAGAATCCTGCGTTGCCGAATCGGCAATCGATGCGGTTGCTTCAGCCCTCATCCGGGCCGCGTCAACGGAGAATTTCATGACGCTTCGCGCCTTGCAGGAAACCGCGGTCCGCTACTTTCTCGAGGTGGTGAAGACCGGCTCGGTGAAGGAGGCCGCGCTCAAGCTCAACGTTGCGCCGTCGGCCGTGAGCCGGCAGGTGGCGCGGCTGGAGCGCGAGCTCGACACGCTGCTGTTCGACCGCCATGCGCGCGGCATGGTGCCCAACGCCGCGGGCGAGCTGCTGGCCGCGCATGCCAAGCGGGCGCAGCAGGACATCGAGCGCGTGGCCAACGACATCGCCGGCCTGCGCGGCCTGCGCAGCGGCCATGTGCGCGTGGCGAGCACCGAGGGCTTCGCCTTCGATTTCATTCCCACGCTGATTGCACGCTTTCGCCGCAAGCACGAGGGCATCCGCTTTCACCTGGAAGTGGGCGCGCCGGCCGACATCTCGCGCATGGTGCGCGACGGCGAGGCCGACGTGGGCATCACGCTGAGCGCGGCGCCCGAGCCCGGCATCGAGATCGTGCTGCGCCATCCAAGCCCCGTGCTGGCGGTGATGGCCAAGGACCATCCGCTGGCGCTGCAGCGCCAGCTCTCGCTGCGCCAGGTGGTGGCGTACCCGCTGGGGCTGCCGCAGGAGGACAGCTCGATCCGGCGGCTGCTCGACGCCAGCTGCACGCGGCAGGGGCTGCGCTATGCGCAGGCCATGTCGAGCAACCACGCGAACGCGCTGCTGAGCTTTGCGGCGGCCGGCGGCGGCAGCATCGCGTTCTACGGTGCGCTGTCGATGCGCACGCTGCTGCAGAGCAAGGCGCTGGTCGCCATTGCGTTGAAAGACCGCGAGATGAACGAGCGCCACCTCGAGGTCGAGACCATGGCGGGCCGCTCGCTGCCGGATGCGGGCAAGGCCTTCGTGCGCTACCTGGTCGAGGCCGTGAAGGCGACCTGAGGCAGGGGGCGAGCCCTACCTCACGTGCTTCACTTGCTTCACGTGCTTCGCTTACTTCAGCGCGCGCTCGATCGCGTCGCGCAGCTGCTGCAGCCCGAACGACACGTCGGTGAACACGCCGTTCACGTAGAACGTGGGCGTGGCGCGCACGCTCAGGCGGCGGCCGAGCTCGACCTGCTCCTGCACGCGCTGGCGGTAGACGTTGTCCTTGAGCTCGTTCTCGAAGCGCGCCATGTCCAGGCCGAGCTGCCGGGCGTAGCCGTCGAGGTGGCTGGTGTCGAGGTGGTTCTGGTGGTTGAAGAGCAGGTCGGCGTACGGCCAGAACTTGCCCTGCGCGCCCGCGGCCTCGGCGGCTTCGGCGGCCATTTCCGCGTGCGGATGCACCTCGCGCAGCGGAAAGTGGCGAAACGCATAGCGCACCTGCGAGCCGAAGTGCGACAGCAGCATCTGCACGGCCGGGTGGGCCTGTCGGCACGACGGGCATTCGAAGTCGCCGAACTCGATGAAGGTGACCTTGGCCGAGTCGGGTCCGACCACGTGCTCGGTGGCACGGTCGGGCGTCAAGAGCTGGAGAAGGGTGTTCGCTTGGGGGGCTGCGCTCATGGAAGGCTCCGGTTCGGTAGGGGGGTCGTCGGGGGTGTCAGGGGTGTCAGGGGTGTTGGGGGTGTCGGTTCGTCGGTTCACTTGTCCACCCGCATCTTGCGCCGCCAGGTGCCCGGCGGCGTGCCGGTGAACTGGGAGAACACGCGCGTGAAATGGCTCTGGTCGGAGAAGCCGCAGGCCGCGGCCACCTCGGCCAGCGGGCGCTCGAAGTCCATCAGCAGCGCCTGCGCGCGCTCCAGCCGCTGCGCGACCAGCCACTGGTGCGGGGTCTGGCCGGTGGTTTCGCGGAAGGCGTGGATGAAGTAGCTGCGCGACAGGTTGCAGGCGTCGGCGATCTCGGCAATGGAAATGCCGCCGTCCATCTTGCTGCGCAGCATCTCCTTGGCGCGCGCCTCGTGCGAGCGCGAGAGCACGCGGTGGGTGCGGGGCTCGGCCGCCGGCGCGGCTTGGCCGTGGGCGTCGACCAGGTAGCTGGTCATGGCCAGGCAGACCTGGTCGACGAACAGCATGCTGGCCTCGCTGGGGCGCTGCAGCGCCGGTGTCAGCGCACCCGCGAGGTGGGCGAGCACGTCGTCCCTGACGGCCGTGGCCGGGGCGATGCCGCCCATGCGCGCACCCTGCTTGTCGTCGAAGGCGCGCTGCAGCGCGGCGTGCGAGATCTCGAGCAGCACGAAGTCGAAACCGGTCTGCATGTCGGCGCGGTAGCGGTCGCAGAAGTCGCGGATGTAGACCGCGCCCTTGCCGAAGTCATGGCACTCGGCGTGGTGCTCGTGCAGCACCTTGCGGCGGTGCCCGTCGCGCAGCGAAATGCCCACCAGCACGCCGCGCCCGCTGGCGTCGGTTTCCACATGCTGGCGCTGCTGGGTGTCCACCGTCTTGCGGTACACGCGCACGCCGTTGGCCGACAGTTCCTGGTCGTTGTGCAGCGCGCCGGCCGAGCAGCCCAGGGTGTCCTGGGGCGGCGCGGCCGGCAGGGGCCGCGCGAGCGCGCAGGCCGGTATGCCAGCAGCTGGGGTTGCAAGGGGCCTGGTTTCGGCGCGCATGAACTGGCGGATGAAAAGCGAAGTGGTCGAGCATCCGATTGGCGATGCTGGGCGCGATTATGGATAGAAGTTTTGCACGTTTTCTTGAAGTTTCTTTGAGGAAATACGTACTTACACCCTTGCGCATTCACCTTGGCCTTCAGGCGAGCCGGTCGAGCAGGCTGTACCAGGCCACGCCGCCGGCCACGTAGAAGCGCTGCAGGCCGTGCATGGGAATCGGCCGGATCGGCGTCACGGGGTACGGAAAATCCGCCTGCGCACCGGCAAGGCGCGCCGCCACGTGCTTGCCCATGCTGGTGGCCAGCGCGATGCCGCGGCCGTTGTAGCCCAGCGCGATCGTCATGCCCGGCGCGGGCGTGTGCACGTGCGGCATGAAGTCGCGCGTGACGGCGATGCGGCCGGCCCAGCGGTACGCGTAGCGCAGCGGGCCCAGCTGCGGGAACAGCAGCTCGAGCGAGCGTTCGAGGTGCGCGAAGTCCGCGGGCCCCGACGGGTCGGCGAAGTGGCCGCGCCCGCCCATCAGCAGGCGGCCCTGCGCGTCCTTGCGGAAGTACAGCAGCAGCCGCTGCGAGGTGGAGGCGGTCTCGCCGCCGGGCAGGATGGCGTCGGCCGCCGCGCCCTTCAGCGGCTCGGTCGCGACGATGAAGCTGTTGGCGGCCAGCACGGTGCTCGAGAGCCTGGGCCACAGCGCGCCGGTGTAGCCGTTGGTGGCAATCAGCACCTGGTCGGCCGTGACGCTGGCGCCGGTCGACGTGGTGGCATGCCACTGCGTGCCGCGCCGCTCCAGCGCCGTGACCTCGGTGCCGCCGTGCACCGCCGCGCCCGCGGCCTGTGCGGCGCGCGCCAGCCCGCGCGTGTAGGCCAGCGGCTGGATGCTGCCCGCGCGGCCGTCGAGCCAGCCGCCGGCAAAAGCCCCGGTGCCCAGCCGCGCGCCGACGGCGGCGCGGTCCAGCTGCTGCGTAGGCACGCCCAGCCGGGCCCATTGCGCGGCGCGCGCGTGCAGGCCGGCCACGTCCTTCTGCGCATAGGCCACCTGCAGCCAGCCGTTGCGCACCGGCTGGCAGTCGATGCCGTGGCGCGCGATCAGCTCGAACACCAGGTCGGCCGAGCGCGACACCGCGTCGATCAGCCGCGCGCCGCGCTCCGCGCCGTGGATGCGCAGCAGCTGGTCGGGGTCGTGCTTGAGCGAAGGGTTCACCTGCCCGCCGTTGCGCCCCGAGGCACCCCAGCCGGGCTCGTGCGCCTCGAGCACGCAGGCCTGCACGCCGGCTTCGGCCAGGTGCAGCGCGGCCGACAGGCCGGTGAAGCCGCCGCCGACGATCAGCACGTCGGCCTTGCGCGACTCGGCCAGCGGCGGCGTCGGCGGCGCAGGGGGCGCGGTGTCGGCCCAGAGCGAGGGCGGCCATGCACCACCGCTCATGGGCGCACCTCCACGGACGCGACGGCACCGGAGGGGTGCAACACGCGCCGCAGGAAGTCCTGCGTGCGCGCCTGGCGCGGCGCGCCCAGCACCTGCGCGGCGGGGCCTTCCTCGACGATGCTGCCGCTGTGCAGGAAGCACACGCGGTCGGCCACCTCGCGGGCAAAGCCCATCTCGTGCGTGACCACGATCATGGTCATGCCCTCGTCGGCCAGCGCGCGCATCACGCCCAGCACGTCGCCCACCAGCTCGGGGTCGAGCGCGGAGGTGGGCTCGTCGAACAGCATGGCCTCGGGCTTCATGGCCAGCGCGCGGGCAATGGCCACGCGCTGCTGCTGGCCGCCCGAGAGCTGCGCCGGAAAGGCCTGCGCCTTCTCGGCCAGGCCCACCTTGGCCAGCAAGGCGAGCGCCTCTTCGCGCGCCTGCGCGGCGTTGTGGCGCAGCACGTAGACCGGGCCTTCCATCACGTTCTCGAGCACGGTGCGGTGCGGGAACAGGTTGAAGCGCTGGAACACCATGCCCATGCGGCTGCGCAGCCGGTGGATGGCGGGCGAGCCGCGGTCCACGCGCTCGCCGAAGGCGCGCACCTCGCCGCCTTCGTACGACTCCAGCCCGTTGATGCAGCGAAGCACGGTCGACTTGCCCGAGCCCGACGGGCCGATCAGGCACACCACCTCGCCCTTGTCCACCCGCAGGCTCACGCCCTGCAGCACGCGGTGCGTGCCGAAGCGTTTCTCCAGTCCTTCGACGTGGATCATGGTTGTTTTCTCCCGGCGGCAAAGCGCCGTTCGAGCCGGCGCAGGCCGTACACCAGCGGCAGGCTCATCAGCAGGTAGAGCAGGGCGACCAGCGTGTAGACCGTCATGTTCTGGAAGGTCGACGACGCGATGAGCTGGCCCGCGCGCGTCATCTCGGCCACCGTGATGGTGGAGACCAGCGAGGAGTCCTTCAGCATCATCACCAGCGTGTTGCCGTAGGGCGGCAGCGCGATGCGAAAGGCCTGCGGCAGGATCACGCGGCGCATGATCAGCGCCGAGCGCATGCCCATGGCCTGCGCGGCCTCGCGCTGGCCCGGGTCGACCGCCTCGATGCCGGCGCGGAAGTTCTCCGCCTGGTAGGCCGAGTAGGCGATGCCCAGGCCGATCACCCCGGCCTGGAAGGCCGAGAGCTGGATGCCGAACTCGGGCAGCACGAAGTAGATGTAGAACAGCTGCACGATGATCGGCAGCCCGCGGATCACGTTGACGATCACCGTGCCCGTCCATGCGAGCGCGCGCACGGGCGAGAGCTTCATCAGCGCGAGCGCGAGGCCGAGCACGCTGCTGAGCACGAAAGCGAGCACGGTGACCTGCACCGTGACCACCGCGCCCTGCAGGAGGATCGGCAGGAAGTCCTGCGCGTTCTGGAGAAAGGAGGCAGCCATGGATGCGATGCCTCAGATGCCCCACTTCTGCACGATCTTCGCCAGCGTGCCGTCGGCCTTGACGGCGGCAATGGCCTTGTTCAGCCGCGCCAGCGTCTCGGTGTCGCCCTTGCGCACCACCAGGCACACGTCGCCCACGTTCACCGGCTTGTAGCTGTCGACCAGCTTCACGCCGGGGAAGGTGTTCTGGCGGATCTGGTAGGCCATGATGGGTTGGTCGCCCAGGCCCGCCTTGATGCGCCCGAGCGAGAGGTCGCGCGTCATGTCGGCCACCGAGTCGTAGCTGCGCACCTCCTTGAAGATGCCCTTCTTGGTGAGCATGTCGAGAAACACCGTGCCCACCTGCGCACCCACCACCTCGCCCTTGAGCTCGTCGAGCGACACATAGGCGCGCGTGTCGTCGCCCTTCACCAGCAGGCCTTCGCCGTACGAATACACCGGGTCGCTGAAGTCGACCACCTCCTGGCGCGCCGGCGTCTTCAGCATGGCGGCCGAGACGATGTCGATCTTGCGGGCCGTGAGCGAAGGAATGAGCGCGGAGAACACCGTCTGCTGCACGTTCACGCTGAAGCCGCCGGCCTTGCCCACGGCGGTGACGGTGTCGACCATCATTCCCTGGATGCTGTTGGTCTTCACGTCCAGGAAGGTGAAGGGCACGCCGGTGGCGGTGGCGCCCACGTTGTAGCTCGGCGCGGCGGCCTGCGCGGCGGCCAGCGAGGCGGTGCCCGCGATGCACAGGCCCAGGGCCAGGCGATGAAGGTGGCGAACGATGCGGTTCATGGAAGCACTCCTCGAGGAAAGAAGATGAAACGTTGAAGACAGGGCAAGGCAACGAAGAAAACCCGAAGCGGGCGGCTGCATCCGGCGATGCAACATGCATGCCAATAATCGATTCAATCGAATCTTCTTTCAATAAATGAAAACCACTAATCGAATTGAAAGAATCGATATTCGATATTTCAGTTCGAGATGGCTATACTTCCCGGCCATGGACGCCACACCCCGATCTGCCGCCGACACCCCCGCCGACACCGCCCCCGAGGACAGCCAGAGCCTGCTGTTCAACCAGTCGCTGGAGAAGGGCCTGGCCGTGTTGCGCGCCTTCAGCGCCCGGCGCCGCACCATGACGTTGGCCGACGTGGCCGAGGCCACCGACATCACCAAGAGCTCGGCCCAGCGCATGGTCTTCACGCTGGAGAAGCTGGGCTACGTGCGCAAGCACCCCAAGACGCGGCGCTACCAGCTCACGCCGCGCGTGATGGAAATCGGCTTCAACTACCTGGCGGCCCACTCGCTGATCGACGTGGCCAACCCGTTCCTGTCGGAACTGACCAAGGTGACGACCGAGACCTCGTGCCTCACCGAGCCCGACGGGCTGGACATGGTCTACGTGGCGCGCTTCGTCAGCGCGCAGTTCGTGCCGGTGCACATGCCCATCGGCAGCCGCATCCCCATGTACTGCACCGCGTCGGGCCGCGCCTTCCTGAGCGCGCTGCCCGAAGAAGAAGCGCGCGCGCTCATCGAGGCCTCCGACCGCGTGGCCCACACCATGCACACCTGCACCGATGTGGACGAGATCCTCCAGACGCTGCGCCAGGCGCGGCAGCAGGGCTTCGCCACCAATGCCGAGGAGCTGTTCCTGGGCGACATGACCATCGCCGCGCCGGTGCTGGGCAGCCAGGGCCGGCCGGTGGCCTCGGTGCACGTGGTGGCGCCGACCAGCCGCTGGACGATGGACGAGGCGGTGCGCAAGCTGGCGCCCACGCTGCTGTTGTGCGCGCGTTCGCTCACCAGCTCGGCGCGCAGCATCGACTGACGGCCGATCAGGCCCATAAGGTTTCGCGCATCGCGCGGGCGGCGGCAGCCCTTATGCTTTGCGGGATCACAACGCAGCAGCATCCGCCGCTCCCCACCATGACCGATTTCCGCCCCACCTACGACACGCGCTTCGACCGCATCGCCGCCGACCGCCTGCCCGACCTGCTGCGCGCCATGCCCAAGGCCGAGCTGCACATGCACATCGAAGGCTCGCTCGAGCCCGAGCTCATCTTCGCGCTCGCGCAGCGCAACGGCGTGTCCATTCCGTACGCCAGCGTCGAGGAGCTGCGCAAGGCCTACGCCTTCACCAACCTGCAGACCTTCCTGGACATCTACTACGCCGGCGCCAGCGTGCTGCTCGAGGAGCAGGACTTCTACGACATGGCCTGGGCCTACCTGGAGCGCGCCGCCGCCGACAACGTGGTGCACACCGAGATGTTCTTCGACCCGCAGACGCACACCGCGCGCGGCGTGGCGATGGAGACGGTGGTCAACGGCCTGCACCGCGCGTGTGTGGATGCACAGCCCAGGCTGGGCGTGAGCGCCTCGCTCATCTTGTGCTTCCTGCGCCACCTGAGCGAGGAAGAGGCCTTCGAGACGCTGGAACAGGCGCTGCCCTACCGCGACAAGTTCATCGGCGTGGGGCTCGACTCCAGCGAAGTCGGCCACCCGCCCGAGAAGTTCGCGCGCGTGTTCGCGCGCTGCCGCGAGCTGGGCCTGCACCTGGTCGCGCACGCGGGCGAAGAAGGCCCGCCGGCCTATGTGTGGAGCGCGCTCGACGTGCTGAAGGTCGAGCGTGTCGACCACGGCGTGCAGAGCGCCAAAGACCCGGCGCTGATGCAGCGCCTCGCGCAAGACCGCATTCCGCTCACCGTGTGCCCGCTGTCCAACCTCAAGCTCTGCGTGTTCCCCGACCTGGCGCAGCACAACCTGGGCACGCTGCTCGACGCAGGCCTGGTTGCCACCGTGAACTCGGACGACCCGGCCTACTTCGGCGGCTACATGAACCAGAACTTCCTCGAGACCTTCGCGGCCACCGGCCTGGGCGTGCGGCACGCCTGGCAGCTCGCGGCCAACAGCTTCGAGGGCAGCTTCATCGACGAGGCCGCCAAGCGCGCTTACGTCGACCGGCTCAACGCAGTCTTCGCGAGCTTCTGATCTGAAACCACGGGCCGCGGCACCAGCAGCGGCATCGCCACCAGCGCGCACGCGCTGGCCGCCAGCCACACCAGCGGCCAGCCCTGCAGCGCCAGCAGGTGCGGAATGGAAAACGGCGTGATGAAGCACACCAGGAACACGCTGGTGTTGGCCATGCCCAGCGCGGTGCCGGCGCGCGCCGCGCCGGCCAGCGTGGCGAGCTCGGTGTAGGCCACGCCGTGCCAGGCCGACACGCACACCCCGCTCGCACCCAGCAACAACACCAGCGCGACGCGCAGCGCCAGTGAATCGGCGGCGTGCGCGCCGGCGGCGATGGCCAGCGCCGCGAGGCCCGCGAACAGCAGCACGCTGAGCGCGCTGCAGGCCCGCAGGTAGGCGGGCCGGTTGCGCCGCCGGTCGGTCCAGCGGCCGCTCCACACGCGCATGACCATCGCGCCGGCCTGCACGGACACCATCGTCGCGGTGATCGCCGCCAGGCCCGCGTGGCCGAAGTCGTGCAGGAACACCGTGCCGAAGGACAGCACCGCGAACTGCGGCGCGCAAAGAATGCCGATGCCGGCCACGATGCGCCACACGCGGGGGTCGCGCAGCGGGCCGGACTCGGGCGCCATGGCTCCTGCAGCCTTGGCGTGCGATGCGACCGGCGCGATGGCCGGCTCGTGCACCCAGGCCCAGCTCATCGCCGCGCTCAGTGCGCACAGCAGCGCGAGCAGCCCGTACAGCGTGGCAAAGCCGAAATGCAGCGCCACGAAGGGCAGCACCAGCGCACCGATGCCGCCGCCCAGCGGCACGGCCGTCTGGCGGATGCTCATGGCCAGGCCGCGCTCGCTGGCGTCGAACCAGGTCATCACCGCGCGCCCGCTCGCGCCGTTCACGCTGCCGCCCAGCAGGCCCACCAGCAGCAGGCCCGCGCCGAGCCAGCCGAGCCCGGGGATGTGCCCCGCCGCCGGCGCAGCCCACAGTGCCATGGCAACCAGCGCGACGGCCGTGCTGCCCAGGCCCATCAGCAGCACCGGCCGGTCGCCCCAGCGGTCGGTCAAGAGGCCCCAGGGCAGCTCGCTCACCGCGATGCCCAGGCCCATGAGCCCGAGCACCAGGCCGAGCGTGGCGTTGTCGAGCTGGTAGCCGGTGCGCATCAGCACGGCGGTCATGGGGATGCCGCTGAAGGCCACCGAGAAAGCGGCATTGGCGGCCACGCCGGCGGCCAGTACCTTCCAGCGGTGGCGCGGCGAAAGCGCCGTGGAAGCAGGAGAGGAACGAGATGAGGAAGTGGGCGAACGTGTCATGTTGCGGTGCAGTCTCCGCCGTTGCCAAGGTTTTGAAAATCAGAAAATAATGAGAGAATCGTCCTGAAAAATAGGACGATTGAACCAAAGGAAATGCCATGAGCCAGGTGATGTTCGATCTCGACGTGCTGCGCAGCTTTGCCACCGGCATGGCGCTGGGCAGCTATGCGCGCGCGGCCGACAAGCTGGGCCGCTCGACGTCGGCCGTGAGCGCGCAGCTCAAGAAGCTGGAGTCGCAGGCCGGCACGGTGCTGTTCCGCAAGGCGGGCCGCGGGCTGGAGCTCACCGATGCCGGCGAGACGCTGCTGGCCTATGCCCACCGCATGCTTGAGCTCAACGAAGAGGCCAACGCGGCGATGCGCGGCGTCGACCTGCAAGGCTGGGTGCGGCTCGGGCTGCAGGAAGACTTCGGCGAGACGCTGTTGCCCGCCGTGCTCGGGCGCTTCGCGCGCGCGCACCCCAAGGTGCGCATCGAGGCGTGCGTGGCGCGCAGCGGCGAACTGCGCGAGCGGCTCGAACTCGGCCAGCTCGACCTGGCGCTGGCATGGGACGCGGGCGACCAGCCGCTGTCTCCCTACGCAGAGCGCGTGGCGCGGCTGCCGTTGTTGTGGATCGGGCCCAAGGCGCCCGACCGGGTCGATGCGCCGTGGTGGACCGAGCGCGAACACCGCGCCCCCGGCGTGCGCCTGCCCAAAAGCAAGGAGCCGTTGCCGCTCATCATGCTGGACGCCCCGTGCCCGCTGCGCGAGATCGTCATCACCGCGCTCGACCGCGCCGGCCTGCCGTGGCGCCGCGCCTTCGGCAGCGCCAGCCTGGCGGCGCTGTGGGCCGCCACGTCGGCCGGGCTGGGCCTCACGGTGCGCACGCCGTTCGGGCTGCCTTCGCATGTGCGCACGCTCGACCGCGCCACGCTGTCGCTGCCGGCGCTGCCGCAGATCTCGCTGGTGCTCTACCGCGCGCAGGCGCACTCCGAGGCGCCGGCGAGCCGGCTCGCCACGCTGCTGCTGGAGGCGGTGCGCCAGCATGTGCAGCCCGTGGCGATGCCGATGCGTGAGAATCCGCCGCTGGAGACCAAGGCAAGAGCAAAAGAAAAGGCGAGACAGCATGGGCACGGGAACGAGCACGGGAACGGCAACGCACAACTTCCTGCATCTGTGGGATGACAGGTTCCTGTACATCACGCCGGCGATCCAGTCGGGCCTGACGGCGCGTTCGTCGGCGACGCTGCTGGCCTCGGTCAGCGGCCACCCCTTCACGCTCGAGGCCGAAGACGGCACCCGCGTGCGCTGCACCGCCGCGCTGATCGCGCCGCACGTCTCGCGCCGGCTCGACGTCGACGGCTGCGGGCTGCTCTCGCTCAATCTCGACCCGGCATCCAGCGCCTATCGCATGCTGGCCAGGCGCATGGGCGGCCACGGCATCCAGCCGATCGACGCGCGGCGCTTCGGCCGGCTGCGCGACGACTTCGAGCCCGCGCAATGCGGCGTGCTGCCCGACGAGCGGCTGCAGGCGCTCAGCGCGCAACTGGTCGAGTCCATCACCGAATGCCCCGAGCTGCAGCCGGCCATCGACCCGCGCATCGAGCGCGTGCTGCAGTCCATCCGTGCGCACGCGGGCCAGATCGCGCTGCCCGATCTCGCGGCCGTGGCCTGCCTGTCGCCCGACCGGCTCACGCACCTGTTCGCCGAGCAGGTGGGCGTGTCGGTGAAACGCTATGCGCTGTGGACCAAGGTGCGCCGAACGGTGCAGCAGTTCACCGGGCAGAGTTCGCTGACCGAGGTGGCGCTGGTCAGCGGCTTCACCGACGCGGCGCACATGAGCCGCACCTTCCAGCGCTACTTCGGCCTGCCGCCTTCGTTCCTCGCGAGCCAGGTGTGCGTGACGGCGGACGAGCACGCTTCGCATGCGTGGGGGCAGCACGCGCCGCTGCACTAGACGCACATGAAGGCGCACACGTGGGCACACACGTTGGTGCACTCCAGCGCGCACTGGCAACAACCCTAGGTCATCGCAGCGGCTGCGTACAAGCCGCGGCCCGACGCGCTGCCTAAGCTCCCGATTGCTCCGCCAAGAGAGCATCAACTGGAGACACATCAATGAGACATTCGATCCGTCGCGGCGTGCTGCCGCTGTCGTTGCTCGCGCTCGCCACCGCGGCCGCCATCACCGCCTGCGGAGGAGGAGGCGGCGGCAACGCAGGCTTCACCTTCCTTCCGCCCGCCACGCCGGCCAACCCGCCGCCCGACAGCACCTACAAGGCCGAGATCCGCCGCACGGCCATGGGCGTGCCGCACATCAAGGCCGACAACTGGCCCGGCGCGGGCTACGGCTATGGCTACGCACAGGCCGAGGACGACCTGTGCACCATGGCCGACTCGTTCCTCACCTACCGCGGCGAGCGCTCGCAGTACCTCGGCGCCACGGCCAAGCTGCTGGCCGGCAGCACCATCGGGCAGCCGGTGAACCTCGAGTCCGACTTCTTCCACCGGCACGTGATCTCGGCCGACGTGCTGAAGAAGATGATCGATGCGCAGCCCGACAACCTGAAGAAGCTGGTCGAAGGCTTCACCGCGGGCTACAACCGCTACGTGCGCGACGTGAAGGCCAGCGCCACGGCCCACGCGGCCTGCCGCGGCGAGGCGTGGGTGCAGCCCATCACCACCGACGACATCTACCGCCGCATGTACGCGGCCAACCTCGCGGGCGGGTACAGCAATTTCCTGGCGAACATCTCCAGCGCCGAGGCCCCCGCCGCGGTGGGGCCGCTCAAGGTGTCGGCGCGCGGCCGCAGGAAGGCGGCCGCGGTGCAGCTCGCGGCGCTCGACGTCAAGGCGCCCGAGCTGCAGGTGGGCGGCCACGAGGGCGTGGGCAGCAACATGATCGGCTTCGGCACTGCGGCCACCGGCGACGCGAGCCCGCTGCTGTTCGGCAACCCGCACTGGTACTGGCGCGGGCCCGACCGCTTCTACCAGGCGCAGCTCACCATTCCGGGCGAGCTGAACATCAGCGGCACGTCGTTCCTGGGCATTCCGGTGATCCTCATCGGCTTCAACGACAACATCGCCTGGAGCCACACGGTGTCGACCGCGCGGCGCTTCGGCTTCTTCCAGCTCAAGCTGGCCTCGGGCGACCCGACCAGCTACATGCGCGACGGCGCGGCCGTGAAGATGCAGCCTTCGGAAATCACGGTGAAGGTGAAGGGCACGGACGGCGCCACGACACAGGTCACGCGCACGCTCTACAAGAGCGAATACGGACCCATGGTCAACCTGGCGCCGCTGAACAGCGGGCTGGCGTGGAGCCAGACCATGGCCTTCGCGATCCGCGACATCAACGGCGAGAACTACCGCACCTTCCGCAACTGGCTGCGCTGGAACCAGGCCAGGTCGCTCGACGAGTTCGTTGCCATCCAGCGCGAGGAAGCCGCCATTCCGTGGGTCAACACCGTGGCCGTGGGCCGCGGCAGCGCCAAGGCCTGGTACGCGGACATCGGCGCGGTGCCCAACGTGTCGCCGGCCCAGGTGACGGACTGCACCACGGCCGTGGGCGCTTCGATGCAGGCGACGCTGCCGCGCGTGCCCATCTTCGACGGCTCGCGCAGCGCCTGCGACTGGCAGACCGACGCCGACTCCGCGCAGAAGGGCGCCATCGGCGCGTCGCGCATGCCCAGCCTGACGCGCGACGACTACGTGGCCAACATGAACGACAGCTACTGGCTGGCCAACCCGAAGGCGCCCATGACCGGCTACCCGGACATCATGGGCCCGGCCGGCACCGAGGCGGTGAGCTTTCGCACCCGCATGGGCAACGTGCTGGCGCAGGGCCGCGTCGACGGCAGCGACAGCTACGGTGCGAAGGGCGCGACGCCCGACACCGTCAAGCGCATGGTGCTGAACAGCCGCGTGCTGACGGCCGAGCTGTTCAGGGCCGAGGCGCTGCCGATGGTCTGCGACGGCACGCCGATCGCGGTCGCCAAGGACCCGCTGACCAACGAGGACATCGGCCCGAGCATCGACGTGAGCGCCGCCTGCGCCGTGCTCACGGCATGGGACGGCACGGGTGTCACTGGCGCAAGGGGCGCGCACCTGTGGGACGAGTTCTGGAGCCGCGCGTCGCGGATTCCGGCGGCCTCGCTCTACAACGTGCCCTTCAGCGCGGCCGACCCGATCCACACCCCGCGCGAGCTGAAGAGCACCGCCGGCACGCTGCTGCGCGAGGCCTTCGGCGCCGCCGTGGCGCGCGTGCAGGCCAGCGGCTATGCGGTGGACGCGGTGCGCGGCGAGTACCTGTTCGCCACGCGCGGCGGCAAGAAGATCCCGCTGTACGGCGGCTGCGGCGGGCCGGGCTACTTCACCATCTCGTGCTCGGAGAACCGGCTCGACAAGGGCGGCTACACGATGGACGGCAACCCGAACGGCAACAGCTACATGCAGGTCGTGCGCTTCCCCGAAGGCGGTGTGGAGGCCCATACCTTCCTCACGTTCTCGCTGTCGGACGACCCGGCCTCCGCGCACAACGGCGACTACACGCGCGCCTACAGCGAGGGCCAGTGGCTCAAGGTGCCGTTCTCGGAAGCGGACATCAAGGCCGACGCGGCTTTCAGCAGCACGGCCATCGCCGAATAGCGCGCAAAGGCAAAGGCAAAGGCAAAGGCAAAGGCAAAGGCAAAGACGAGGCGGTGCGCGGTGCGCGGCGCGCCCGTGGCGCCGGTCTTTTAAGATCGGCGCAGAACGCGCCACGCACGCCATGCGCCACGCAGCTGCGTTCCTCCAACCCAACAGGAACACAGCATGCGCGCGAAATCTTCGGGCGGCCTTCGGCCGCTTTTTCTTGTGCCCGTCGTCATGGCCCTCGCGGCCTGCGCCGGCACCGCCGACCGGCAGGCATCGCAGGGCCAGGGCCCGTACAAGGCGGAGATCCGCCGCACCGCCATGGGCGTGCCGCACATCAAGGCCGACGACTGGGCCGGCGCCGGCTACGGCTACGGCTATGCCCAGGCGCAGGACAACCTCTGCACCATGGCCGAGGGCTTTCTCACCTTCCGCGGCGAACGCTCGCAGTTCTTCGGTGGCGACGCGCAACTGCCGGCCAACAGCACCATCGGCCGGCCGAAGAACATCGACTCGGACTTCTTCCACCGGCACGCGATGGCGCCCGACGTGGTCGAGGCCTTCGCGAACGCGCAGCCCGACAGCATCCGGCGCATGGCCGAGGGCTTTGCCGCGGGCTACAACCGCTACGTGAGAGAGGTTCGCGACGTGCGCGACGTGCGCGACGTGCGAGAGCTTCGCGAAGTTCGCGACATGAAGGCCGACGGCGCCGCAGGCAACGCCCATGCCGCCTGCCGCGGCGAAGCGTGGGTGCGGCCGATCACCGCGGTGGACATCTACCGCCGCATGTACGCCACCAACCTGGCCGCGGGCTACAGCAACTTCGTCGCGAACATCGCGAATGCGGTGCCGCCGAACGCGGCAGCGCCGGCCAAGGTTTCCTCGGCCGGCGAACAGGGCGCGCAGCCGTTCGCGCTGGAGGTCGGCGGCAAGGCCGGCGTGGGCAGCAACATGATCGGCTTCGGCACCGCGGCCACCGGCGACGCGAGCCCGCTGCTGTTCGGCAACCCGCACTGGTACTGGCGCGGGATCGACCGCTTCTACCAGGCGCAGATCACGATTCCGGGGCAGCTCGATGTGAGCGGCACCTCGTTCCTCGGCGTGCCGGTGATCCTCATCGGCTTCAACGAGAACGTGGCCTGGAGCCACACCGTGTCGGCGGCGCGGCGCTTCGGCCTCTACCAGCTGCAGCTCGCGCCGAACGACCCGACCAGCTACATGCGCGACGGCCGTCCCGTGAAGATGCAGGCGCGCACCGTCACCGTGAACGTGAAGCAGGCCTCAGGGGCGGTCGAGCCGGTGACGCGCACGCTCTACACCTCGGAGTACGGGCCGCTGCTGAACCTCGGCACCCTCGACCCGGCGCTGGCCTGGAGCCAGGCCACGGCCTTTGCGGTGCGCGACGTCAATGCCGACAACTTCCGCACCTTTCGCACCTGGCTGCGCTGGGGGCAGGCGAAGTCGCTCGACCAGCTGATTGCCGCGCAGCGCGAGGAAGCCTCGATTCCCTGGGTCAACACCGTGGCCGTGGGCCGCGGCAGCGCGCAGGCCTGGTATGCCGACATCGGCGCGGTGCCCAACGTGTCGCCCGAACAGGTCGCGCGCTGCACCACGCCCGCCGGCCAGGCCATTGCCGCGGTGATGCCGCGCGTGCCGGTGTTCGACGGTTCGCGCAGCGACTGCGACTGGCGCACCGATGCCGACTCGGTGCAGAAGGGCGCCGTCGGCCCCGCGCGCATGCCGAGCCTGCTGCGCGGCGACTACGTGGCCAACATGAACGACAGTTACTGGCTGGCCAACCCGAAGGCGCCGCTCACGGGCTACCCGGCCATCTTCGGCCCCGCCGGCAGCGAGGCGCAGACCTTCCGCACGCGGCTCGGCCACCTGATCGCGCAGGGCCTGGGCAAGGGCGCGACGCTCGATGCGGTGGAGCGCGCGACGCTCGGCAGCCGCGCCTACACCGCCGAGCTGTTCAAGGACCGCGCGCTGGCCATGGTGTGCAGCGTGCGCCGCATCGCGGTGAACGGCGATCCGCAGACGAAGGAGGCCTTCTCGCCGCCGCGCAACGCCGACACCGGCCCGGCGTGTGCCGCGCTCAGGGCATGGAACAACACCGGCGTGGCCTCGGCGCGCGGTGCCCATGTGTGGGACGAGTTCTGGGCGCGCGCCTTGCTGGTGCCCGCCGGGCAGCTCTACGCCGTGCCCTTCAGCGCGAGCGACCCGGTCGGCACGCCGCGCGGCCTGAAGGCCTCGGCCGCGGCGCAGTTGCGGCAGGCCTTCGGCGCGGCGGTGCTGCGCGTGCAGGCCAGCGGCTACGCGCCCGACGCGCCGCGCGGCGATGTGCTGTTCGCCACGCGCAACGGCCGCAGGATCCCGCTGTCGGGCGGCTGCGACAACCAGGGCTACTTCACGGTGCTCTGCTCGGAGAACCGGCTCGACAAGGGCGGCTACACGATGGACGGCAACCCGAACGGCAACAGCTACATGCAGGTCGTGCGCTTCCCCGCGGGCGGTGTGGAAGCGCATACCTTCCTCACGTTCTCGCTGTCGGACGACCCGGCCTCCGCGCACAACGGCGACTACACGCGCGCCTACAGCGAGGGGAAATGGCTCAAGGTGCCGTTCTCGGAGCCGGACATCAAGGCCGACGCCGCGTACCGCAGCGTGACCATCCGGGAGTAGGCGAGCAGGGTTGAGGTGGGATGGTGGGGCGGGGCGGGGCAAGGCGGTGCAAGGCGGTGCCTCAGCGCCGCTTCGCCAGCCAGTTCCACCCGGCGCCAGCGGCCATCAGCACGCAGGTGCCGAGGAACACGGCGCGCATGCCGATGTGCCCGCCCACGAAGCCGCCCAGCAGCGGCCCGGCCACCTGGCCGGTGTACTGCGCCGAGGTCGAGTAGCCGAGCATGTTGCCGGCCACGCGCTCGGGCACGTTGTGGCGGATCACGCTGGCAATGCACGGCAGCAGCCCGCCGAGCGACAGCCCCATCAGGAAGCGCAGCACCACCAGCTGCCAGCCCGAAGTGACGAAGGCCTGCGGCACCAGCAGCAGCGCCGACACCGCGAGGCAGCCGACGATCACGTTCCAGTGGCCCACGCGGTCGGCCAGCTTGCCCAGCCGCGAGGCCGACAGGATGCTGCCGAGCGCGGCGGCCGACATCACCAGGCCCGCCATCATGGTCACGCGGTTCGGGTCTTCCACCAGCGTGGCCACGTAGACCGTGATGATCGGCTCGATCGACATGTTGGCCAGCATCAGCAGCATGCCGGTGAAGAGCATGGCGACCAGCGGGCGCTTGTCGGGCACGGCGGCCCAGCCGGCGCCGGCGGCCTGGAGCCTGGCCTTGTCGGCGGGCGCCTTCTTTTCTTCGCGGATCAGGAACGCGGTGGCCAGGAAGGCCACGAAGATCATGGCGCCCGCCGCGAAGAAGGTCGCGCGGATGCCGATGAGCGGCGGCAGCACGCCGCCCACCAGCGGCCCGACCAGGTTGCCCGCCATGATGGCCGACGACATGGTGCCCAGCGCCCAGCCGGTGCGCGCCTTGGGCGTCTGCGTGGCGACCAGCACCATCGAGCCCGAGGCGTAGCCGCCCAGCAGCCCGGCCAGCAGCCGCAGGCCCACCAGCTGCCACACGTTGCCCGCGAGGCCGATCAGCGCCATCGCCACCGCCATGCCCAGGCTCGCGCGGATCAGCATCGGCTTGCGCCCGTAGCGGTCGGCCAGCCGGCCCCACAGCGGCGCGACCAGCGCCGCGCTGAGAAAGGTGGCGCCGTACGCCGCGCCCGACCACTGCACGATGGCCGCGTGGTCTTTCACGCCCAACTGCTCGACGTACAGCGGCAGGAAGGGCAGCAGCAGCGTCATCGCGATGATGGTGGTGAAGGAGCCGAACATGCACACGGCGAGGTTGCGCTGCCAGTGGAGGTGCGCAGGAGCGGCGGCAGGGGTGAGGGCAGGGGTGTCCGCCTCGGCTTGCGGGGCAGTGCTGGGTGTGGGATGCGTCATGGGGCCGGCCATTGTGTGGCGGCGGGGCCGAAGCCGCGCCTGCCGATTGGCGGTGACGGCCATCGCGGGGAGCGGGGGCGTGGAGGGCGCGGCGAGCGAGAAGATGGGCGGGAAGGAAGGGCTGCCTGCGGCGGCAACAGTTTTCCGACCACCGCGGCTCGTTCCAGATGACCGCGCCAACCGAGTGACTTCCGGATGGAAATCAGCGCGCAGCTGTTCTCCGGGCCGATCGAAGCCGCCCTGGCTTCACAAAGAATCGATCAGCGGTTTCCTGGCGCAATCAACGAACGCAGCTTCCATCTGGCTTCGAGCAAGGTGCACCGCTTGCACCTGCTCTTTGACTTCTTCGTGCCTGCCCGCAGCGGACGAGCGCAAGGTCAGCATGGCGAGCGCGCTGGCCTCGGCCTGGTACCTGCCGGTCAATCGAGCCGCTGCCCGGCCCGCACGTTGACGCGCCTCGTGGCGCCAACCGTGCCGTTTCTTCAGGCTCCCAAGCAAGGCGACCTCGTGTCGAGCGACATGCCCCTCCTCGGCAATTCCTGGCAACGCGGCGACTATTGCCTTTTTCCGGAGCTGGCGCATTTTCAGCACCAGGATTGCCATCGCGAAAAAAAGAGGGAGCATGACGGCCACGTAGATCTTGTAGATCATGAAAGGGTCGCCGCTGGCCAGGCCAGCCCAATCCCATACGCCATGCAAAGCTGTCGGGAAAATAAATCCCAGAAAAATAGAAGCCATCTGAATGGCGAGATTGCGCATGCCGGCGGCCGCAGCAACCCCCAAGCCAATGAAGGCGACGAAAAAGGAGTGCATGAACGGAACCATCAGTCCTCGCAACAGAAAACTCATGACCAGCGTCGCACCTGCAGCACCGTTTGCCGGGTCGCTCGCGAGATAAGTGACCATTATTTTTCCGAAATACATGATCTGCTCGCTGAATGCGAATCCTGCGCCGATCAATCCACCATAAACGATGCCATCGAGCAGTCCACGGATTTGAGTACGCCGATATACCAACATCCAGATGAGAAAGAGGCCTTTGAACAACTCTTCGGTCACTGGCGTAATAACCAGGGGGCCGAACCAATGGCCGAAATCGTTCCCGACCTGGGTGTCGACCAGGAGTTGCAAGCCCTCTTGTGACCAGATGGCGCAAAAGCCGGCCACGGAAGCGCCCCACGCAAAAGCCGAGAACAGCAGTCCCGGTCTGCCTTGCACCCAGCGGCCAAGCCACAGGAATGTCCCTGCTGTTGGAAGCGTGACCAGAACAGAGAGGGGAAACCCCCATCCCATTCCGGTCGTTCCAATCTTTGTCCAGACCCAGCCCAAAGCAGCAAGCCATGTAAAAAATGCTAGAAATGGCCACCCATACTGGCTTTTCGTCTTCTTCATATTGAGAATTTGGGTGTCGTCTGGCTTGCAACTCGAACGAGATAAGTTTTTCATGGGTTGAAAGCTCATGGCGTCACTCATCATCATCCAGCCACGGAAGGTCCCCGGGCGGCCCAAAAATGTAGTTTCCCTGGACATAGAACTGGCCGCCCTTCTTGGGTCCCCAGATGTAGAAGGGACCGAATTTTTTCGGGTCGTAGTCTATTTGAAGGTAATAGGCGCCATTGTTCCTCGGCCCGTAGATGTGCCGATTCAGTATGTAATATTTGCCCGACATCCTGGGCCCATAGATATAGCCGCTCTGGATGTAGTACTGCCCGACATTGCGCTGCATGCCTTCTCCATGGCCCGCGACGCAAGCGCAACTGGAAAGCAACAAGGCCGTACCCAGGTTGAGTGAAACGGCAGCTAGCCTGAAGCGCATGAAAACCTCCGGTGTTATTGCCGCAAAACATCACGGCGCGGCGCTTTAACGGACCTGCCTGGGTGAATCAATTTGCTTGAACCGATAGTACACCAGATTGGTCTAATGTCTACCAGTTCGGTTGGCAGCGCCGGCAACTCCAGGTTTGGGCGCCTTCCGGTCAAGAAAGCAGTGGTCAGCGGCCGCGCCGGCGGTGTCTCGGTAGCCCCTGGTGCCGATGTGCAGCAGGTCACCGGGGCTTCGTGCTCGCAACGCACGACCGGCTCCACGGGAACCAGGTCGCTCGGTTCGGACAGGCCTGTCTCGACGACATGGCTCGAACCGCAAGCAGCCTGGTGTCGCCGCGGCGACGGTGTGGACAGGGGGAAGGGCTGGCAGGCCACGGGGGGTGTCGGCCACGCAACGGATGCGCACTTTCACGGGCCGGGGCGCACCGATCCTGTGTAATGATGAAATTTGTGAAATTTTTTGCGCTTTGGCGCAATACCAGACCGGCGAGACCGTAGCAACCGTGGCTTATCTGATCGGCCTCCTGATGTTTTTTGCATCGCTGTGCCATGCGCAGACGACGCCTGTCCAACGCCTGCGCATCGTCGGCGGGCTGGGCGGCGTGACCCAATACACCCGGCATGAGGAACAGTTCTGGACCCGGGACTTGGCCGCGCTGAGCGGCGGGCGCTACACCGCCAGCATCGTGCCCTTCGACCGCGCGGGCGTGCCGGGCCAGGAAATGCTCAACCTGATGCAGCTGGGCGTGGTGCCCTTCGGCACCGCGCTCATGAGCCAGATGTCGGTGCAATTCCCGGAACTGGGCGCGCCCGACATGGCCGGCCTGAACCCCGACGTCGCCACGCTGCGCCGCGTGGTGAGCGCCTTTCGCCCCTACCTGAGCGAGGCCCTGCGCGAGCGCTACGGCGTGGAACTGCTGGCCGTCTACATCTACCCGGCGCAGGAGGTGTTCTGCAACAAGCCGATGCGCCAGCTGTCCGACCTGTCGGGCCGGCGCACGCGGGTGTCCGGCGCGACGCAGGCCGACTTCGTCTCGGCCCTGGGCGGCACGCCGGTCTACACCGAGTTCTCGCAGATCATGGCCAACATGAAGTCGGGCAACACCGACTGCGTCATCACCGGCACCATGTCGGGCCACACGCTGGGCCTGCATGAGGTGACCAGCGCCATCTACGCCATGCCGGTGAGCTGGGGCGTGGCCGTGTTCGCGGCCAACCGCGAAAGCCTCAACGCGCTGCCGGCCGACCTGCAGGCCCTGCTGCGCAAGGAACTGCCCCGGCTGGAGGCCGCGGTGTGGGCCCAGTCGGAGTCCGAGACCGAAGAGGGCATTGCCTGCAACACGGGCGCGGCGGCCTGCACCAGGCCGATCAAGGGACGCATGGTGGCGGTGCGGCCGTCGCCGCAGGACGACGCCCGCCGCCGGGAAATCTTCGCCACCCGCGTGCTGCCCGGCTGGGTGGAGCGCTGCGGCCCGGTCTGCGCCACCGTGTGGAACCAGACGCTGGGACCGGTGGTGGGCTTGCGCGCCCAGACAACCCGGTGAAATCGCACTTTCCGCGTCGAGTGACGGCCATCGTGTATGGCGTGGCCGTGCTGTTCCTCGCCACGGTGGCGGCCGTGGCCAGCGCCATCATCTGGGAGGCGCGCCAGAAGGCGATCAGCGACCACGAGAGCCAGGCGGTGCGTTTCGTCGGCGGCTCCGAGGCGGCGCTCAACCGCGCGCTGCTGAGCATCGACATGCTGCTGGCGGGCGCCAACGAGTCGCTGCGCAGCGCCGCCCGCGAGAGCATGGGCACCGAAGCCGGCCAGCGCCAGATCCACCAGGTGCTGGACGACGTGGTGCGGCAGAACCTGCTGGTGCGCCACGTCGCCTTCGTCAACGCCGACGACACCGTGATGGCCTCGACCGACCGGCGCGGCGCACAGCTGCCGCTGGCACTGCCGAGCGGCTTCGTGGCGGGCGTGCTGGCGAGCCCGGTGTCCACGCTGGCGATCAGCCCGCCCGCCTCCAGCCTCGTCACCTCGCAGCGAGTGCTGTTCTTCGCGCGCGCCGTGACGCTCGCGGACGGCGCGCGCGTGCTGGCGGTGGCCGAGGTGCAGCTGTCGCTGCTGACGACCATCATGACGCAGGGCGCCGGCATCCGCGGGCTGGAGGTCACGCTGGAGCGCGACGCCGGCCCGATGCTCACCAGCCTTCCGCCGCGCGACGACCTCATCGGCCGGCAGATCGAGCCGCCCCTGCGCGAGCAGACCAGCGACGGAAGGCCCTCGCGCATGGCCGCGCGCCTGAGCGGCCTGCCGGCCATCGTCGTGGCCCGCCCGACCCTGCACCGCAACCTGCTGATCGTGGCGAGCATTCCCCTGAGTGCCGCCCTGCAGGACTGGCGCCGCGAGCGCGACCTGATCGCCTGGACCGCGCTGGCCATCGGGCTGATGATCCTGGCGGTGGCGCGCTTCACGCACGTGCAGCTGCGCCGCCAATGGCGCGCGCAGATGGCGCAGGTGCGTTCCAAGGCCACGCTCGACCAGGCGCTGGAGTCGATGATCGACGGCTTCATCCTGCTCGACGCCGACACCCGCGTGCTCACCTGGAACCGAAGTTTCGTGGCGATGTTTCCGTGGACCGAGCCCCTGATCGCGCCGCGCGTGCCGTTCAGCCGCATCATGGACGAGACCGCGCAGCACGTGGTGCACCACCGCGGCCCGGCCGACTGGACGGCCCTGAACATGCCGCAGATGAGCCAGCCGCACTCCGAGCAGGAGGCGCTGCTGCAAAGCGGCCAGGTGATCCGCGCCACGCGCAGCCGCACGCCCGACGGCGGCACCGTCTGCGTCTACCAGGACATCACCGAGAAGCGCCGCCACACGGCCGCCATCGTCGAGAGCAAGGCCCAGCTGCAGGCCACGCTCGACGCGCTGCCCGACCTGCTGCTCGAAGTGGGGCTCGACGGCTGCTGCCACGGCTACCACTCGCCGCGCGCGCCGTTCCCGGGTGCCGAGATCGGCATCGGCAACGAGGACCCGGTCGGGCGCATGCTGTCGCAGCTGCTGCCGGTCGACGCGGCGGCCGAAGTCATGAGCGCGCTGCACGAGGCGCATGTCACGGGCTCTTCCAGCGGCCGCCAGTTCGAGCGGCGCGGCCTGCACGACAAGGCCTGGTTCGAGATCTCGGTGTCGCGCAAGTCGGTGGGCGGCGAGATCGATGCGCGCTTCATCGTGATCCTGCGCAACATCACCGAGAGCAAGCTCGCGGCGCGCGAGATCGAGCACCTGGCCTTCTACGACACGCTCACCGGCCTGCCCAACCGGCGGCTGCTGCTGGACCGCCTGAACCAGGCCATCGGCTCGACCGTGCGGCGCTCGCGCCTGTGCGCGCTGCTGTTCCTCGACCTGGACAACTTCAAGACGCTGAACGACGCGCTGGGCCACGACATCGGCGACGTGATGCTCAAGCAGGTCGCGCAGCGGCTGAAGGACTGCCTGCGCGACGGCGACATCGTGGCGCGCCTGGGCGGCGACGAGTTCGTGGTGATGCTGGACGACCTGAGCGCGCAATCGGTCATTGCCACCTCGCAGACCGAGACCATGGGCGCGGCCATTTTGGCGCGGCTCAACCAGCCCTACCAGCTCGGCTCGCAGCAGCACCACAGCACCTGCAGCATCGGCGCGACGCTCTTCAACGCGCAGGACGCGTCGATGGAAGAGGTGCTCAAGCAGGCCGACATCGCGATGTACTACGCCAAGACCGACGGCGGCAACGCGCTGCGTTTCTTCGAGACCGGCATGCAGACCACCATCACGGCCAGGGCCGCGCTGGAAAGCGAGCTGCACACCGCCATCGCCGGTCGGCAGTTCGTGCTGTATTACCAGAGCCAGATCACCTGCGCGGACCGCGTGATCGGCGCCGAGGTGCTGGTGCGCTGGCGCCACCCGGTGCGCGGCCTGCTGCTGCCGCGCGAGTTCATCGACGTGGCGGAAGACACCGGGCTCATCATCCCGCTGGGGCTGTGGGTGCTGGAGACCGCCTGCATGCAGCTGGCCGCGTGGAGCGGCGACCCGCGCCGCAGCGCGCTGCAGCTGTCGGTGAACGTGAGCGCGCGGCAGTTCCGCGAGGAAGATTTCGTCGACCAGGTGCGCCTGGTGCTCAAGCGCAGCGGTGCCGACCCGGCCAAGCTCAAGCTGGAGCTCACCGAGAGCCTGCTGCACGACAAGGTGATCGACACCATCGGCAAGATGGAGGCGCTGGCCGGGCTGGGCATCCAGTTCTCGATGGACGACTTCGGCACCGGCTATTCGTCGCTGTCGTACATGACGCAGCTGCCGCTCAGCCAGATCAAGATCGACAAGTTCTTCGTGCACAGCATCGGGCTGAACCAGAAGGTCGAACTGATCATCCAGACCATCATCGGCATGGCGCGCAACCTCGAGCTGGAGATCGTGGCCGAAGGGGTGGAGACGCAGGAGCAGTGCGACTTCCTGGAGCGCAACGGATGCGGCGTGTGGCAGGGCTACCTGTTCGGGTTGCCGCAGCCGCTGGAGACGTACGAGATGGAGCTGGAGCGGCAGTGACCGGTGCCGGCCGCTCCTCTGCAGGGGCCTGCTTCAGCGGCTCTTGATCTGCGTGCGGGCGAACTCGAACACCGAGGTCTTGCCGCTCGCCGTGACTTCGAGCCGGACCAGGTCGTTGGGCTGCGGATAAGGGTCGCAGCAGTTCTTCAACACCAGGTCGCCCGTCACCATCTGCAGCGGCTCCACCGTGTTCAGCTGCAGGATGGAATTGGCCGATTGCTCCTGGTTCTCGGCGTTGTATTCGATCTGCCGGATGCCCAGCACGGTGGCACCGCCCACGGCCGCGCCGGCCAGCATGCCGGCGACGGGGTCGTACACACGCACGGTGTTCGAGCCGGCAAAGGTCGTCACGCCGCGTCGGCCCACCACGGCGCCGGAGTAGTTCGAGCGGTAGGTCTGGCGCGAGGCGCCGTAGGCGGCCGCACCAGCGGCAAGGCCGCCGATGATGGCCAGCGCGACTTGCTTGGCCTGCTTCTCCGACTGGATCTCCGCGATTCGTTCGGTGTACGTGTAGATCTGCACCGGCGCGCCGCGGAAGTAGGCCTTGATGTTGTCGGTGCTGAAGTTCACCGGCTCGGCGGTGTTGTTGGCGTAGCCGATGGTGAAGGTCGGCTGCGTCGGCCCTTGCGTCTTGAAGCGCGAGTACACGAAGAGTTCGCGCGCTTCGTCTTTTTCCGACAGCGTGCCCACGCCGTCGGTGTACTTCAGCGTCTGCTGAGTTTCCGGATTGGCGCGTGGCGTGTACGCGATGGTCGTCGAACAGCCGCTGACGAGAACCGCGAGCGCCACGAGGCAACAGGTGTTGCGCGCGACCGCGCCTTGCTGGCTGAGGGACTTTCCAGATTTGCGCGGCAAGGCGCTGCTGACAGCGATCACGAGAACTCCATTTGTTGTGCTTTGGGAATCGCAGGCCGCGCAGCCGAACTGACTGAAGCCTGACCACACAATCGTAACTTCTCGTTTCAAAATGTCAGCAAAAAGTCTCTGAACTGATGCAAATGCACCAAAACAGGGAGTCACATTTCGTGAATTTCTTCACGAATGCGGATGAAGCGGGCTCGTCCAGCGCTGCGGGAAGCGGAGGCCGGCAGGCTAGCCACCACATCGCCCGCGCGCCAGGCGGCGCTCAGGCCGCGCCGGGCCGCATCAGTCCGATCGCCTCCAGCGCCAGCGCGTCGATCGAATCGGTCAGCACCACGCCGAGCGCGGCGCGCCGTGACGGCGGTACCGCCAGCGGCAGTTCGGTGCAGCCCAGTACCACGGCTTTGGCACCTTGCTGCACGAGCAGGCGAATGCCCTCGGCCGCCGGCGCGAAGGCCTCGTCGATGCAGTTGGCCTTCACGGCGGCAATGGCGGGCACGCACAGGCGCTGCACGTCGTCGGGCGAAGGCTCGATCGGCTCGTAGCCCGCGGCGCGCAGGTGGCGCTGGTACAGCCCCATGGCAATGGTGGCGGGCGTGCCCAGGATGCCCACCTTGCCGTGCATCACGCCCTGGCGGCGCAGGTCGGCCACGACCGACTCGACGATGTGCAGCAACCGCGTCGGGCTGGCGGCCTGCAGTTCGTCGAACCACAGGTGCGCGGTGTTGCAGGGAATCGCGATGCAGTCGGCGCCGCCGGCCACCAGCGTCCGGATGCCGCGCAGCATGGCGGGCAGGGGGCTCGGGCCGTCGCCCATGCAGGCGGAGGAGCGGTCGGGAATCGCGGGGTCGTTGCACAGCAGCACGGGAATGTGCTGCTGGTCGCTGTCGGCGGGCGTGAGCTGCACCATGCGCAGCGCAAACGCGGCGCCGGCCAGCGGGCCCATGCCGCCGAGCACGCCCAGGCGTTGCGGCACGGCGCTCATGAGGCGAGCCCGTCGCGGTGCGCGCGGGCCAGCCGGGCCGCCAGTTCGGCGGCTGCCTCGCACGGGTCGATCACGGGCACGCCCACCGCCGCCTCGAGCGGTGCGCGCAGGTCGGCCATGCCGGCGCAGCCGAGCAGCACGACGTCGGCCCCGTCGACGTCGACCAGCAGTCGGGCCGCGGCGATCATCGGTTCGAGCGCATGCGCGGCGTCGCCCGAGAGGTGCACCGGCAGGTCCAGCGGTCGCTCGGCCGCCACGCGCTCGCGCACGCCCAGCGCCTCCCAGTAGCGCAGGTGCCGAGCGATGGCCGCGCTGGCAATGGCGATCACGCCCACGCGCTGGCCGCGCGCCAGGGCGGCGCGCATGCCCGCCTCGCCCAGGCCGACCACGGGCTTGTCGCAGCGCGCGCGCGCCGCGGCCACGCCGGGGTCGCTGAAGCAGGCGAGCACGAAGGCGTCGGCCTGCGCGGCATGCGCGGCCACGTCGTCGGCCGCGATGCGCGCGCCCTGTTCGAAGTCGGCCTGCGTCACGATGCCCGGCGGGCCGTCGTGCGCGGTGACGCAGTCGAACTCGCACTGCGCGGGCGGCACCGTCGCGCGAAAGGCGCGCGCCACGGCATCGGTCACGTTGGTGCTGCTGTTGGGGTTCAGCACGCGCACGCGCGGAGGAACATGCGGGGTGCTCATGGCGTGTCCTCCCCGAGGCCGATCAGCGCCTTCAGCACGCGGCCATGCGAGCGGTTCTGGCGGTCTGTACCCGGGACCGGCGCGCGGCGCGGCAGGTCGGGCGCGCCGCGGCGCAGGTAGGCGCCGCTGCCGCGTTCGGCGTGCAGGGTGTTGTCCTCGACCACCACGCGCCCGCGGCTCACCACCACTTCGGGCCAGCCCTGGATGGTGCGGCCCTCGTAGGGCGTGTAGCCCGCGTTGTCGTGCAGCATGGCGGCCGTGATGGTGGTTTCGCGTTCGGCGTTCCACACGGCGATGTCGGCGTCGGCACCCAGGGCGATGGCGCCCTTGCGTGGCGCCAGTCCGTACAGCTTCGCATGGTTGGTGGCCGTGAGCGCCACGAACTGGTGGATGTCGATGCGCCCCTTCAGGAAGCCTTCGCTGAACAGCAGCGGCATGCGCAGTTCGATGCCCGGCACGCCGTTGGCCATTTCCTTGAAGGTGGTGGCGTCTCCCTTGGGCAGCTTGCCGGTCTCGTCGAAGCGGTAGGGCGCGTGGTCCGACGAGTAGGTGGCCAGCGTGCCGTCGATCAGGCCGCGCCAGATAGCCTCCTGCGCATCGGCGTCGCGCGCGGGCGGCGAGCAGCAGAACATGGCGCCCTCCAGGCCGGGGCGGTCCATGTCGTCGGCGGTCAGGAACAGGTACTGCGGGCAGCTTTCGGCCAGCACGTTGGCGCCCAGCAACTGGGCCTGGCGGATCACCTCGACCGTGTCGCCGCCGGCCACGTGCACCAGCAGCAGCGGCACGTCGACCAGGCGCGCCAGCGCAATGGCGCGGTAGGCGGCCTCGGTCTCGGCCAGCGGGTCGTGCGCCACGCCGTGGAACTTGGGCGCCGTGTGGCCGCGGTCGATCAGGCGCTGCGCGATCCAGCGGATCATGTCGTTGTTCTCGGCGTGCACCATCACCAGCGCGCCCTCGGCGCGGGCCAGGGCCAGCACGTCGAGCAGCTCGATGTCCTCGAGCTTCATGCGGTCGTAGGTCATGTAGACCTTCAGCGAGGTGATGCCGTCGCGGATGGCCGCGGGCAGGTCCTGCGAGAGCGTGGTGGCGTCGGGGTTCGCCAGGATCAGGTGGAAGCCGTAGTCGATCACGGCCTTCTCGGCCGCGCGCTGGCTGTAGTCGGCCAGCACCTCGGGCACCGACATGCCGCGGTGCTGCGCCGCGAACGGCACGATGGTGGTGGTGCCGCCGAACGCGGCGGACACCGTGGCCGAGTAGAAGTCGTCCGCGCACATCATGCCCATGCCCGAGCGCTGCTCGACATGGCAATGGCTGTCGATGCCGCCCGGCAGCACCCAGCGGCCGGTGGCGTCCACGTCGCGCAGGCCCGGCGGCAGCGAGCCGCCGATGGCCGCGATGCGCCCGTCGCGCACGCCGAGGTCGCCCTCGATCACACGGCCGTCGGTGACGATGCGGCCGCCGCGGATCGTCAGGTCGAAGCGTTCCTCGCCGATCAGCGAAGCGATGGTGGTGTCCATGCGGGGCTCCGTGCGTGCGTTCAGACCAGGGGCTCGCCGGCGCCGGTGCGCTCGACGATCAGGCGGTAGTGCTCGGGGCGGCGGTGCTTGGCGAAGTTGAAGACGTGCTGGCGGAAGTACTCACCCAGCGACATGTCGGCCTTCACGCTGATCACCTCGTCTTCTTCGGTGAGCGAGCGCGCGACGATCTCGCCCGTGGGCGCCACGATGGCCGAGCTGCCGATCATGTGGTGGCCGTCTTCGGAGCCGCACTTGGCCGCGGCCGCCACCCAGATGCCGTTCTGGTACGCATTGGCCTGCAGCGACACCAGGTGCGTGGTGGTGCGCAGGTGCACCGGTTCGTTCCAGTGGATGTTGAGCGAGGGCGTGTTGTAGCCGAGCACCACCACCTCGGCGCTTTGCAGCGCCATCACGCGGTAGGTCTCGGGCCAGCGGCGGTCGTTGCACAGGCACATGCCGAAGCGCGTGCCCATGGTGTCGAACACCCGGAAACCCAGGTCGCCCACTTCGAAGAACTTCTTCTCCAGGTGCTGGAAGGGCGCGTCGGGCTTGTGGTCGGAGTGGCCCGGCAGGTGGATCTTGCGGTACTTGCCGACGATGGCGCCGGTGCGGTCCACGATGATCGAGGTGTTGTAGCGCGTGCCCTCGGGCGTGCGCTCGGCATAGCCGAGGTAGAAGCCCACTTCGAGCTTGCGCGCCTCGTCGAACAGCGGCTGCACCTGGGCGTTGGGCATGGTGGCCTCGAAGAAGCGGGCCTCGGCCTCGGCCTCTTCCATCCAGTAGCGCGGGAAGAAGGTGGTGAGCGCGAGTTCGGGGAACACCACCATCTCGGCGCCGCGGCCCTTGGCGTCGCGCATCATCTCCACCAGGCGGCGCACGACCGCCTCGCGGGTGTCCGACAGGTGCACCGGGCCCATCTGGGCCACGGCCAGGCCCAAGGTACGTTTGGTTGTCATCTTTGCTTCCTCAATCAGGGTTGGTGGTTGTTGGGGGGGCGGCCTGCTGCATGCGTCATGCGATATGGATCAGGCGGCCTTGGGTTGGGCGCGGCGCTGGCGTTTTTCCAGCCGGCCCAGCAGCACGACCAGCGGCCACAGCAGCGCGAGATAGATCAGCGCGGCCAGCACGATGGGCGTGGGGTTGTAGAGCATCGATTGCGCGGAGCGCGCGGCGTACAGCATCTCGGGCACCGAGACCACGCTGGCGATGGTGGTGAGCTTCACCACCTCGATCATGTTGCTCACCAGGTCGGGGAACACGTTGCGCACGGCCTGCGGAATTTCCACGTGCAGCAGGCTGGCCACGCGGCCCATGCCGGTGGACAGCGCCGCCTCGCGCTGGCCGCGCGGCACCGACTCGAGCCCGGCGCGCAGGATCTCGCCGAAGTAGCTCGAGTTGTTCAGCATGAAGCCCAGCGCCACGCAGGCCATGGGCGACAGCTCCACGCCCAGGTAGGGCAGGCCGGTGTACAGGAAGATCAGCAGCACCAGCGGCGGGAACGCGCGAAAGAAGTCGATGTAGATCACCAGCAGCGCGCGCAGCAGCCGGTTGCGGATCACGAAGCCGGCCACCGCCAGCACCATGCCGGCCGCCAGGCCGAGCGGGATCACCCAGGCCGACAGCAGCAGCGTGTTGAGCAGGCCGCGCAGGATGTACGGCGTGACTTCGCGCACCACGCCGAGGTTGAAGAAATACTGGAGGATGAGTTCCATGGGGGGCTCCGTTCGGCGGCCTCAGTGGCGGCCCGCGCCGTGGCGCCGTTCGATGTAGCGCCCGGCAATCACCACGGGCAGGAAGATGATCAGGTAGCCCAGCGCGCCGAGCATCAGCGGCGTGGGGTTGCCCGCGAAGCTGGTGGCCGAGGTGGCCTGGTTCAGGATTTCATTCAGCGCGGCCACCGAGCCGTAGGCCGTGCCCTTGGTGATGGCAATCACGCGGTTGGTCAGCGGCGCCACCATCAGCCGGCACGACTGCGGCAGCAGCACATGCACCATGGCCTGCGTGTGCGTGAGGCCGGTGGAGCGCGCGGCCTCCATCACGCCGCGCGGCTGCGACTCGATGCCGGCCCAGAACACCTCCTCGGAGAAGGCCGCGAGCACCAGCGTGAGCGCCAGCCAGGTCGAGGCGAAGGCCCCCAGCGACAGGCCCAGGAAGGGCAGCGCGTAGTACAGCAGGATGATGAGCACCAGCGGCGGCAGCGCGCGAAAGATGTCGACCAGCGTCGACACCGCCAGCGGCAAGCCGCGAATGGGCAGGCTGCGCAGGTAGGCCAGCAGCATGCCCAGCGCCAGGCCGGCGGCGATCACCGCCAGGCCCAGCTCGATCGTCACGCGCGCGCCGTCCAGCACCTGGGGCAGGTAGCGCGCGGCGATGTCGCCGTTGAAGAAAGTGAAGACGAGCTTGTCGAGCTGCATGCGGCGTTTCCGTTCGGGCGCTCAGAGCGCGCGGCTGCCGATGCTGGCAATGAAGGCTTCGGTGCGTGCATGCGTGGGCGCCTCGAACACCTGCGCGGGCGAGCCCTGCTCGACGATGGCGCCGCCGTCCATGAACACCACGCGGTCGGAGGCGGCCTTGGCAAAGCCCATCTCGTGCGTGACCACCACCATGGTCATGCCGTCGGTGCGCAGCTCGCGCATGACCTGCAGCACGCCGCCCACCATCTCGGGGTCGAGCGCGCTGGTCGGCTCGTCGAACAGCACCAGCGCGGGCTTCAGCGCGATCGAGCGCGCAATGCCCACGCGCTGCTGCTGTCCGCCCGACAGCTGCGTGGGGCGCACGCGCGCCTTGTGCTCCATGCCCACGCGCGCCAGGGCCTGCATGGCGGTGTGCTCGGCCGCGTCGCGCGCCATCTTCTTGACCTTGCGCAACGCCAGCGTCACGTTGCCCAGCACGTCCAGGTGCGGGTAGAGGTTGAAGGCCTGGAACACCATGCCCACGCGTTCGCGCAGCCGGTTCAGGTTGGCGCCCGGCGCATAGATGTCGTGCCCCTCCACGCGCACCTCGCCCCGGGTCGCGTCTTCCATGCGGTTGCAGCAGCGCAGCAGCGTGCTCTTGCCCGAGCCCGAGGGACCGATCACCGAGACCAGTTCGCCCGCCTGCACATCGAGGTCGATGCCGTTGAGCACGGGCACGCTGCCATAGGATTTGTGCAGGTTGCGCACCTGCAGGAGCGAGGAAGGCGTCACGGCGGTCATCGGTGGGTTGGGAAGGGCGTTGGGCGGCGGCGCTCGGCGCTCACTGGCACACGGGCTTGGCGGCGGTGGCCTCGTAGCCGAACAGGCCCGGAATGCCGTGGCCGGCCGGCGAGACGACGGTCGCCGAGTCGGCCGCGGGCGCGGCGCCGAACCACTTGGTGTGCATCTTCTGCAGCGAGCCGTCGAGCTTCATGCACTTGAGCACGTTGCTCACCTGGTCGCGCCCGGCCTTGTCGTCCAGGCGGAACGGAATGGCCCAGACCGAGCCGGTCTTGATGGTGAAGGTGGTCTTGATGGCCGGCGTGCTCTTCACCGCCCAGGCCGAGGGCGTGACGCCCGCGAGGTTGGCGTCGCCGCGCCCGGAGATCACGGCCTGCACCGCGTCGGCGTTGGTGCCGTACACGGCGATCTCGTAGCCGTACGTCGCCTGGTTGTTGCGCGCCCACTCCTCGGGGCCCGAGCCCTTGTTCACGGCAATGGTCTTGCCCTTGAGGTCTTCCAGGCGCTGGATGTCGTTGCGGTCCTTCTTCATGACCAGCGTGAAGTTGTTCTCCAGGTAGCCCTCGGTGAACAGCACCGACTTCGCGCGCTCGGGCGACACCGTGGTCGGCGCCATCAGGAAGTCGAACTTGCCCGCGTTCAGCGCGGGAATCAGCGCCGAGTACTGCGCGCCCTCGATCTCGATGCGCCGGCCCAGGCGCTTTGCGATTTCCTCGCCCAGCTCGACGTTGAAGCCCTGGTAGCCGCCGCTGAGCTTCGGAAAGGCATGCGGCGGAAAGTTGGGGTCGATGCCGGTGCGCAGCGGCGCGGTCTCGGCGACGGCGGTGCCGAGGGCCATGGCGAAGGCCAGGGGCGCCAGCAGGAACTTGAGGGAACGGGACATGGGCATTTCTCCAGAAAAAATCGCAAGGCGGATGGAGGCGGCCCCGGGGGGCGGCCCGCACCGCAGTGGTGTGCTGCGGCGATGCGATGAATTATTTCGAGGGAGAAAAGCCGCGTCGATTGATGCTTTGTGCGGCGTCGTTACGCGTGTGTTAACACCTGGCCCCGGGCTGGTGCGCCATGTCGGTGCATGCCTATCCGTGGTGCGAAACGCATGCTATTGGGGCATTCCCGGGTAAGACGGGCCGGCCGAAGCCCCGGCCGCGCGATCAGCTTTCCTGCGGTTGCGGCGCGGCCAGCCCGCGTTGCATGAGCACGCTGCGCAGGGTGCGCACGAAGGCTTCGGCGGCCGGTGAGAGCGGGTCGGTGCGCAGGTGAACCAGGTGCGCGACCAGCGGCTCCAGCCCTTCGACCGGCAGGATGCGAAAGCGCGCGTCGGGCCAGGCCTGCAGCGAGAACTCGTCGACCAGCGCGATGCCCGCGCCCAGGTGCGTGAGCGCGCAGGCGTTCTGCGGCGAGCCGACTTCCAGTGTCATGCGCGGCGCGTCTTCCAGCGGCGCGAAGAAGTTGCGCACCAGTTCGCCGAAGGGCGTGCCGCGCGGGTAAGACATCAGGTCGTGCGGCAGCAGGTCTTCGGCGCCCACCGCGTTGCGCGCGGCCAGCGGATGCGTGCGCGGGCAGATGCACACGATGCGGCAGCGCGCGATCGGCACGGTGATGAGGTTCGGGTGGTCCACCGCCTCCAGCGAGATGCCCAGGTCGAAGTGCCGGCTCAGCAGCCGCTCGCGCAGCAGGTCCTGGTTGAGGCACTTGAAGTGCACGCGTGTCTCGGGGTTGGCCTGGTGGTAGTGCGCAATGGCCATCGGCACCAGCATGTGGCCGATGCCGGGGCTCGACACCACGCTGACCAGCCCCGAGCGGCGCGCCATCAGTTCGTGCGTGAGGTCGCTGATGCGCTGCACGCCCTGGTACACGTCCTCGACCTCGTGGTACAGCCGGCGTGCCTCGGCGGTGGGCGACAGGCGGCCCTTGATGCGGATGAAGAGGGGAAAGTTCAGCTGGGTCTCGGTGTGCGAGAGCACGCGGCTGATGGCGGGAACGGACACATGCAGCAGGCGGGCGGCATCGCTGACCGACCCGGTGGCCATGATGGCCCGGAACACTTCGATTTGACGCAGATTCATGGTGTACAACTTTAGCGGCACACCTTGGGGCGCCGCTGGCGCGGGCCGCACGGCCAGGAACGGTGGCCTGTAGCGGTGGGCTGAACGGCGGGCATGAACGGCGACCCTGCGCGCTCAGTCCTGGACCGCCGTGGAGGCCTCGGGGCCTGCCACCTCCCTGCCGGCCACTCGGCGCCTCACACCGCCCGCACCTGCCACGCCGAATCCGGCCCGAAAAGCGCCTGGCACTTCGGGCATTCCTCGGAGAAAAACGGAATCTCCTTCCTGCAGGCCGGGCACACGCCCATGCGCACCGGTGCCTTGAACGCGCTGGCCGTCGACGGGTCGGCGGGCAGCCCGGTGAACGCGCCGAAGGACGAAGGGGAAGGGGCCGGTGCCTCCGGCACCAGCGGCTGGAGCAGCCGCGCCCTCAACGCGACGCGCGTCTGCTCGTCGAGGCCTTCGCGCTCCACATAGGCATCGACCGACTTGCGCCGCTTCTCCAGCCACTCCGGCTGGTGCTGCCGCCAGACGGCAAAAGCCTCGGCCAGCACCATGCGCAGCATCGCCGGCGCCAGGCCGGTGTAGACGAGATGCAGTTCGCCAAGGTGCGTGACCAGCGAGATGAAGGTCTGTGCGGCCGGTTGCGTGGTGGAGGTGGAGAACTCCTTGTTGGTGGACTGGCCGGAAAGCAGGCCGCCGAAGAGTCCGAAGTCGGGCATGGTGTGGCCGGTGGTCGTGACGGCGGAGTTCGACAGCGTGAACTCGGCCAGTTCGAAGTAGGGCACGGGCACCGGCTCGCGGCCCTCCACCATCAGGACCAGGCAGGTGGTGCCAAGACCCAGCGTGACCTTCTCTTCCCGGAAGAAGCCGTAGCCGGCCGCGCTCATGACGAGGCATTCATGCAGCAGCGGCGTGTTCGGCAGCGATGTGAAGACGAGGTTCAGGTTGAGCGTCATGGGTTGCAGTGCTTGCAGTGGCTGCAGTGGGGTTGAGGGGGCTGGCGGATTCAGCCGGTGGATGTGGAAGTTACCGCAGGCCGGCACACCACCGCATCGCCCACGCGCACCACGCCGCCCTGCAGCACGCGCGCCGTCAGTCCGCCGTGCCCGCGCATAGCGTTGTACGCGCCGGGCCCGAGCGCCTCTTCCATGCGCGAACACGGCTCGCACGGCCCGCTGATTTCCAGCACCACGTCGGCGCCGATGTGCAGCACCATCGGCTGGTCGCGAAACAGCGGGCGCGCGGCGATCAGGTTCAGGCCGGACACCACGAGGTTGCGGCGCAGCACGTGCGCCTCGACCTGCGCCAGCGCGCAGAGCGAGGCGATGACGGGCAGGTGCTCGGCCTGCAGCAGCGTGACCTGCCGGCGCCCGCCGGGGCGCGCCGCGCTGCTGCTGCGGTCGCCCTGCAGGCCGCGGCCTTCGAGCACCACCGCCTCGTCGACCGGCTGCACCGGGGCACGGCGCGCCGGACGCAGCAGGATGGTGTCGAGCCGGCCGGGGCGGGGGAACCGGCGGGTCAATTCGCGGAGATCGGGCATGGGGCGATTGTGCGCAAGGGCCGCGCGGAGCCCCTGGCGCCCGCGCGGTCAGGCCGGGGCGGTTAGCCTTGCGTCCGCCATTCAGCAGAAACCTCTTTTCAGGACATCGTCATGAAGCGCATCGGCGTGCTCGTGTTCCCCGGCTTCCAGATCCTCGACCTGGCCGCCATCGCCGCGTTCGAGCTGGCCAACATGCATGCGGGCCAGCCGGTCTACAAGGTCGAGCTGCTGTCCGAGGAAGGCGGGCTCGTGCCCAGTTCATCGGGTGTTTCCACCGACAGCAGGCGCTTCAGTGCGGCGAAGTTCGACACGCTGCTGATGACTGGCGCGCTCAGCGTCGCGCCCACCTCCGAGAAGATGTGCCGCTTCCTGCGCGCCGGGCTACGCAACGCGCGCCGCGTGGCCAGCATCTGCACCGGCGCCTTCGGGCTGGCCGACGCGGGCGTGCTCGACGGCCGCCGCGCCACCACGCACTGGGCCTTTGCGCAGGAGCTGCAGCAGCGCCACCCCGGCATCAAGGTGCAGCCCGACCGCATCTTCATCAACGACGGGCCGGTGTGGACCTCGGCCGGCATGACCGCGGGCATCGACCTGGTGCTGGCGCTGGTGGAGGAAGACATGGGCGTGGAGGTGGCGCGCTTCATCGCGAAGAAGCTGGTCGTGTACCACCGGCGCGCGGGCGGGCAGTCGCAGTACTCGGCGCTGCTCGAGCTGGAGCCCAAGTCCGACCGCATCCAGCAGGCGCTGGTGCATGCGCGCGCCAACCTGCGCGACACGCTCTCGGTGGAAGAGCTGGCCGAGGTCGCGCACCTGAGCCCGCGCCAGTTCAGCCGCGCCTTCAAGGCCGAGACGGGCCAGTCGCCCGCGCATGCCGTGGAGAACCTGCGCGTGGAAGCCGCGCGCGGGCTGATCGACGAAGGCCGCCTCGCGCTGGGCGTGGTGGCGCGCGAAACCGGCTTCGGCGACCCCGAGCGCATGCGCCGCGCGTTCCTGCGCACGCTGGGCCAGCCGCCGCAGAGCGTGCGCCGCGTGGCGCGCCAGCAGGTGGCCGCGGCCTGAGGCGCTGAGTGCGGGGCGCGTGGCGCTGTGTCCTGAAAGGTGGCTTATCTGACATTTACGCCATAAGCTCCCAGGAGGAAACTTCCCCCATGCCATACAACGACGTGGCGACAAAGGAAGTTTTCATGACTGCAACGACCCAGGGCACCGCCCTCATCACCGGCGCATCCTCGGGCATCGGCGCCGTGTACGCCGACCGCCTGGCCCGCCGCGGCTACGACCTCGTGCTGGTGGCGCGCAACGGCGAACGCCTGCGCGCGCTGGCCGACCGGCTCGTCACGCAGACCGGCCGCAAGGTCGAGACGCTGGCGGCCGACCTGACCGACGCCAAGGACCTCGCGCGCGTCGAGGCGGTGCTGCGCACCAACGCCGGCATCACGCTGCTGGTGAACAACGCCGGCGTGGGCGCCACCGCGCCGCTGCTCGCGTCGGACATCGACAAGATGGAAGACATGATCGCGCTCAACGTGAACGTGCTCACGCGGCTCACCTATGCCGCGGTGCCGGCCTTCGTGGCGCGCGGCGCGGGCACGCTGGTGAACATCGCCTCCATCGTGGCGGTCTCGCCCGAGACGCTGAACGGCGTGTACGGCGCGAGCAAGGCCTTCGTGCTGGCGCTGAGCCAGTCGCTGCAGCACGAGCTCGCCGGCAAGGGCGTGCGCGTGCAGGCCGTGCTGCCGGGCGCCACGGCCACCGAGTTCTGGGGCATCGCCGGCCTGCCGGTGCAGCACCTGCCGAGCGAGATCGTCATGACGGCCGAAGACATGGTCGACGCCGCGCTGGCAGGGCTCGACCTGGGCGAGCAGGTGACGATTCCGTCGCTGCCCAGCCAGGACGAATGGAACGCCTTCGAGGCCGCGCGGCGCGCGATGTCGGGCCGGCTGTCGAGCACCAGGCCGGCCGCCCGGTACGGCGTGAGCGTGGGCGCCGGCGTGGCCGTCTCAGGGTAAGCCTGTCCCCATCGCGGCGGACAGACGCCGCCGCCGTGCCTGCTTACGCTCCCTGTCAGAACTTCGCCCGGCCACGGGCTTCCCCTGACATGGAGCGCGCGTTTGAAAGCAGCAGCTGGCATCGGTGATTTGCAGGACATCCGCGCGATCGAAGCCGCGCCGTACGCAGGCTTCATGCCGCATGCGGACGTGCTCGACGCGCTGGAAGACGCGGCGCGGCGCCACCCGGCGCGGCCCGCCATCACCTACATCCGCAGTGCCGACGCGTCGGTGCCGCCCGCGCGCTGGACGCACGCGGACATGGTGGCGCAGGTGCGCCGCGCCGCGCGCGCATTCCAGCGCCTGTGCGGCGATGCCGAGCCGCGCGTCGCGTTCCTGCTGCCGGCCATTCCCGAGGCCTACTTCACGCTGTGGGGCGCCGAGGCCGTGGGCGTGGCCTGCCCGATCAACTACCTGCTTGGCGAGGAGCACATCGCCGAGCTGATCGACGCCGCGCGGGTCAACGTGCTCGTGGCACTGGGGCCGACCGCCGAGCTGGACATCTGGCGCCGCGTGCCGGGCTTGCGCCAGCGTTGCAAGTCGCTCGCGCATGTCGTCGCCGTGAACGCCGTGAACGCCGTGAACGCCATAAGCGCCGTAAACGCCGGCGGGGGCGCCGTGGAAGGCGCGCTCGACTTCGATGCGCTGCTCGCCGCTCAATCGGACGCACCGCTCGAACGCGCGCGGCACCCCGATGCCCACCGCATCGCGGCGCTGTTCCACACCGGCGGCACCACCGGCCGGCCCAAGCTCGCGCAGCACACGCACGGCAACCAGCTGCATGCGGCCTGGGGCGCGGCGCGCATGTACGGCACGTCGGAGCGCGACGTGGTGCTCAACGGCTTTCCGCTGTTCCACGTGGCGGGCTCGTTCGTGTACGGCCTGTCCACGCTGCTCGCGGGCGGCGAGGTGGTGCTGCCCACGCTGCTGGGCCTGCGCAACACGGCCTTCATGCAGGCCTACTGGCAGTTCGTGGCGCTGCACCGCGTGACGCTGCTGGCGGCGGTGCCCACGGTGATGTCCACCTTGCTGGGCGTAGCGCCGAATGGCGAAGACCTGTCGCGCGTGCGCTGCCTGCTCACCGGCGGCTCGCCGCTGCCGTCGGACCTGGCCGAGGCTTTCGAGCAGCGCCTGGGCATCGCGGTGCGCAACATCCTGGGCATGACCGAGTGCGGCGGCGTGATCGCCATCGAAGCCGCGGGCGCGCCGCGCGTGGCGGGCTCGGTCGGCTGGCCGCTGCCGTTCACCCGCGTGCGCGTGGCCGACGAAACCGGCACGGCATTGGCGGCGGGCGAGGAGGGCATCCTGCAGATCCAGGGCCCGAACGTGGGGCCGGGCTACACCGATGCGGACAACAACGCCGGCGTGCTGATCGGCGGCGGCTGGCTGGTGACGGGCGACGTGGGCCGCATCGACGCGCAGGGGCGCGTGTTCGTCACGGGGCGCTCGAAGGACCTGATCATCCGCAGCAGCCACAACATCGACCCGGTGGTGATCGAGGACGCGCTCATGGCGCACCCCGACGTGCTGCTGGCCGCCGCGGTCGGCGCACCCGACGAGTACGCGGGCGAAGTGCCGGTGGCCTATGTGTCGCTGCGCCCCGGGCGCACGGTCGGCATCGAACAGCTGGCCGAGTTCGCGCAGGCGCGCATTCCCGAGCGGCCCGCGTTCCCGAAAGCCATCTTCATCCTCGACGCATTGCCGGTCACCGCGATCGGCAAGCTCTACAAGCCCACGCTGCGCGCCATGGCGATCCGCTGGGTGGTGGAAGACCGCATTGCGCGCAGCACGCTGGCGTGGAAGGTGACAGTCGATGTGCGCGCGGAAGGCAAGGGGCTGGTGGTGCACTGCGCGACGACCGATGACGACCCCGACACCGCCGCGCAAGTGCGAAAACTGCTTGGCGTGTTCGCGCTGACCTGCCGTGTCGGTGCGGCCGAAGGAGCGAGTGCATGAGCGATGCCATGAGCGACCCCATCCGCTACGAGAAGCGCGGCCACGTCGCCATCCTCACGCTCGACCGGCCCGAGGCACGTAACGCGCTCACGCCGCGCATGCTGTGCCTGCTGGCCGATGCCTTCGTCGACTTTCGCGCCGACGCCGCGTTGCGCGTGGCGATCCTCACCGGCGCGGGCGACATCGCCTTCTGCGCGGGCGGCGACCTCGCGACCACGCTCCCGCTGATGACCGGCGCGCGCGCACCGGCCGACGCTTTCGAGCAGCGCATGCTCGACGACCCGCTGGTGCTGGCAGCGTCGTCGCTGCGCGACTTTGCCTTGCACAAGCCGGTGATCGCCGCCATCAACGGCGCCTGCATGGCCGCGGGCTTCGAGACCATGCTGGGCACCGACATCCGCGTTGCCGCCGAGCATGCGAGCTTCGGCCTGCCCGAGGTGCAGCGCGCGCTGATTCCCTTCGCCGGCTCGATGGTGCGGCTGCCCCGGCAGATCGGGCATGCGCGCGCGATGGAGTTCATGCTGACGGGGCGGCCCATGAAGGCCGAGGCCGCGCTGCAGTGCGGCCTCGTCAACCACGTGGTGCCGGCCGCGCAGCTGATGGCCAGGGCCGAGGAGATCGCGCTGCAGATTGCCGCCAACGGCCCGCTCGCCGTGCAGGCCGTGAAGCAGACGGTGATGGAGGCCAACGGCGTGCCGCTCGACGTGGGCTACCGGCTCGAAGACCGCGCGAAGAAGGCCGTGTTCGCCAGCGCCGATGCGCGCGAAGGGCCGCGGGCCTTCATGGAAAAGCGCAGCCCCGGCTACACCGGGCAGTGAGGACCCGGTGACAGGCGCACCGGCAAACGCATTCGATTCGAAACCAACGGAGACAAACCCATGACCGACAAGCAGATGACCCGAAGAGGCTGCCTCACTGCCGGCGCCGCGGCGTCCCTGGCGCTGGCCTGCCCGCAGTTCGCCCTCGCGCAGGGCTCGCCGCAGGCTTACCCCTCGCGGCCGGTGCGGCTTGCCGTGGGCTTCGCGCCCGGCACCGGGCCCGACGTGCTCACGCGCGTGCTCGGCCAGCGGCTGGGGGAGACCATCGGCCAGCCGATGGTCATCGAGAACCGCGCGGGCGCGGGCGGGCAGATTGCCGCGCAGTTTGTCGCCAAGAGCGCGGCCGACGGCTACACGCTGCTCATCGCCGATGTGGGCGCCATCAGCATCGCGCCGGCCGCGTTCTCCAGGCTGCCATACGACCCGGCACGCGAACTGCTGCCGGTGTCGGAGGTGGTGCGCACCGACTTCATCCTGGTGGTGCCCAACAGCTCGCCCGCGACGTCGGTGGCCGAGTTCGTGAAGATGGCCAGGGCGGAGAAGGACAAGGTCAACTTCGGCACCTTCGGTGCGGGCACGCCGGGCCACTTCGGCGCCGAGATGTTCGCGGAGCAGGGCGGCTTCAAGGTGGAGCCGGTGCACTTTCGCGCCACCGGCGACGCGGTGACGGCCATCATCGCGGGCGATGTGCAGGCGGCCTTCGTGTCGACCGCGCTGGCCATGGCGCAGGTCAAGGGCGAGAAGATGCGCGCGCTGGCCACCACCGCGCCGCAGCGCTCGCCGCTGCTGCCGGCCGTGCCCACGTTCGCGGAAACGGGTTTCCCCAAGGCCGACTTCTCCGCCTGGTTCGTGCTGTTCGCGCCGGCCGGCACGCCCGAGAGCGTGGTTGCCAAGCTCAACGCGCAGGTGGTGGCCGCGGTGCAGTCGCCCGAAGTGCGCCGCCGGCTGGAGGAGGCCGGCTTCAGCATCCTGGGCACCAGCGCGGCCGATGCGCGCCGCATGATCGCCACCGACTCGGTGCGCTGGCAGAAGGTGGTGGCCTCCACCGGCTTCAAGGGCGACTGAGCGTGGCGCGCCGCATGCACCTGTCATGGCGTCCCGTCGCGCTCGCCGCGCTCGTTGTGGCCGCCGGGCTGGCGGCCGGCTGCGGCAGCGTCGACCGCGGCGAGCCTGTGCCGCGAGGCCGGGCGGGCACGCCGCTGGCCTGCGCCGGCCTGGCCTCCGCCGTGCCGGCCGGCACGCGGCTCACGCTGAGCGAGAGCGTGCCCGCGGGCGAGATCCAGCTGACCGGCGTGCAGCCCGGCGCGCCCGGCTCGAAGGCGCCGGTGCCCGCGCATTGCCACGTGCAGGGCAAGATCGACGAGCGCACCGGCATCGACGGCAAGCCCTACGCCATCGGCTTCGACCTGCGCATGCCCACTGCGTGGAACGGCCGCTTCTTCTTCCAGGGCGGCGGCGGCACCGACGGCACGCTGCGCGATGCGGTGGGCCAGCTCACCGGCGGCGGCAACACCGGCAACGCTCTATTGCAGGGATACGCGGTGGTGTTCACCGACACCGGCCACCTCGACGAGCCGGGCGCCGATGGGCCGTACCGCTTCGGCCTCGACCCGCAGGCGCGGCTGGACAACGGCTACAACTCGATGGCGCAGACCGGCCGCGTGGCCAAGGCGCTGATTGCCGCGCACTACGCGAAGGCGCCCGAGCGCTCCTACTTCGTCGGCTGCTCCAACGGCGGCCGGCAGGCCATGATGATGGCGCAGCGCTACCCCGACATGTTCGACGGCGTGATCGCTTCCGCACCGGCGTACCGCGTGCCGCTGGCCTCGGTGCAGGCCGTGTACGACACGCAGCTCTATGCGAAAGCCGCGGCGGAGAACGCGCCGCTGGTCGGCGGCCGGCCCGTGCTCTCGGCCGCCTTCTCGCCGGCCGACATGAAGCTGCTGACGACCGAGGTGCTCAACCAGTGCGACGCGCTCGACGGGCTGAAGGACGGCATCGTCGACAACTGGCCCGCCTGCAGGTTCAGGCCCGAGGCGCTGCGCTGCACCGGCGCCAAGACCGCCAAGACCGCCAAGACCGCGAAGATGGCGCAGACCGCGCAGACCGCCAAGACGGCCCAGTGCCTGACGGGCACGCAGGTCGATGCGTTGGCGAAGTCGTTCGCCGGCCCCAAGGATGCGAACGGCCGCGCGATCTACAGCGACTGGCCCTTCGACGCCGGCCTGCACTCCGCGGAGTGGACGCGGTGGAAGTTCGGCGACGCTCCGGGCGCTGCGCCGAACGCGCGCAACATCACGCTCATGACCGGCGCGCTGGCCATGGTCTTCAGCACGCCGCCCACGGTCACCGCCGACTTCTATGGCCACGCGCTCGGCTATGACGTGGCGCGCGACAGCGCGAAGGTGTCGGCTGTCGACGCCGCCTTTCCCCAGTCGGCCATGCAATGGGAGGTGCCCGACTCGCCCGACGTCGATGCCTTCGCGCGGCACGGCGGCAAGATGCTGTTCTTCCACGGCGTGAGCGACCCGGTGTTCTCGGTGAAGGACACGGTGCGCTACCTCGGCCTGCTGCGCGAGCGCTACGGCGAGCGCACCGACGCCGTGGCGCGCCTGTTCACCGTGCCCAACATGGCGCACTGTTCGGGCGGCCCGGCCACCGACCAGTACGACGGCCTGAGCGCGCTGGTGAACTGGGTCGAGAAAGGCCAGCCGCCCGAGCGCATCGTGGCGCGTGCCCGGCCCGAGAACCGCGACGTGACCACGCCGGGCCGCACGCGCCCGCTGTGCGCCTGGCCGAAGCAGCCGCGCTACAAGGGCAGCGGCAGCATCGACGATGCGGCCAGCTTCGGTTGCAATTGAAGCGGCCTGAACAGGGTCAACCCCGATGGAAGATCGCCCCGCCGCCGGTAGCTTGAGCGCATGGACCTGATTCCCCTCAAGCAGCCACCCGCGCACCGCACGCACGCGGCGCCGGGCGGCGGCGCGCCCGAGCGCGCCAGCCTCGCGCTGGCCGGCGTGATCGGCTGCACCGGCCAGCCCGACTTCAGCGCCAAGGCGCTGGCCGAGCTCAACAAGATGCTGCCGATGTGCTGGATGTCGATCTACAAGCTGTACCCGCACGCGCCGCCCGAGAGCTACGGCGGCGGCGCCTTCGGCATTGCCGACGGCACGCGCGATTCCTGGCGCGTGTACCGCCGCGGCCTGTACAGCCGGGACCGCACCTTTCTCGCGGCGCGCGAGGTCACCGAAGGCGGCGACGCGGTCGTCACGCGCTGGCATGCGCGCGAGATCCCGCTGGAGCACCGCAAGGCGATCTACATCCGCCACGGCCTGCGCGAGCGCGTGTCGCTGGTGGAAGGCGACCCGTCGGGCGGGGTGCTGGCGGTGAACCTGTACCGCGGCATGGCGCAGTCGTCGTTCCGCGACGACGAGGTCGACCTGCTGTGCAGCCTGGCGCCGCCGCTGCTTGCGACGGTGCAGCTGCACCTGCGGTTGACGGCGCCGCAGCACGTGGGCGAGCTGCCGGCCGACGACGTGGTGGCGCTCAGCCCCGAGCCTTCGGCGCTGTCCGAGCTGCCGCGCCGCGAGCGCGAGGTGTGCCAGCGGCTGCTGCGCGGCTGGACCTACGACGGCATCGCGGCCGACCTTGGCATTTCGGCCGGCACGGTCAAGACCTACCGCAACCGCGCGTTCGAGCGCATGGGCCTGCACCACCGCAACGAGCTTTTTGCGAAGGCGCTGGCCGAGGTGGCCGCCGCGCCGGGCGTGGCCGGTGCGCCTGCTGCACCGGCTGCACCGGCCGCACCGGCCGCACCGGCTGTGGCGTAAGGGCCATAAAGCAGGCCGTTTCGGCTCGTTTCAGGCCAATTGGAGGCCCGCAGCGGCCTTGCTGCTCCGATTTCTGATGTGCAATTGTCAACTCGTGAAACAATCTGGTCAGGAAGGGACGTGCATGGCGCGCGGCTCCAAACAGCTAGGCGTGGACGAATCAGATGTTTTCCGGCACAGAATTTCTGGCGCAGGTGTTGATGGCGCACGGCGCATCGGCCGTGTGCGGCTACGACGCCGAGGACCGAGTCACGTTCTGGAATGAGCGTTACCTGGCCTTCTTCCCCGAGGTGGCGCCCTTCCTGCGCGTGGGTACCCCGTTCCTGGAAACGCTGGAGCCCTTCCTGGCGCTGCAGCAGCCCCAGGCCTCGGCGCAGGAACGCGCCGACGCGATGACCAACGCCGTCTTCAGGCACAGCCAGGAGGAAGGTCCCGTGCAGTACCAGCGTGCCGACGGGCGCTGGCTGGAGCTGCGCATGTTCCCGCAGCCGGACGGCGGGCGCTTCAAGGTCTGGTCCGACGTGTCCGCGCAGAAGGCGCCCGGCGCCGAGGGCAGCCTGCTGCAGGGCCTGATGGCCGTGGCCAACGTGGGCCTGATCGTGCACGACGCCGCGGGGGTGCTGCGCTACGTGAATTCGAGGTTCTTCTCGGAGCACTTCATGAGCCTGATCCGGCGGGTGCCGGCGCTCGAGCGCCGCGGCGCGGAGCAGGGCAGCTACTGGAAGAAGTTCGCGGACATCTTCGGCGACGACGAGGCCTACGAGCAGCTGTGCCTGAGCACCGAGCACGGCCCCATTCCCGCGCCGCTCACGATGCGCGCGCGCACCGGCCGCTTCTACCGGGTGCAGGAGCAGGCCTGGGACGCGGGCGGCACCGCCTGCGTCTGGACCGACGTGACGGAGCTGATCCAGCGCGAGAACGCCCTGCGTGCCGCGCACCGGGAGCTGTCGCTGCTGAACCGGCGGCTGATCGACCTGTCCGAGACCGACGCGCTGACCGGCCTGCCCAACCGCCGCCGCTTCAACACGGCCATGCAGTCGGCCCAGGCGGTGGTGCGCGGCGGTGCGCATGCGTCCGTGGCCATCATCGACCTGGACTATTTCAAGTCGATCAACGACCGCTTCGGCCACGACGTGGGCGACGTGGCGCTGGTGGAGGTCTCCCGGCGGCTGCGCGCGCTGGTGCCCGGCCAGGTGCCCATCGCACGGCTGGGCGGCGAGGAATTCGGGCTGGTGTTCGAGGCGATGCCGCTGGCGGAGGCCCATGCCTGCGTGGAGGCGCTGCGCCAGGCGTTTTCGGACAACCCGTTCGTGACCGGCGCGGAAACGATGCCGCTGACCATGTCGATCGGCATTGCGCCGTTGAGGGCCGACCGCGACTCGAGCGCGTCGCTCAAGGAAGCCGACATGGCGCTGCTGCGGGCCAAGGCGCGGGGCCGCGACTGCGTGGTACTCGCGGGCCAGGGTGCCACGACGGGCCGCGAGCATGCATTTGCCGACATGCCGGGTTCGAACACCACGCTCTTCTCGCTGAGTGCCTATGCCGACGAGGTCGCCCTGGACGCCGCCGCCCTGCGCGACAAATACGCCCCCGCCGCGGAGCATCCGGCCTTCGCCCTCGCCAATTGGGAAAAGGCCGTGCGCGACGGCACCACGCTCGACCACTACTGGGGCTGGGTGGAATACCAGATCTCGGCCAGCCTGCAGGCGCCCGAGATCGACTGAGCCCGGCGCGGGGCTCGTCTTTCGGTCGTTTCAGTTGCTTCAGTCGCTGGGCCCTTCGGTCCTGCGCAACCAGCCGCCCAGCGTGCGCCCCAGCAGGCCGGGGCTGCGCGGGGCGCGTGCCTCCGGCATGTCCCGCAGGCCTTGCGGTGCCTGCGCGCCGTCGTCCGGCGGCATGGTGCGCACCGCTGCCGCCATCGACGAGGCGGCGATCTGCCCGAGGGTCTCGAACAGGTAGCGCTGCGGCGCCACGCGGTAGCCCAGCAGCAGCTCGGTCTGCTGCACCGCGCGCTGCGCCAGCAGCGAGTCGCCACCGAGCTCGAAGAAGTTGTCGCTCGCGCGGATGTCCGAGACGTCGATGCGGATCACGTTGGCCCACACCTGCGCCAGCTTCGCCTGCTCGGGCTGGACCAGGTACGGCAGCGTTTTTTCGGCAGCGAAGGCCGGCACGTTCTGAGCGCCCACCACGCTCGTTGAATCGACAGGCGCGAGCCGCTGCAGGTATGCCGCGCTGGCCGAGCCCTCGGCGCTGGCGATGTAGGCGAGCGTGGCTTCGGGCCGGTCGGCGGCGCGGTGCAGCAGCTCGAGGTAGCGCTCGCGCAGCTGGGCGCCGGTTTCGCGCAGGTAGAGGCCCGCGTTGTAGACCAGCGCGCCTTCGAGGCCGAGCGGCCCTTCCACCAGCCGCAGCGCGATGTCCTCGGTGGCGCCGCGCTGCATCAGGTGCATCTGCCGCGTCTGCAGGCCGGCGAAGCGATGCGTCGGGTCGCTCGCCGCCCGGAACGAGAACTTCCACGGGCTAGGCGCCATGAACTGTTCGACCGGCGCGTGCTGGTAGTTCGCGAGCGTGAGCAGCTCCTGCTTCACGCCGCGCACGAACTGCGGCAGCGACTGGCGCATGTCGAGGTTCAGCGACACCGGCAGCACGTTGTCGAAGAGGCCCATCACGTTCTGTGCCTCGGGCTGTACGCGCCCTTGCGCCGGGTGGGCGATGGCGATCGCGTCGGCGCCCATCGCCTGGCCCAGGGTGAGCGCGTAGATGCCGAAGGCCAGCTCGCCGAGCGTCACGTCCAGCCCCTGGGCCACGCCGCGCAGGCGCTGCGTGGTGGCGAGGCCGATGTCGATCGGCTGCGTGCCGCCCTGGCCGTTCCTGCCTGCGCGGCGGGGCATGTCGGTGCGGGGCTCGGGCGGGGGGGTGCGGGCCGCGCCGTCCGTGCCAGCTGCGCCAGTTGCGCCAGCTGCACGTCGGCGCCAGAAGCCGAGCTGTTCCTCGAAGGCCGGTTCCGCCATCCACCGCGCCAGCCATTCCGCATGGTCGCCGGGCGCGAGGGTGATCGGCGGCGCGTGCCCGGTGGCGTCGTAGTGCGCCGGGAGTTCGCGCTGCAGCAGGTCGAACGATCCGTCGTCCCACACCAGGTGGTGCGGCACGAACACGAAGGCGTGGTCTTCCTCGCCGAGCCGGAACAGCGCCGCATGCGCCATCGGTGCGCGGTGGATGTCGATGGGCCGGTCGGCCAGCTCCTGCATGCGGTCGACAAGCTCGGCCTCGCGCTGGTCGGCCGGCAGGCCGCGCAGGTCGAACGCCGGCAGGGAGAACTCCGCGTGCGGCGCGATCGACTGCATCGCCATGCCGCTGCTCGGATCGACCGCGATGCGGGTGCGCAGCGCGGGCTGGCGGCGGATCACTTCCCGCAACGCTTGCTCGAAGCGCGCCGCGTCGAGCGTGCCCAGCAGCCGCTGCGCCAGGGGCAGGTTGTGGAACGCGCGGCCGGGGTGCTGCTGTTCCTTGAGGCGGATGCGTTCCTGCGGCGGTGTCAGCGGCGCGCTCTGGCGGCCGGGGCGATGGGTGGGCGAGGGCCGCTGCGCGTGCGATGCCATCGACCTGTCGCGCGGCGCCGCATGCGGCGCGGGCAGCGAGGCGCGGTCGACCTTGCCGTTGGGCAGCGTCGGCAACGCCGCGAGGGCGACCACATGCTGCGGCACCATGTACGACGGCAGTCGCTCGCGCAGGTGCTGCATCAGCGCGCGGCGCTCGAGCGCGGCACCGGGCACCAGCGCCAGGTAGGCGACCAGGCGCACGTCGCCGGGGTGGTCTTCGCGCGCCACGACCACGCTGCGCGACACGCCCGCATGCTCGTTGCAGCGCGCCTCGATCTCGCCGGGCTCGATGCGGTAGCCGCGCACCTTCAGCTGGAAGTCGAGCCGGCCCATGTGCTCCAGCAGGCCGTCGTTGCGCCAGCGGCCACGGTCGCCGGTGCGGTACACCTGCGTGGCGGTGCCCAGGATGTCGACGCTGATGAAGCGCTCCGCGGTGAGCTCCGGGCGCTCCAGGTAGCCCAGCGTCAGGCCCTGGCCGCCGATGCAGATTTCGCCCGGCACGCCGATGGGGCAGGGCTGCAGCGCGGCGTCGAGGACCCACACGCCGGTGTTGGCAATGGGCTGGCCGATCGACACGCCGCGCGTCGCCACCACGTCGCGCTGCATGCGCCATGCGGTCGACCACACGGTGGTCTCGGTCGGCCCGTAGAGGTTCCAGAGTTCGCTGCAGCGCTCCAGCAGTTCGAGCGCAAGGCGCGCGCGCACCGGTTCCGCGCCGATCCAGCCGCGAAGCGCCGGGCCGCCGTCACGCACGCCCTGCCATTGCGCCTCGAGCAGCAACTGCCACATGCCAGGCGTGGCCTGCAGGATGGTGATGCGTTCCTGCTCGAGCATCGCGCGCAGGCGGTGGCCGTCCATGGCCACTTCGCGTTGCACCAGCACGATCTGCGCGCCGGCCGCCAGCGGCAGCAGCACTTCGGGCACCGCCATGTCGAACGACAGCGTGGTCACGGCCGCGAGCCGGTCGCCCGGGCCGATGCCTGGCGCCTGCTGCATCGACTGCATCAGGTTGGCCACGGCGCGGTGCGGCACGCACACGCCCTTGGGCTTGCCGGTGGAGCCCGAGGTGTAGATGACGTAGGCGGCGTCTCCGGGCTGGGCGTCCTTCTCGCCCGGTGCGAGCGCAACGGCGGGTGCGGTGCGCCAGCCGGTTTCGCGGTCGATCTCGAACAGGCGGGCGGCCGCGTCGGCGCACCACGAACGCGGCGCGGACACGACGCCCGAGGCGGTCAGCAGCAGGCTGAAGCCCGCGTCCTCGGCGTAGTAGTCGAGCCGGGCCTGCGGGAAGCTCGGGTCCAGCGGCACATAGGCCGCGCCCGACTTGAGCACGGCCAGCAGTGCCACGAACATGTCGATGCCGCGCTCCAGGCACAGCCCCACGCGCTGGCCGCGGCCGACGCCGCGTTCGCGCAGCGCATGCGCCAGGCGGTTGGACAGCGCGTCGAGCTCGCCGTAGCTGCAGCTGCTTTGTCCGTCGCGCACGGCGGGGTGCGTGGGCGCCAGCGCGGCGCGTGCCACGAAGCCGGCATGCGCAAAGGGTTCGCCCACAAGCACAGTGCGCGGCGGCTGCAGCGCGGCCAATGCGAAGGCGGCGTCCTGCGACAGCACGTCGAGCCGGCCGATGGGCTGCGCCGGGTCTTGCGCGGCCGAGCGCAGCACGCACTCGAACATCTCGAGCCAGCGCTGCACGCTGGCCTCGTCGAACAGGCCGGCGTCGTAGTGCGCCTCGGCCACCAGGCCGGCATGGGACGACCGCAGGTCCAGGAAGAGCTCGAAGCCCGCGCCGTCATCGACGTCCGCGTCGAGGCTGAAGCGCACGCTCATCGGCGACGGCCGGCTTGGAAGCGCGTCGCTTGCCGCCGCATGGCATGCGGCCATCAGCGCGTCGAATGGCAGTTGCGCATGCGTGGCGATGCACACAGGCCGCATGGGCGGCGAGCCCTGCGCTGGCGGCCCTGCCGCGGGAATGCCCACCACGACGAAGTCCTGCCCCGTCAACCGGTACAGCGTGGCCACGAAGGCGCCGAGCAGGCCGGTGAACAAGCTGTTCGACGGGCCGCTTGCCGCGTGCACGGCCGCCGCCAGGGTAGGGTCGAGCGCGCGTTGCGTGCGCCGTACGTCGGCAGTAGGTACCGCGGGCCGGGGGCGGTCCAGCGGCAGTTCGAGCACGGGGAGTTCCGTGGCGATGGGGGTGGGGTGTGGAACGGCGCTCATGCGCCCGCCCTCTCATTGAAACCGCTTGCGATCGACACAGACTGATCCTCCATGCGGGTGGACAAGAAGAAACCGGGGTGGGGTCTTGAGCACACGCGTCGTCGTGTCGCTCCCTCGTTTTTTCGCATCGTAGGGTGTTTGATACGAAGGATGTACTACTTAGCGAGGGCGTTACATCGAGAAAAATTCCTTGCGGAAACGTACTACCCCGTCGACATGGCCTGGGTACCCGGTGCCGCGCAGCCAAACCCGCGAGAGGGTGGGCGCGGGTCGCGCAGGGCGGTCCGGCCAGCTTCGGGGTTCTGCTTCCCGGCGCCATGCAGAGGAGCGCCATTGCCCCGGAACTGGCGGGTATGGACACGCACACCAGAGGCTTGTCTCCATGGACATGGGGCAGGGCAGGGTCCGGCCAGGAGTCGGCCTTGCCTTGTGACCACCAGCATTGACCTCAGGCTGACTTCGGCCCTTCGGGCAGAAGGCGTGTCCTCGCGAGCAGCGCAGCCCCCGACAGGCAAAGCAACGCGAGCATGAACAGCGCATACCTCGCACCCTGTGTGAACAGCGCAACATCGAACGCCGAAAGCCCTGAGCCACCGTGCCCCAGGACCATGCGCTGCGAGCCCTCGGACAGTTGCATCATGGCCACGCTCAGCGTCAACGCGGTTCCCACCATGATTCCCGCGTTCTGTAGCGTCGAACGCACACCGTTCGCAATGCCTCGACGTTGAGGGCGCACGCTCTGCAGAATCGACGCGTTGTTGGGCGTCACGAACCCCCCTATGCCCCAGCCCAGCATCAAGAGGCAAACGGCGAGCTGCCCCGCGCTGATCGTTGGCTGCAACAGCGCGGCCAGGAGCGCCAGCGCGCATCCGGCAAGCAGCATCGCCGCCACGCAGATCGATTCCGGCCTGAAACGGTGCAGCAGGCTGCCCGAAACCGGCGCAGCCGTCAGCATCCCAAGGGCCACAGGTGCAATGCGCAGCCCGACATCCGAAGCGGAGAGACTCGTGCAAGCCTGCAGATACAGCGCAATCAGCAACAGGGGTGCAGCCTGCGTCATCGACAGAAGCAGGATGCAGACGTAAGCAGTGCGGCGTCGCGGATCGCTGAAGAGCTCCGGGTCGACCAGCGGGCTCGCCGCGCGCTTTTGAACCCAGGCGAACAACAGGATTCCTGCAACACCCGCAAGCAGGAAGGCCCACACGGACATGCTTGCCCACCCGTGGCTCCCGGCCATCGACAGCGCGTAGGTCACGCACCCGATTCCGACAAGGGACAGCACGGCGCCCACCAGGTCGAAGCTTTCGACCTGGACCACTGCCGTCTTCGGAAGAATCCGCCACGACCACACCAGAACGAGAAGGCCGGCGGGAACGTTGAGCATGAAGAGAACCCGCCATCCCCACCACGAGACGACAAACCCGCCTGCCAGCGGGCCAACGACCTGAGCAAGCGCGGCCACCATCGCGAGCACGCCAAGGGCAAGCCCCATCCTGCGGCGGCCGAACGCGTCGCCCACCAGGGCGCTGGTATTCGCCATGACGCCCGCAGCGCCCACGGCCTGGCAAACCCGGAAGACGAGCATCGTCTCGGCACTTGTCGCGACCGCGCAGGCTGCGCAAGCCACCACGAAGAGGCCCAACCCCGCAAGGAAAAGGTGCCGCCGCCCCCACAGGTCGGCAAGCCTGCCGAAGCTGAGAATGCACACCGTGCTCACGAGCATGTAGGACAGCAGAATCCAGCTCGCCTGCGCTGGCGACGCCTGCAGGCTGCGCCCTACCGCGGGGAGCACCACGTTGAGCGCGCTGAGATTCAGAAAACACAACAGCGCGCCGAGGCATGCCGCAACGAGCACGGCCCACCCGGCCTTGTCCTCGTCATCGGCGGCCGCCTCGGTGCCCGGATGGCCGGCGATGAATGTGGCCGCCACCGGTTCAGTCTTCGCTCTTGAATCCCGAAGCCTTGACGATGGGGCGCCAATACTCGCGATCCTCGTTCATGACCCGGGTCACTTCCGCGCCGGGAAGCCCGGTCGGCTCAAGGCCCATGCGATCGAGTTGTCCGCGCACCCGAGGGCTGCGAATGGCGGCCAGGAATGCGCTTTCAAGTTTCGCCACCACGTCCTTCGGTGTGCCCGCCGGCACGAACGCAGCATAGGCGGCGTTGGCCCGATCGAACGCGTCGTAGCCCGATTCCTTGATCGTCGGAACATCGGGCAACCAACTCAGCCGCCTGGTTCCCGCGACGCCCAGGATGTGCAGCTTTCCGGCGCGGTGAAGCTCCAACTGGCTGGCCAGCGCGTCGGTGCCGAGCGGCACGTGGTCGCCGATGATGTCCGTCGCAAGCGGCGCCCCGCCCCTGTAAGTGACAGCCGTGAGGGGCACGCCGATGGCCTTGGACAGTTGCAACACGCTGAAGTGAAGCCCGCCCCCCAGGTTGGTCATGCCCACGCTGGCCTGGCCGGGGTTCTTCTTGATCCAGGCCACGTATTCGGGAATCGTCTTGTACGGCTGGCCCGCGCCGGCGGAGACGATGCTGGGGACGTTTGCCAGATGGGCGACGGGAATGAAGTCTTTGTCGGCGTCGTAGTTCAGCCGCGCATAGGTCATCGGAAAGAACACGAAGGGCGGCGTCGCGCCGATCAGGATCGTGCGCCCGTCAGGCCGTGCGGTCTTGACCGCTTCGATGGAAATGCGGGTGGACGCACCGGGCCGGTTCTCCACCAGCACGGGTTCCTTGAGCGTCGTGCGCAAGTCCTCGGCCACCGCCCGCGCCAGGTTGTCGAGCGCGCCACCCGGCGGGAATCCCACGATCAGCCTGATGGGCGTGTTGCTGTCGGCATGCGCAAAGCTTGCGCTCAGTGCGACCAGCGCACTGAGCACGAATGTCTTTAGGAACGAGGTCATGGTGAGATACCTGCAAGGTTGATTGACGAAAAAAAGGAAGGGACAACGCGTGCTCAGAAGGCCAGGACCGGCAGCGGGTTCGCCGGCCGGTGGTTGGCTTCGAAAGCCGACGCGGCCTGCAGCAGATGCAAGTCTTCGCGGAACCTGCCAACGAGCTGCATGCCGATGGGCAATCCGTCGCTGCCTGCGCCGCACGGCAGGCTGATGGCCGGATGCCCGGTGAGGTTGAACGGCATCGTCCAGGGGAACCAGTTGGGCCGCACCTCGGCAAACGCCTGGCCGTCGATCTCGATGCTTCCGAAGAGGTCCTGGTCGATCGGCAGCGCCGTGCGCGACAAAGTCGGCGTGAAGATGAAGTCGTGCGTCTCCAGCTGCGCCTGGACCTTGCGAAAGAGCGCTGTCCTCGCGAACATCGCCTGCTGAAAGGCGACCCCGTCGACGTGCTCCACCAGCGCGAGCTGTTGCAGCAGCGAAGGACTCAACTGATCGGCATGCGCCTCAGCCAGCGGAGCGAACCGGCCACGCCAGCTTGTGTGGTTGATCACGCGCCACACCGGCTCGACGTCATAGCCCTCGCCCGACATCTCCTCCAGCTCTGCGCCCATCGACCGCAGGGTTGCAAGGGCGGCCTCGAAAGCGGCGGCGACGTCGGCGGCAATCGGCCGCCCCGCCGGCGTTGCGCTGAAAAGAATCCGCTTGCCTCGCAGGTCGCCGCCGGGCTGCAGGTCGTCGAAGTAGCGCTGGGCCGGTACGCCCAACGACCAGGGGTCGGACCCATGGGCACCGGTCATTGCCTGCAGCATGAGCGCCGTGTCTCCCACGTTGCGCGTGGTGGGCGTCACGTAGGTGTAGTTGCCGAACGCGTCCTGCACCTGGCTGTGCGGCACCACACCCAGGCTTTGCTTCAACCCGACCACGCCGTTGCACGCGGCGGGAATCCGGGTGGAGCCGCCCCCATCGGTCGCAATGGCAAGCGGTGCGATGCCAGCCGCCATCGCCGCCGCCGCCCCGCCGCTGGAGCCACCGCTGGTGCGCGCCGGGTCCCATGCATTGCGCGTGCTGCCGAAAAGCGGCGCATCGGTCATGCACTTGGCGCCGAACTCCGACGAGGTCGTCTTGCCGATGAGGATGCCGCCCGCCTGGCGCACGCGCGCCACGGCCAGGGCGTCGTGCGCGGGAACGTGATCGCGATGCAGCAGCGATCCGTAGGTCGTCCTGACGTTCGCGGTGTCGACGATGTCCTTCACCGTGAACGGCAAGCCGTGCAACATGCCCACGGCCTCGCCTCTCATGAGCGCCTGCTCGGCTTGCCTGGCTTGCTCCATCGCCTGCTCGTGGCAAAGCGTGATGAAGCAGTTCAGGTGCGGCTGGAGCGCATCGGCGCGGCGCAGCACCTCTTCGACGATCTCCACCGGGGAGAGCTCGCGTTGCGCGACCAGCGTGCGCATCGTCGCCGCGGTCATCTCGCAGATTTCGGATTTTGGAAGGCGCGGAAAGTTCTTCATGCGCAGATGATTGAGGGGCTCCAATATGGCGTCCAATACTGTTTTCTTGAAAAGGCATATGCACAGCGTATGGCTACACCCGACCTCAGATCCCTTCGCTACTTCGTGGCCGTCGCCGAGGAACGCAGCGTCGGCAAGGCAGCGCGGCGGCTCAACATGGCCCAGCCGCCGCTGTCGGTTCACATCAAGAACCTCGAAGCGGCCATAGGCGCGCCCCTGTTTCGCAGGGCGGCGCGCGGCATGGAAATCACCGACGCGGGAAATGCGCTCTTCCAACGTGCCAAGGAGGCATTGCTGCTTGCCAACGAAGGCTTCGACGCCGCGCGTGCCGTCGGATCGGGCAGCAGGGGGCGACTCACGATCGGAACCATGGTCGTGCTGTCTTACCTCGTGCTGCCCCGGCTGGAAAACGAGCTTCGGCTCAAGCTCCCGGACGTGGAGATCCAATACGTGGAGCTGAATGCCGTCAACAACGTAGCGGCCATCACCGACTCGGACGTGTCGGTTGCGATCTGCATCCCGCCGATTGCCCAGGCCGGCATTGCGGTCGAACGCATCGGCACCCAGCCGTTGCTGCTTGCCGTGCGGTCGGATTCGCCATTGGCGCGGATGTCCAGCATTCCGCTGGCGCGACTCTCGGGCATGCCTCTGATCGGCCTCCCGGTTCCGGAAGGCGACATCGACAAATCCGTCGTCACGTCGATGCTGCGGCGGCACGACGTCAGCATGCCCGTTGCGCAGCGGGTCGAGACCATGGTGTCTGCATTGGCGCTGGTACTGGCGGGCAAGGGCGTGGCCATCCTGCCTGCTTGCGCTCAGATCGGGCGGCCTCCGGGCGTGGTGTTCCGGCCCTTTCGCAACGTCAACGCGACGATGGACATTGCCGCGTGCTGGCGCAGCGATTGGGACAGCCCGCTTATCAAGCCTTTCCTGGCGTGCGCGCGCACAGTACTAAGGAACGTCTGATCAGGTCGTAAATTGGCTTGATGACGAGAGTGGGTGTTGCCCCGCTGCGCTCGCAGGCTCGTTGCACTGGCATTCGATGTGTTTGAGCGCTCCTGCAGCGCCCCTCAGGTTGCCTGCGGACGCACCTGTCCCATCATCGCAATCAGTTTCCGTCTGGCCATCCACAGGTTCGACAGCGCAAACAGCGTGACCACATGCGCCTGAGTGGATTGGGTATTTGGCGACTTCCAGTCTCTCAAACCCAATCCGGATGAACACCGGATACAACCTATTGGAGCTTCACACCTGGTTGCCCTGTACAAGGCAGCCAGGCTGTGTCGAGCCCACGAGAAATAGCTTCGGGCGTCACCGGAAACGCGCGGCAACGCGACTTAAAATTCTTCGCCGCACAAGTTGGATGTCTCGGCCAGCTGCGAGTTGTCATTGCCCGAGACCATGTAGAGGAACACCATGTACAAAAACCTCGTGGGCCGCGCCGTTCTGGCGTGGGTGACCGCCTGTTTTTTATCTCCCGCGTTCGCGCAAACTTCTGCACCCCAGGTGCCGCTGAAGATCGGCTTCGTCTACGTCACGCCGGTCACCGATGCCGGCTGGGTGCGCCAGCATGAAGACGCCCGCAAGGCCGTCGATGCGGCGCTCGGCGCCCGCGTGAAGACCACCTACGTCGAGAACGTGGCCGAAGGCGCCGACGCCGAGCGCGTGATCCGCGACCTTGCGCAGCAAGGCAACAAGCTCATCTTCACGCCCAGCTTCGGCTACATGGAGCCGACGATGAAGGTGGCCAAGGACTTTCCCGACGTGAAGTTCGAGTCGGTCACCGGCTACAAGCTGGCGCCCAACGTCGCGACCGCCAACGCGCGCTACTACGAGGGCCGCTACCTCGCGGGCATCGCGGCCGGCCGCATGACCAAAACCAACGTGGCGGGCTATGTCGCGGGCTTTCCGATCCCCGAGGTGCTGCAGGGCATCAATGCCTTCACGCTCGGCATGCGCTCGGTGAACCCCAACGCCAAGGTCAGCGTGGTGTGGCTCAACGAGTGGTTCGATCCGCCCAAGGAGCGCGATGCGGCCATGGCGCTGTTCAACCAGAACGCCGACGTGGTGGCCTTCCACACCGGCTCCACGGCCGTGATGGCGGCCGCGCAGGAGCGCGGCAAGATGGCCATTGCCTACCACTCCGACATGCGCAGGATCGCGCCCGACGCCCAGCTCGTGGCCGTCACGCACCAGTGGGGCGGCTACTACACGCAGCGCGCCAAGGCCGTGCTCGACGGCAGCTGGAAGAGCGGCAACGTGTGGGGCGGCGTGAAGGAAGGAATGATCCGCGTCGGCGACTTCGGCACCAAGGTGCCCAAGGCCGTGCAGGACGAAGTGCTCGCGCGGCAGAACGACATCGCCGCCGGCAAGCTGCAACCGTTTCGCGCGCTGGCCGCCGACGTGCGCGACAACGAAGGGCACGTGGTGATCGCCAAGGGCGCGCAGCTGAGCGACGAGCAGATCCTGAAGATGAACTGGCTGGTCGAGGGCGTCCAGGGGCGGGTGAGCCGCTAGCCAGCCTGCAGGCGCTGCGGCCGATGACGGCGCCAGCTGCCGCGGTTCAGATCTCGCTGCGCTGCAACAGGTAGCCCAGCCCGCCGACCCTGAACCAGCGATAGCCGTACGGCTCCAGCAGCATGCAATGCCGGCCCTTCTTGTCGGCCTCGCTGTGCGCCTCGGTCAGCAGGTTGATGAGCCGCGCGCCCTCGGTCCCGATTTCGCGTGCCGGCAACTCGAACTCCAGCGGCTCCTGCGCCAGGTTGTGCACGAACAGCACCGAGTTGTTTCGCCAGTCGTAGCGCATCACCAGCACTTGCGGTGACGGGTGCGCAAGCACCTCGAAGTCGCCCCAGCCCACTTCGGGAATCTCCTTGCGCATGCGCAGCGCGCGCTCCATCCAGTTCATCAGCGACTCGGGGTCGCGCCGCTGCGCCGCCACGTTCACGTGCTCGAAGCCGTAGGCGCCGCCGCTGATCACCGGGCGCACCGGCTTGCGCGCCGCGGTGAAGCCGCCGTGCGGCTCGGTCGACCACTGCATGGGCGTGCGCGCGCAGTTGCGCTCGGGCAGGCTCAGGTCGTCGCCCATGCCGATCTCGTCGCCGTAGCGCAGCACCGGCGTGCCGGGCAGCGTGAGCATCAGGCTGTAGGCAAGCTCGAGCCGGCGCCGGTCGCTGCCGAGCATGGGTGCGAGGCGGCGGCGGATGCCGCGGTCGTACAGCTGCATGTCCTTGTCGGGCGCGAAGGCGGCGAACACGCGCTCGCGCTGCGCGCGCGTGAGGCGCCCGAGGTCGAGCTCGTCGTGGTTGCGCAGGAACATGCCCCACTGCGACGTGGCGGGGCGCGGCCGCGTGGCCGCCAGCGCCTTGGCCAGCGGCCGGCTGTCGCCGCTGGCCAAGGCGTAGAACAGGTTCTGGTTGACCTGGAAGTTGAACATCATGTGCAGCCGCTCGCCTTCGTCGCCGAAGTACTGCATGTCGGTCTTGGGCAGCACGTTGGCCTCGCCCAGGATGACGGCGTCGCCCTTGCGCCATTGAATCAGCTCGCGGAACTGGCGAAGCATGTCGTACTGCTCGGGCGCGCCCTTGACGTCGGCGCCCTTCCTGGCGATGACGAAGGGCACCGCATCCATGCGAAAGCCCGACACACCCAGCTGCGTCCAGAACCCCATGATCTTCAGGATCTCGGCCTGCACCATCGGGTGGCTGGTGTTCAGGTCGGGCTGGAAGTCGTAGAAGCGATGAAAGTACCAGCGCCTGGCGAGCTTGTCGTAGGTCCAGGTCGATTTCTGCACGCCCGGAAACACCACGCCGTCGTCCGCGCGCGCCGGCTTGCGGTCCGCCCACACGTACCAGTCGCGGTACTTCGAGCCGGGGTCGCGCCTGGCCTCCTGGAACCACGGATGCTGGTCGGAGGTGTGGTTCACGACCAGGTCGATCAGCACGCGCATGCCGCGCTGCGCCGCGGCGTGGGTGAACTCGACGAAGTCGCCCAAGGTGCCGAAGCGGGGGTCGACGTTGTAGTAGTCCGCCACGTCGTAGCCGTCGTCGCGGCCCGGCGAGGTCTGGAACGGCATCAGCCAGATGGTGGAGACGCCCAGCCCGTTGAGGTAGTCGAGCCGCCGCGTGAGGCCTTCGAAGTCGCCGCAGCCGTCGCCGTTCGCATCCATGAAGGTCTCGACCGACAGACAGTAGACGACCGCGTTCTTATACCAAAGGTCTTTGATCATGCATTCCTGCTTTCAGGGAAGGACTCGCACACATGGACACCAGACAACAACAACCCGCACCGCCCGACCGCTGGTGGAAGAACGGCATCGTCTATCAGATCTACCCGCGTTCGTTCCAGGACAGCGACGGAGACGGCATCGGCGACTTGCGCGGCATCCGGCAACGGCTCGATTATTTGGTGTCGCTCGGCGTCGACGCTGTCTGGATTTCGCCGATCTACCCCTCACCGATGGCCGACTTCGGGTACGACATTTCCGACTATTGCGGCATCGACGCGCGTTTCGGCACGCTGGCGGACTTCGATGAACTGGTGCGCAGCGCGCATGCGCGCGGCCTGAAGGTCATCCTCGACTTCGTGCCGAACCACACGTCCGAGCGGCACCCCTGGTTCACGCAAAGCCGTTCCTCGCGCCAGGATCCGAAACGCGACTGGTACCTGTGGCGCGACCCCGCGCCCGGCGGCGGCCCGCCGAACAACTGGCTCAGCAACTTCGGCGGCCCGGCCTGGACGCTCGACCCGCGCACCGGCCAGTACTACCTGCACTCCTTCCTGCGCGAGCAGCCCGACCTCAATTGGCGCAACCCCGAGGTGCGGGCCGCCATGTACGAGGCCCTGCGCTTCTGGCTGCGCCGTGGCGCCGACGGTTTTCGCATCGACGTGCTGTACCACCTCGTGAAGGACGCGGCGTTCCGCGACAACCCCGCCAATCCGGCGTTCGTGCCCGGCGGGGACCCGTCGCACAGCCTGCTGCCGCTGTACACGGCCGACCTCCCCGAGGTGCAGGAGATCGTGCGCCAGATGCGCGGCGTGGTCGACGCGTTCAGCGACGCGCAGGGCGACCGCGTGCTGATCGGCGAGCTCTACCTGCCGCTGGCGCGCCTCGTGGCGTACTACGGGCTCGACAGCCAGGGCGTGCTGCAGGGCGTGCAGCTGCCGTTCAACTTCCAGCTCATCGGCGCGCCATGGCAGGCCGGCGTGATCGAACGCCTGGTGCGCGACTACGAAGCCGCGCTGCCGCCCGGCGCGGCGCCCAACTGGGTGCTCGGCAACCACGACAAGCCGCGCATCGCAAGCCGCGTCGGCCCCTTGCACGCCAGGCTCGCGGCGATGCTGCTGCTCACCCTGCGCGGCACGCCGACGCTGTACTACGGCGACGAGATCGGCATGACCGATGCAGTCATTCCGCCCGGCGAAGTGCAGGACCCGTTCGAGAAGAACGAACCGGGCAAGGGCCTCGGCCGCGACCCGCAGCGCACGCCGATGCAGTGGAGCGCCGCCTCGCACGCGGGCTTCAGCCAGGGCAAGCCCTGGCTGCGGCTGGGCGACGACTGGGCCACCCGCAATGTCGAACGGCAGCAGGGCGATGCGACGTCGATGCTCGCGCTGTACCGCCGGTTGATCGCGCTGCGGCGCGCCGAGCCGGCGTTGCATGCCGGCGCGTGGGCGCCGCTCGACCTTGGCGCGGACATCCTGGCCTATGCACGCACGCTCGGGCAGCGGCGGCTGGTGGTGCTGCTGAACTTCGCGGATGCGCGGAGAGACATCGGCAGCGCGGTGTTGGGTGGGGTGGTCAGCGTGCTCGCCAGCACCCATGAAGGGCGAGAGGGCCTTCAGGCGGAGCCGCTGTCCTTGGGGGCGCTGGAAGGCGTGGTGCTGGCCGTGCAGGGCCCGGCATCGGCGTGAACTGAAGAGCGCCGGCGGCCACGGCGGCCGTGGCGATCTTGGCGATCTTGGCGAACGTGCGGTGGCCGATGGTCCCGCCGATCTCCGTCCTTTGAGCGGGCGATCGACCACGCGTCGGCCCCTCTGCCTTGGCGCTCCCGTGGACCGGCGCGCGCCTGCGGGTAACCCTAGTACTTTGAGCCTACCTCCGAAACATCGGTTACTCCCCGATGCAGTTCGCGGCTGACGACGTCATCGCGCGCTTTCACGGCCCCACGCTGGTGAAAAGCCATTGCCAAGACCTGCGTTAGGTACCCGTTATCAGGCATATCGCCAGTTGCTACGCGTACTTACATTTTTACCTTGCATTTCGCAAATCACGGTATGCGGAGGGCACGCCAGTGCCACCGCATGTGGGCGCCTGCCCGGTCAGGTAACGAAGCAACAGGTAGAGGCGATGAACAAGATCTTTCAGACACTCTGGAATCCCACGTTCGGCACGTGGGTGGCCGCCCCTGAAACCTCGCGCGGCCACGCGCGCTCATCTTCGAGCACGCGTGCCGGCAGCGGCGTCGGCAGCAGCGCCGTCGCGGTCGTCATCGCGGCGGCGCTGCTGTCCGCAGGACCTGCGATGGCGGCCGGCGGCGCGGGCGGCCAGCCGGTGGGCGATCCGCTGCTGCATGCAGGGGCCGGCGGCAGCGACGGCAACGGTGGCAGCGGCGGGCTCAACGACTCGAACCTGGGTGCCAGCGGCGGCAGCGGCGGCACCTCGACACCCGCCGGCGCGACGGCCGGCAGCGACGCTGCCATCGGCAGCTTCGCAGGCGCCACGCCAGGCACCGGCGGCGCGGCGGGCACCACGAGCAACCTCGTGGGCCCGGGCGCGTTCCGGGGCGACGACGGCCTTGCGGGCCAGTCGCAGACCGGCGGCGCGGGGGCCGGCAACGGCTATGGCGGCGGCGGTGGTGGCGGCTTCCGGGGCGGGGCGATTGCCAACAACGTCAGCGCGTCCAACGAAAGCCGGACCGGCGGCAACGGCGGCGCGGGCGGGCAGGGCTACTGGGCCGCGGGCGGCGGCGGTGCGGGCGGCTACGGCGCGATCCTCGATGGCCCGCTCGGCAACTACACGTCTTTCGCGCCGTCGGTCGGCGGCGCGGGCGGGGCGGGCGGCGACGCTTTCTCGCAGGCCGGCGGTGGCGGCAGCGGCGGGGGCGGCTTCTACCTGAACGCCGTCACGCCGGGGCTGGCCTTCAACAACATGTGCACGATCACCGGGGGCGCGGGCGGTGCCGGCGGTTCCAGCCTGCTGCCAAGCGAGCTCAACGCCTCGGGCGGCGGGGGCGGTGCGGGCGGCATCGGGCTCACGCTGGTCGGCAGTTCGATTGCCGCGAGCAACGCGGGCGTGATCACGGGCGGCGCCGGGGGCGCGGGCGGCAACGGCGGCGGCGGCGCCACGGGCACGGGCGCACCGGGCGCGGGTGGCGGCGGCGGCGCGGGCGTGTCGTCGACCGGCAGCGCGGCCGGCATCGCGAACACCGGCAGCATCACGGGCGGCGCCGGCGGTGCGGGCGGAGTCAACAACAACGGCGGCGCCAACGGTGCGAACGGCGCAGGCGGTGTCGGCGTCTGGGGCTCGAACCTGGCCGTGACCAACACCGGCACCATCTCGGGCGGGCTGGGCGGCGACGGCGTGACCCGCGCGCCGGCCGTCGAGTTCACCGCCGGCAGCAACAGCCTCACGCTGAACACCGGCGGCGTGCTGATCGGCGCCATTGCCATCGACCCCGGCGCCACCGGCCGAGTGATCGCCGGCGACGACGGCCTGAGCGTGCCCAACGCGCTGATCCTGGGCGGCGCCGGCACCATCGACACCAACGGCCACGACCTGGCCTGGACCGGCACCATCTCCGGCGCCAGCGACCTGGTGAAGGCCGGCGCGGGCGTGCTCATGGTCAGCGGCGCCAACACCAACAGCGGTGCGACCAGCGTCGCGGCGGGCACCTTGCGCGCCGGCGTGGCCAACACCTTCAGCAGCGCCAGCGCCTTCAACGTGGCCGCGGGCGCCACGCTCGACCTGGCCGGCCACAACCAGACCATCGCGTCGATGGCCAACAGCGGCACCGTGTCGCTGCTGGGCACCGTGCCCGGCACCACGCTCACCGTGACTGGCCCCTGGGTCGGCAACGGCGGCACGCTGCGCCTGGGCACCTCGCTGGGCACCAGCGCGAGCGTGAGCGACCGGCTCATCCTGAGCGGCGCCACCGCCATCGCGAGCGGCACGACCAACGTGCAGATCACCAACATGGGCGGCCTTGGCGCGCTCACCGCCGGCAACGGCATCGAAGTGATCAGCGCCATCGGCGGCGCGACCACCACGGCGCAGACCACCAGGAATGCCTTCGTCCTGGCGGGCGGCCACGTCGATGCGGGCGCCTATGAGTACCGGCTGTACGCGGCCGACGCCAGCGGCGCGGGCGAGAACTGGTACCTGCGCTCCACCACCACCACGACTGTCACGCCGCCGGGGGGCGGCACGGGCACCGGAACCGACCCGGGAACAGGCACCGGCACCAGGGACGCCGCAGGCAACGTCGCGGTCACCGCGGGCGCCGGCGCAGTGGCCGTGGGTGCCATCGTCGTGCCCACCTACCGCGCCGAAGTGCCGCTGTACGCGGCGCTGCCCGAGCAGCTGCGCCAGGCCAACCTCGCGATGGTGGGCAACCTGCACCAGCGCGTGGGCGACGACGGCCCCTCGGGGGCCAACATCGCCACGCCCGAGCAGGGCTACCGCCAGGCCTGGGGCCGCATCATCAGCGTCGACCGCACCATCTCGCAGAGCGGCACCGTGAGCCCCACCAGCGAGGGCCGCCTGACCGGCTTCCAGGCCGGCACCGACCTGTGGGCCGATCCGCACTGGCGCGTGGGCGTGTACGTGGGCCAGCTCGACGGCGACATGCGCGTGACCGGCTTCGCCAGCGGCGTGCAGAACCTCGCGGTCGGCACCAACAACCTGAAGAACCAGTACCTGGGCGCCTACGCCACCTGGAAGAACGACGACGGCCTGTACGTCGACAGCGTGCTGCAGGCCGGACGCCACCGCTACACCGTGTCACCCGCGCTGGGCTTCGGCACCTCCGGCAAGGGCAACAGCCTGCTGGCCTCCGTCGAGATCGGCCAGGCCTTCGCCATCGCGCCCAACTGGACCATCGAGCCGCAGCTGCAACTGGTGCACCAGCGCGTGAACCTGGACGACAACGGCATCGCCGGCGCGCTGGTGCAGCAGAACAGCCACAACGGCTGGCTGGTGCGTGCAGGCGTGCGGGTCAAGGGCGAGATCGCCACCGGCGCCGGCCTGCTGCAGCCCTACGTGCGCTTCAACGTGTACCGCAGCGGCAGCGGCACGGACATCACCCGCTTCGTCGGCGCGGCCGCGTACACCGACATCGCCACGCGCACCGGCGGCACCAGCACCGAGCTGGCCGGCGGTGCCACGCTGCAGCTGACCGAGAGCACGAGCCTGTACGCGGAAGTGGGCAAGCTGTGGGCCTCGGGCGGCGACACGCGCACGAAGGGCGGCGTGCAGGGCAGCGTGGGCATGAAGGTGCGCTGGTGAACTGCCGCTGACCGCCGCGATCGCAGGGGGCTGACCTGTGGCCTATGGCGCGCGAGGCTGCCCCGCGCGCGTTCCCCTGTTCAGGGGATGACGTGCGGCTTCGATGCGTTCAAGATCGCGGCCCGTGCGGATGCACGCAGAAAGCGAGGCTCCCATGGCGAGTACGACGGCTGTAACCATCCCCGGCGACGACCATCGCGGCTTCCCGGCCATCACGGTCGACAGGTTGATCAAGGGCGCCCGCTTCGTCTCCGGCAGCGCGCGGGTGCTCGGCCTGGTGCTCGTCGGCGCCGCGGCGATCCTGCTGCTGATCCAGTCCATGCTGTATGTGCGCACCGGCTGGGGCGTCGAGGACTTCGCGGGCTGGGCCGACGACGGCGCCGCGGGGCCGGCCGCCGCACTGCTCGAGCTGTGGCGCCGCTGCCAGCTGGTCTGGCTGGCCCAGGCCTATTTCGCGCTCGACAGCGCGCTGTTCGTGCCGCTGTATGCCGCGTTCTTCCTGAAGACCGGCCGCGTGATCGCCACCGCATTGGACGAGGACACGGGCCAGGCCAGCGCGGCCGGGCGCCGGTGGTTCGTGCTCTTCTGGGTTCCGGTGCTGATGCTGGTGGCCGTCGACCTGCTGGAAAACATGATGGCGCTCGGCCGCACGGGCGGCTGGGGGCCGAGCATCGGTGTCGGCGTGATGCTGCTCGGGCTGCTCGGCGTCGGGCGGCTCGCCAACCTGGACGCGTGGCAGGTGCGCGCGCACCCGCGGGCCGTTGCGGTGGGGGTGGTGGCGCTCGTCGCGCTGGTGGCGGCCATGTACTTCAGCGCCGATGCTTGCGCCGCTGCGGAGGGCGCCACATGGCGCGGCCGGCTGGGCTGCGCCGCGCACCAGGCCAAGTGGCCGCTGACCGGTGCCGTGCTGCTGGTGCTGGCGGCCGGCGGCGCCTGCTGGCTGTTCGGCGTGGTGCTGTCGATTCTTCCGGACCGCCCGAACAATGCCCACCGCTGCGAGTTGCGCGCCGACCTGCGGGCAGCGATCTTCGACTGCATCGTGCGCAGCCGCTACGTGCTGGCCGCGCTCGCGCTGCTGGCGGGGCTGACCGTGGTGATGGACCAGTCGCGGGACATCATCGCCTCGACCGCTTCCTTCGTGCCGCGCTTCCTCACGATGGTCCATGTGGACTGGGGCGGCGCGCCGATGCCGCCGCCCGGCACCCCGATCGACTGGGGCGCCGCCGCCTGGCTGCTCGCGGGCTCGGTCACGGTCTTCGCGGTCTCCGTGCTGGCGCTCGCGATGCTCGTGTTCGCCTGCTGGCTGTGGACGCGCAGCGTGTGCCACCTGCGGCGCTCCACCGGCCGCATCCGGCACGACGACGGGCTGGGGTACGTGCCGGTCGGCAAGCGCCACGAAGACTTCTTCGCGCGCGACTGGGCCCGTGTGCTGGCGCTGGTGCCGGTGCTGCTGGTGGTGGTGCTGTGCGCCAACGTGCTGCAGGACCTTTCGAAGGCGCAGGTGGGCACGGCCGCGCACGGCGGCGGCCATGCCGGCTGGCCGAGCTGCCTGGTGCCGAGCCTCGGCGTGGTGGCCTTCGCCGTGCTGGCCGTCTTCGCGGGCGGCGGCTTCATCTGGCGCCGGTCGGAGAAGGCGTCCACCGGCGGTTACTACGACTGCATCGACTGGAAGGAGTGGAGCGAGCGCTTCGGCCTGCTCGACGCGGCGCCCAAGGCTCCCGGGCCGGGTGAACCTTCGTACGAGGCGCCCAGGATCGTGAAGTACAACTTCCTCGGCAAGCTCACGCCGTACCTGCTGCCCCTCGCGGCGCTCGCGCTGGTGCTGGCCTGCCGGCTGGTGGACGTGCTGCCGGGGCGCAGCGGCGACTACTTTCCCTCGATGGCCTTTCCGGTCATCCTGCTGTCGCTGACCTTCTGGCTGTGCGTGTTCGGCTGGCTGTCGCTGCTGGAGGTTCGCACGGCGGTGCCGTGGGTGCTGGTGTTCTTCGCGTGGGTCGGCGTGCTCGGCGTGGCGGGCCTCACCGACAACCACATCGTCTGGCCGGGGCCGTTGCCGGGCGAGTACAGCCGCTGGGGCGGCATCCGCATGCTGGTCTGCACGGCGCTGCTGGCTTGCGTGCTCGCGGTGGCCTACCGGTGGGCCATGGCGCGGGTGCGCGCGTCGACCGGCGCCAGCATGCTCAGGGTGTACTGGCCGCTGATCCTCACCTTGCCTGCATTGGCGATCGTCATCGTGGCCGGCAACCTGCTCGCCACCGCGCGCCGGCCCGGCGATGCGGCGCAGGCGCCCGTCATCGCGGCGGTGGCGCTCGACGCGGCCCTGGCGCAATGGCTGCGCGGCCTTTGCCACGCGCAGAACGACCAGGCCGCGTGCAACCCGCAGTTCCCGGCCAACCCTGACAGCGGCGGCCAGGACGTGTATTTCGTGTCGACCGAAGGCGGGGGCATCCGCGCGGCGATGTGGACGGCCATGGCCCTGCACAGCCTCGAAGCGCAGGACCCGGGCTTCGCGCAGCGCAGCTTCGCGATCTCCGGCGTCTCCGGCGGCGCGGTGGGCGCGGCGGTGTACCGGGCCTGCGGCGGGCCGCTCGACACCGCCGCGCGCGAGCACTGCATCATGCGGTTCGCCCAGACCGATCTGCTCTCGCCGCTGCTGTCTTCGTGGATGTTCGAAGACCTGCTCGGCCGCGTGGTCCCCAGCGGCGTGTGCAAGACGCCGGGGTGCGGCTTCATGTCGCGCGGCGCCTGGTTCGAACAGACCATGGAGGTCGGCGCGCCGCGGCTGCGCAAGGGCATGCGCGAACTGCACCGCGACGACGCGGGCAGCGGCAACGACGCCAGGCACGTGCCCTACCTGCTGCTGAACGCCACCTGGGTCGAGACCGGCGAACGCGCCATCGCCAGCGAGCTGCGCGTGTCGCAGGCCGACTTCCCCGGCAGCAAGGACCAGCTTGGCCTCGTGGGTGCCGACATGCCGCTGGGCGCCGCCGCGCACAACGCGGCGCGCTTTCCCTACGTGAACGCCATCGGCGGGCTCAAGACGCCGGCCTACCTCTGCGACCACCGCGGCGCAGACGTGCCCGCGGTGCCCGACAAGACCTCGCCCGCGGCCGCGACGAAGATCTGCGGCCACCTGGCCGACGGCGGGTACTTCGACAACGGCGGTGCGCAATCGACGGCCGATCTGGTGCGCGCGCTGAGCGCCTGCCTGACCGTCAGCAAGGGCGGGCCCGCGGCGGCCTTGGGGCCGTGCGAGGCGATACCGGCCGAGCAGCGCAAATGGCTGCGCGAGAACCTCGTGCCGCGCGTGCTGATGATCCGCAACGAGTCCGACCCGGGCGCCGCGACCGCCAAGGGCTGCGGCGAGACCGGGCCGCCGACGCGCGCGCAGGTCATTCCGGCGGACAACGCCGCCTGCACCACGGCCATCGGCGAGCGCTACCAGCCGGCGCGGCCGGTCTGCGCGCGCGGCAAGACGCCCTACCTCGACCTGATCGGCCCGCTGCTGGCGGTGATCAACACCAGCGGCGTCGGTGCCGGCGGTCGCCTCGCCGAAGCCCGCGAGGGCGACGCTGTCATGCAGGCCCGGCTGGCGATGGGCGGCAAGGCCGCCACGGCCCGCACGGAGCCGGTGACCGCCATCGACCTGCTGCCCAAGGGCGTGCACTTTCCGCTCGGATGGCACCTGTCGCATGCCGCGGTGGACAGCATGATGGAGCAGGCGGGCATGTGCAGCCTTGCGCTGCCGGCGGCCAAGCCTTGAGCTGAGCGGCAGCTTCGCTTGCGCACCGGGTCCCACTGGCTGGGACAACGGTGCCGGAACCCATGCCGCGAGACGTCTTCGGCATTGAAGGCAGGGCGCATCCCGTTCAAAAATGAACACGTGTCCATCGGCAGCTCCACGAGCAAGCCGAACCCGCATTGATCGACCCCGCCACGGAGACAACCCATGTACATCAGCGAACAGCTGCTCAACCCCGACGAGCGCCGCCTGCGCCTCTCCACCCAGCTCGGCGTGCAGCACGTCGTGCTCGACAACCGTGGCACCGAACTGGTCTCGGCCTCGGGCGGCGTCAGCGAATGGGACGCCGCCAGGCTCACCGACTACCGCAAGTGGATCGAAGGCTTCGGCCTGAAGCTCGACGTGTTCGCGCTCGATGTCGGCTCCATCCTGCTCGACTCGCTGACTGACCTCGAAGGCGCGCGCAAGCAGCGCGCCATGCTCGCCGCCAACATCCAGAAGGCGGCGGACGCCGGCATCACCTGCCTCAAGTACAACGTGCAGATGGTCGGCATCACGCGCACCGGCCTCAAGCCCGGCCGCGGCGGCGCGCAGAACTCGGGCTTCGTCTACGCGGAATACTCGCCCGACGAAGACCGCAAGCACTCGTATTGGGGCGTCGGCTACCCGAGCAACCAGGAAGAGGGCGGCTCCGCGTCCGCCGCGCTGTGCGGCCAGAAGATGGCGCGCGAGGTGCCGCCAGTGACCGAGCAGGCCGGCTGGGACGCCATCGAGTTCCTCGTCGAAGGCCTCGTGCCCGCTGCAGACAAGGCCGGCGTGCGCCTGGCCTGCCACCCGCACGACCCGGCTTACCCGATCGGCGGGCTCAACGGCATCGAGCACGTGGTGGGCTCGGCCGACGGGCTCCGCAAATTCCTTGCGCTGTCACCGAGCGAGAACCACGGGCTCAACTTCTGCCAGGGCACGGTGGCCGAGATGTTCAAGGAGCCGGGCAAGCACATGATCCCGGTGATCGAGGAGTTCGCGTCTACCGGGCGCATCTTCATGGTCCATTTCCGCAACATCCGCGGCGGCTACCTCGACTTCCAGGAAGTGTTCCCCGACGAGGGCGACGTCGACATGTACCAGGCCGTCAAGGCCTACCAGCGCGGCGGCTACGCCGGACCGCTGTGCCCCGACCACGTGCCCGTGTCGGAGATCGACGAAGGCCGCGAGCGCTTCATGTCGTTCGCCTTGGGCTACACGCGCGGACTGCTGCAGGCGGCCGGCGTGTGGTCGACGTCGTCGCGTTGAGCGTTCGCTTTTTCTGATCGGAGACAAAACAACATGTGGCTTACCCGTCGTTCCCTTGCCGCCTGCGCGCTTGCTGCCGCGGCCCTTGCGCCTTCCTTCGCCTTCGCGCAAACCGAAGCCTGGCCCGCCAAGCCGGTCAAGCTCATCGTGCCGTTCCCCGCGGGCGGCACGTCGGACCAGATGGCGCGCCTTGCCGCCGATGAACTCGCCCGCGCGCTGAAGCAGCCCTTCATCGTGGACAACCGCTCGGGCGCCGCGGGCAACCTGGGCACCGCGGCCGCCGCGCAATCGGCGGGCGACGGCTACACGCTCGCGCTGTCGGGCGTGGGCTCCAACGGCATCAACCCCGGCCTGTACGAGAAGTTGCCCTTCGACACCAACAAGGACTTTGCGCACATCACGCAACTCATTGCCGGCCCCAACGTGCTGGTGGTGAACCCGGCTTTTCCCGCAAAGGACTTCAAGGCCTTCGTCGCCTATGCCAAGGCCAACCCCGGCAAGCTCAGCTATGCGAGCTCGGGGTCGGGCTCGTCGGGCCACCTCGCGATGGAACTGCTCAAGCAGCAAAGCGGCGCCGACCTGGTTCACATTCCGTACCGCGGCGGTGCGCCCGCGCTCAATGACGTGCTGGCCAACCAGGTGCCCGTGATGTTCATCAACCAGGACGTGGCACTGCAGCATGTGCGCGCCGGCAAGCTGCGAGCGCTGGCCGTGTCGAGCGCCAGGCGCAACCCGCTGTACCCGGACGTGCCCACCGTGGCGGAGTCGGGCTTCGCGGGCTTCGAGGCCACGTCGTGGGTCGGCCTCTCGGCGCCCAGGGGCACGCCGCAGGCCATCGTCGACAAGGTGCAGCAGGAGGTGGCGAAGGCGTTCAACGCGCCGGAGGTCAAGTCCAAGCTGGAGGCCGCGGGCTTCGTCGTGGTCGCATCGAAGCCGGCCGAGTATCAGGCTTACGTCAAGGCCGAGTCGGAACGCTGGGCCAAGGTCATCAAGGCCGCGGGCATCAAACCCGACTGATCTGCTGCGCTGTCGCTTCCCCTTTCGAGGATATGGACGGGAGCGGCTAGGGTGAGGGACAGCATCTTGTCCCTTGCGTGCAGCTTCGAACACCGGAGGCAACCACACCATGGCCGAACTCAAAAAACTGCGCAGCCAGCGCTGGCTCGCCAACGAAGACTTCCGCACCTTCAACCACCGCAGCCGTTTCATGCAGATGGGCTACGACCGCAAGGACTGGGAGGGCAAGCCGCTCATCGCCGTGCTCAACAGCTGGTCGGAGTACAACCCCTGCCACATGCATTTCCGCCAGCGCGTGGACGACGTGAAGCGCGGCGTGCTGCAGGCCGGTGGCTTCCCGCTGGAAATGCCCACCATCTCTCTGAACGACGCCATCGTCAAGCCCTCGGCCTTGCTCTATCGCAACATGATGGCGATGGAGGTCGAGGAGATGATTCGCTGCTACCCCGTCGACGCCGTCGTGCTCATGGGAGGCTGCGACAAGACCACGCCCGCCATGCTGCTGGGCGCCACCAGCGCCGACGTGCCCGCCATCTTCCTGCCGGCCGGCCCCATGCTGCGGGGCAACTCTCGCGGAACCACGCTGGGCTCGGGCTCCGATGCGTTCAAGTACTGGGACGACCGCCGCGCCGGGCTCATCACCGAGCCCGAATGGGACGGCATCATCAGCGGCATTGCGCGCAGCCCTGGCACCTGCATGACCATGGGCACCGCCAGCACCATGACCGCCATCGCCGAGGCGCTGGGCATGGCATTGCCCGGTGCGTCGAGCGTGCCCGCGGTGGACGCCGGCCACCAGCGCATGAGCGCGCAGGCCGGGCGGCGCATCGTCGAGATGGTCGAGGAAGACCTGCGGCCTTCGCGCATCCAGACGCGCAACGCGTTCCTCAACGCGATCACCGTGGCCATGGCCATGGGCTGCTCGACCAACGCCATCATCCACGTCATCGCGATGGCGCGCCGCGCGGGTGCCGATGTGGGGCTCGAGGACTTCGACCGCATCAGCCGCGCCGTTCCCGTCATCGCCAACATCCGGCCCAACGGCACGAGCCACTACTTGATGGAAGACTTCTACTTCGCGGGCGGCCTGCCCGCGTTGATGAAGCGCCTGGAACCGCATCTGCACCTTGGAGAGCACACCGTCAGCGGCAAGACCGTGGGCGAGAACATCGAAGGCGCGCAGGTCTACAACGAGGACGTCATCCGCACGCTGGACAAGGCGGTATACGCCCAGGGCTCGCTCGCCGTGCTCAAGGGAAACCTGGCGCCCGACGGCTGCGTGATCAAGCCGAGCGCCATGAGCGAGAAGTTCCTGAAACACAGCGGCCCGGCCGTCGTCTTCGACGACTACCCTGGCCTGAAGAAGATGCTCGACGACCCCGAGGCTGACATCAGCGAAGACCACGTCATCGTGCTGCGCAACGCGGGGCCGAAGGGCGGCCCCGGCATGCCCGAGTGGGGAATGATCCCCGTGCCCACGAAGCTGCTGAAGCGTGGCGTGCGCGACATGCTGCGCATCAGCGATGCGCGCATGAGCGGTACCAGCTATGGCGCGTGCGTGCTGCACGTGGCGCCGGAGGCTTATGTGGGTGGGAACCTGGCGCTGGTGCGCACGGGCGATGTGGTCAGCGTGGATGTGCCCGCACGGCGCATCCACCTGCATGTGAGCGACGAGGAACTGGCGCGCCGGCGTGCGCAATGGCAGGCCCCCGCGCCGCGCTTCGGACGTGGATACGGGTGGATGTTTTCAGCGCACATCCTGCAGGCGGACCAGGGATGCGACATGGATTTTCTGCAGACTGCGTTCGGGGAGAGTGCGGGGGAGCCGGATATTTTCTGAACAGAGCGCCCGCGCGCAGCGGGACTTGAGCGATGCGTTCCACCCGCTGGGACGCAAAGCCCCAATGCGCAAGTTCCGCCCTTGAGCGCACGCGAACACCGGCCCAAACTCCGGGACATTCATTCGGCAGGCTGCCGGAGCGCATCGCCACCATGCGATCTCCTGCGGCCCCGCCTCACAACAACACCCCGGAGACAACGCAATGCTGCGTCAGCGCCAGCGCTTCCTCATCCTCGCCCTCATCACCATCGTGCTGGCCTTCAGCACCGGCGACCGCGCCACCTTGTCCGTTGCGGGCGCAGGCATGTCGAAGGAACTGGGCCTTACGCCCGTGCAGATGGGCTGGCTGTTCTCTTCATTCGCGTGGGCCTACGTGCTCGCGCACATTCCGGCAGGTTGGCTGGTCGACAAGCTCGGCGCCAAGCGCACGGTGCTCGGCGGACTGGTGCTGTGGTCCGTCTGCACGATGTTCATGGGCGCGGCCGGTTGGTTCTCGGCGGTGTTCGTCGCATTGCTGATGCTGCGCTTTCTGCTCGGCACGTTCGAAGCGCCTGTCGGTCCCGCATCGGGTCGCGTGATCGCGGCATGGTTTCCGTCGCAGGAGCGCGGCGTGGCCGGCGCGATCTTCAACAGCGCGCAGTACCTCTCGCTTGCCGTTTTCACGCCGCTCATGGGCTGGCTCGATCACATGTTCGGCTGGGCGCACGTGTTCTCGGTGATGGGTGCGCTGGGTCTGTTGCTGGCGCTGCTGTGGTGGCGCATGTACCAGGTGCCGAGCGAGCACCCGAAGCTCACGCCAGAGGAGTTCGAGTTGATGCGCAGCGGCGGTGCGCTGGTCGACCTGCCGGCGCGCGGCAACGCGGACACGGCCGCGCAAAGGAAGGCGAAAGACCCGGACGCCCCCGGTATCCTCGACCTGTTCAAGAGCCGCATGCTCTCTGGCATCTTCCTCGCGCAGTACTGCATCACGGCCATCACGTGGTTCTTCGTGTCGTGGTTTCCCACCTACCTGGTGAAGGAGCGGCACATGAACATCCTCACGGCCGGCTTCGTGGCCTCGGTGCCGGCCGTTGCGGGTTGCATCGGCGGCGTGCTCACGGGGTTCGTGTCCGATTGGCTGCTGAAGCGCACGGGCTCGCTCACCACCGCGCGCAAGGTGCCGATCACCATCGGCCTGCTGCTGACCGCAGCGATGATCGGCTGCAACTACGTCGACACCGACTGGGTCGTGGTCGCGCTGATGTCGTTGGCCTTCTTCGGCAAGGGCTTCGGCTCGCTGGGCTGGACGGTCGTGGCCGACACGGCGCCCAAGTCGATGATCGGGCTCACGGGCGGCGTGTTCAACGCGATCGGCAACACGGCGGGCATCACGACACCGGTGGTCATCGGCTATATCCTGGGCGCCACGGGGTCGTTCCACGAAGCGCTGGTGTTCGTGGGACTGCACGGGGTTGTGGCTGTTGCCAGCTACTGGCTGCTGGTGGGGCGAATCGAGCGGTTCGAACCGAAGCGCGGGGCAAGCAAGAGCAATTCGGTGCCCGCTCCAGTCAAGGTTTGACGACGTCGACCCTGGTGCGCGCAGGCCGAGGGAGCAGGGCCTTGATGCGCTGGCGAAGCAATGCGGGCGTGACGGTCTGCGTCATCTGCAGCACGGCCATGCAGCGGTCCATCCGACCCTGTCGCGTGAGCAACGCCTCTGCCGCCTTGGCCAGATCGACATCGATGCTCTCGCCGTAGGCAAGCCTGGCCTTGGCCGCCGCTTGACGCATCAACGCGTGTCCCGGTGCCATCATGGCCAGGTCGATGAGATCGCGGCTGAAGACGCTGTCATCGGCCCACCGGTCCGAGTTCGCGAGCAACTTGCTCGTCGCCATGTCGAGCGCTGTCAGCGTCGCGATTTCATCGATGCGGTCTTGCGGGCCGGGCGGTTCGAGTTCGATGCGCGCCTCGAGCACGATCTCGAACTTGATGTCGACATCGCTCGCACGCATCGACGATCGGATGCCGTACTGATCGGCGCGAAGCTCGGTTGCCTGATGAATCTCGGCGCCCTTTCGGGCAAGCGCGCGAAGGCCCTGACTTCCGGTCAGCAACTGGCGCAGTTGCCGATAGCCATCGATGCTTGAAACAAGGAAGTCGATGTCGACGGACTCACGGTATTCGCCGTACCGAAGCGCGATGGCTGTGCCGCCGCCAAACAGGCAATGGTTGTTGGCAAGAAGGTCGGCGTCCAGCGCAGCAAGCGCTTGCGCGACGCGTCGATGATGGGGTCGCTCAAACATGCAGGGGCTTCTTGCCGAGTGCAGATGCCAGGTCGTTCAGCAACTGATGCTCTTTTGCGCCGAGCGCGAAGGCATCGACATGGCGCCAGTTGCGCTCGTACGTGCCCCAAGCCTCTTCCGGTGTGAGTTCCGTGGCCGGGGCCAATTGCCATGCCAGTCGTCGCAGTTGCGGATAGTCGGCAATGCGAATGCCATCAGGCAGCGTCACCGCGGCGGGCGTCTCCGTGGCGGTGATCACATCGACATCGAGCCCGAGGGCGCCCAGCGCATTCATGTAGGCACCCATCGTGACCGACGGCTCGCCGCGCTCGATGCGGTGCAGCGTCATGCGAGATACACCCGCGGCCTCTGCCGCATTCGTGGCGCTGACTTTAAGTGCCTTCCGGCGCGCATGTATGCGGCGCCCGAACGCCTCGAGGCGGCGATTTGCCATGGCGGTGGTAGGGGGAAAAGCGGAAGGCATTATGTATCTCATATTAGACAAATCGAGAAATTTGTCCAGCATGAGATACATCAGGCGCTTTCGCGCACCACCAGCCTGAACCCCACGTCATGCACCCGCTGCGCGCTCGCAGGCTCGCCGCGCAGCCGTTGCTGAAGCAGCGCGCCGATGCGCTCGCCCAGAGCGCGCGACTCTATTCGTACCGTCGTCAACGCCGGCACGCTCGCTGCCGCCACGGGAAGGTCCGAGAAGCCGGCGACCGCGATCCGCTCCGGCACCGCCCAGCCGTTGCGCCGGCATGCCATCAGCGAGCCCAGCGCGAGCGTGTCGTTGCTGCAGAACAAGCCGTCGAGCGCAGGCTGCGCAGCCATCAGCGCTTCGAGGCCGCGCGCGCCGTCGTCGACCGAGGAGGGCGGCTGCACCCGCTGAACAGCCACCTCGGCGCAGCCCAGCGCCTTTGCGGTCTCGTGAAACCCTTGCAGCCGCTGCGACGAGCGATGCTCCCGCGCACCGATGAACCCCAGTCGCCGGCACCCGCGCGCCACCAGATGCCGCGCCACCGCTTCACCGGCCGCAGTATTCGAAAAGCCCACCACCGTGTCGATCGGTGAGTCACTCAGGTCCCAGCACTCCACCACCGGGATGCCCGCGCGCTGCAGCTTGGCGCGCACGCCGCTCGCATGCTGCGTGCCGGTGAGCACCATGGCGTCGACGCGCCGGCCGATGAAGGCGTCGACGAGCCGTTCTTCCTCTTGCGTGTCATAGCGCGTCTGCCCCAGCAGCAGTTGGTAGCCCGCGGCGGAAAGCGTGGCCGACAGGCCGTCCATCGTGTCCGCGAACCACGCGTTCGACAGCGTAGGCACCAGCGCGCCGACGATGCGCGAGCGGCTCGATGCCAGCGTGCCCGCGTTGAGATTCGGCACGAAGCCCAGCCGCGCGATGGCGGCCTCCACGGCGGCGCGCGTGGCGGGTGCCACGCTCTCGGGCGCGCTGATGACGCGGGAGACGGTGACGCGCGCCACACCGGCCTCGCGCGCAACGTCGGTCATGCGAACGCGAGAGGGCGGCGCGGTGCTCATGTGCTGCTCCGCTCGATCACTTCGAAACCGATGTCCACCAGCCGCGCCCCTGGGTCATCGCCGGCCAGCCGCGCCAGCAGCATCTGACCCGCGCGCTCGCCCATCTCGGCGCGGCGGATGCGCACGGTGGACAGCCGCGGCGAGGCGGCTCGCGCGATGGGCATGTCGCCGAAGCCCATCACCGCGATACGGCCGGGCACCGCCCAGCCGCGCTGCTGGCATTCGAAGAGCAGGCCGGCGGCCAGCAGGTCGTTGTTGCAGAACACGGCCGTGATGTCGGGGCGCCGCGCGAGCAGCTGCGCCAGCCGCGGGCCGGCATCGTCGATCTGCACGGGCGGGCGAATCAGCTCGGCCGGCACATCGCCCGCGCCCTGTGCCGCCGCCTCGGCGCGAAAGCCTTCGAGCCGCAGGCGCGAGCGCTCTTCCTCGGCGCCGATGAAGGCCAGCGCGCGATGCCCGCGAGCCAGCAGGTGCCCGGCGGCGGCGCGCCCCGCACCGACGTTCGAGAACCCGACAAGCATGTCGACCGGCGGCTCTGCGCCCGCTGCGGGGAGGTCCCAGGTCTGCACCACGGGCACGCCGGCGCGGCGCAGCTTGAGCCGCAGTGCGCTCGCCTGCGCGATGCCGGTGAGCACCAGCCCGTCGACGCGCCGGCCCAGAAAGGTGTCGACCAGCGCGGCCTCATCGTTGTGGCGGTAGGCGCTCTGGCCCAGCAGCAGTTGGTAGCCCCCCTCGGCCAGCGTCTGCGCCAGCGCCTCGATGGTTTCCGAGAACACCAGGTTGGAGATGGTCGGCACGATGGCCGCCACGATGCGGGAGCGGTTCGACGCCAGGCTGCCCGCCATGAGGTTGGGCACGTAGCCCAGTTGCTCGATGGCCGCACGCACGGCGGCCAGGGTGTCGGGCGCGACCTTGTCGGGCGTGTTGATGGCCCGCGAGACGGTGACCAGCGAAACGTTCGCCTCGCGCGCCACGTCGCTCATGCGGGCAGCGCTCGACGGCGAGTCTTCGTCTAAGGGGGCGGTCTTGGAAACGAGCTTTGGGGGCATGGCGAAACGCTGCCGATCATAGCGTTGATGGCCAGCAGAAACACCTTGAAATGAAAGCGCTTCCAACTCTGCTTTCCGCGTCCCAGGCAGTGGGATTCCTCGTGCGATCGGCTGGACAACCCGGCTTGTCAAACACCTCATGAAAGCCAAAATGAAAGCGCTTCCATAAAACCTGCATCCAACGAGCGATTCACGCACAGGAGACAAACCGCATGTTCCGCAGAACCCTTCTCGCCGCCCTGGCCGTCAGCGGCCTGCTGGCCGGCGCCGCCCACGCGCAGGACGACTATCCGTCGCGCCCCGTGAAGCTCATCGTGCCGTTCCCCGCGGGCGGCACCAGCGACATCATGGGCCGCCTCATTGCCGACGCGCTCGGCCGCCAGCTCAAGCAGCCCTTCATCGTCGACAACAAGGGCGGGGCGGGTGGCGCCATCGGCACCGAACAGGCGGCCAAGGCGCCGGGCGACGGCTACACGCTGCTGCTCTCGGGCATCGGCAGCAACGCGATCATTCACGGCTTCTCGCCGAAGCCGCCTTACGACTCGACCCGCGACTTCGTGCACGTGTCGCAACTGGCTGCCGGGCCCAACGTGCTGGTGGTGAACCCGTCGTTCCCGGCAAAGAACTTCAAGGAGTTCATCGCCTGGGTCAAGGCCAACCCGGGCAAGTTCAGCTACGGGCAGGTCAACGCCTCGTCGGGCCACGTGACCACCGAGTACCTCAAGCAGGTGGCGGGGCTCGACATGGTGGGCATTCCCTACAAGGGCGGCGCGCCCGCGCTCAACGACGTGCTGGCCGACCAGATCCCCGGCATGTTCACCAACCAGGACGCGGTGCTGCCGCACATCAAGGCCGGCAAGCTGCGTGCGCTGGCCGTGACCAGCGCGCAGCGCAACCCGCTGTTTCCCGACGTGCCTACGGTGGCCGAGTCGGGCTACCCCGGCTTCAGCGCCGTGTCCTGGACCGGCCTGTCGGCACCCAAGGGCACGCCGAAGGCCGTCGTCGAGAAGCTGGAGGCCGCCATGGCCAAGGGCTTTGCGGACCCGGCCGTGCGTGCCAAGCTGGAAGCCAACGGCTTCGTGGTGGTGGTCTCGCACGCGGCCGACTACACGCGCTTCGTGCAGGACGAGACCGCGCGCTGGACCCAGGTGGTGCAGAAGGCCGGCATCAAGCTCGACTGAATCTTGCGTCCCTTCCCTTTTTCCCATCTCTCTCCTCGAAAGTGTCCGAATGAAAGCCGTTGAATCCAACATCGTTTCCTATGCCAAGGTGGCCGAAGGCGCGCGCACCGCGGCAGACGCGGGCGACCGCATCGACTGGATCAAGGTCTCCCTGATGTACCTGCCGCTGGCCACGCCGGTGAGCGATGCCAAGGTGCTCACCGGCCGCCAGAAACCGCTGACCGAGATCGCATTCATCTTTGCGGAGATCCGCACGCGCGACGGTCACGAAGGCATCGGCTTCGGCTACAGCAAGCGCGCGGGCGGCCCCGGCATGTACGCGCATGCCAAGGAACTCGCGCCCAACTTGCTGGGCGAAGACCCCAACGACATCTCGCGCCTCTTCACGAAGCTGCTGTGGGCCGGCGCCAGCATGGGCCGCAGCGGCCTCACGACGCAAGCCATTGCGCCCTTCGACATTGCGCTGTGGGACATGAAGGCCAAGCGCGCCAGGCTGCCGCTGGCCAAGCTCCTGGGCGCAGAGCGCGACTCGGTGCAGTGCTACAACACCTCGGGCGGCTACCTGCATACGCCGCTTGACCAGGTGCTGAAGAACGTCGCCATCTCGCGCGAGAGCGGCATCGGCGGCATCAAGCTGAAGGTGGGCCAGCCCGACCTGGCCATCGACATCCAGCGCGTGGGCGAGGTGCGCAAGCTGCTGGGCGACTCGTTCCCGTTGATGGTCGATGCCAACCAGCAGTGGGACCGCCAGAAGGCCACGCGCGCCTGCCGCGCTTTCGAAGGCTTCGACCTCACGTGGATCGAAGAACCGCTGGACGCCTACGACTTCGAGGGCCACGCACAACTCGCCGCGCGCTTCGACACCGCCATTGCCACCGGCGAAATGCTCACCAGCTTCGGTGAGCACGCGCAGCTCATCATGGCCGAAGGCAGCGACTTCATCCAGCCCGACGCGCCGCGCGTGGGCGGCATCACGCCCTTCCTGCAGATCATGAACTTGGCCGCGTTCAAGGGCCGCAAGCTGGCGCCGCACTTCGCGATGGAGATTCACCTGCATCTGGCAGCCGCGTACCCGATCGAGCCGTGGCTCGAGCACTTCGAATGGCTGGGCCCGATGTTCAACGAGCAGATGCACCTGAAGGACGGCCGCATGCACGTGTCGGACCGTCCGGGGCTCGGCTTCAGCCTGAGCGAGCAGGCGATCCGTTGGACCACCGAGACGCAGGAGTTCGGCAAGCGGCCCTGACGGACCTGATGGACCCGATGGACCGCCCCCCATCGGCCGCTCCTGCTTCAGCGAATCTCGGCGCCGCGCGTGTTCACGTACACCGCGTAGATCGAGTGGCTGCTCGCCATGAACAGCCGGTTGTTGTCCGCGCCACCGAAGCACAGGTTGGCGCAGCGCTCGGGCAGGCGGATGTGGCCGATGGGCCTGCCCTGCGGGTTGAACACCATCACGCCGTCGAGTGAGGCCGGGTCCACGCCCGGTGTGCCGCTGGAGCCCCAGCCGGCCCAGATGTTGCCGTCCACGTCGCACTTGATGCCGTCGAGCGCACCGGCCGGCGTGCCCGCGTCGATGTGCTTCGTCTTGTTCGTGAGGCGGGCGTCGCTGCCCACGTCGTAGGCCCACACCAGGCGGTTGGGCTGTGCGCGGCCTTCGATGATGTAGAGCTTCTTCTCGTCGGGCGAGAAGCACAGCCCGTTGGGCCCCTGCAGATCGTTGAGCACTTGCGTCACCTTGCCGCTCTTGCCGTCGATGCGGTAGACCGCGTGCGGCAGCTCCTGCTTGGCGATGCGGCCTTCGTAGTCGTTGCTCAGCTGGAAGGGCGGGTCGGTGAACCAGATGGAGCCGTCCGACTTGCACACGATGTCGTTCGGTGAGTTGAAGGGCTTGCCTTCGTAGCTGTCGGCCAGCGTCACGACCTTGCCGCTGTGTTCGGTGCGCGTGATGCGTCGCGTGACGGCGCCTTCGCAGGTGACGAGCCGGCCCTGCATGTCACGCGTGTTGCCGTTCGCGTAGTTGGCATTGGCGCGGAAGGTGGCCGCCTGGCCGGTGGCCTCGTCCCAGCGCACGATCCTGTTGCCGGCCACGTCGCTGGCCAGCAGGTAGTTGCCGTCGCCGAACCACACCGGGCCTTCCATCCAGCGAAAGCCGGTGGCCAGGCGCTCGATGCCGGCGCTGAACAGGCGGTACTTCGCGAACGACGCATCGAGGATCTCGATGGCCGGGTCGGGGTAGCGCAGCGAGGGTGTCCAGGGTTGCTGCTGCGCATGCGCGCCTGCACCCACGGCGCCTGCTGCCAGCGCGAGCCCGGCCTTGAGCAGATCGCGGCGGCCGCGCGGTGTTGTCGATATCTGCTGTTGTCGATGTGCTTGCATGTGTCTTCTGTCTCCATGGAAAGGGAAACGCACGATAGAAGCCGAAGCACGGCGTGGCGAGAAGCGCGGGCACCGCGATCCCGTCGACTGAGACGCATGCGCCACTTGCCGGGAAAACCCCGAGCGGAATCAGGTGCGCAGGAACCCGCGCCGAGAGGCATCGGCAGCACCGTTCCCACATGCTGGGACCGGGGCGACGCGCGAGCGAAAAGCGCCTTGTCGCGCGGTGATCGCCGTCCCAGAATCCGCCGCTCCCGGCCGGTCTCTGTGCCGGGCACAAGGAGACATATGAACAAGACCAGCACGCGCTACCGCGGAGTCGTCCTGACTCTGCTTTTTCTCGCGATGATCATCAATTACGTCGACCGTGCCGCGCTGTCGATCGCGATGCCTTTCATCACGCAGGAGTACCACCTCACGCCCTCCGAGAAAGGCATGATCTTCAGCAGCTTCTTCGTGGGCTACGCGCTGTTCTGCTTCATCGGCGGCTACCTCGCGGACCGCTTCGGTCCCAAGAAGGTCATGACCTGCGCGATGAGCTTCTGGTCGGTGCTGTGCGGGCTGACGGCGCTGGCCTTCAACTTCTGGTCGCTGCTGATCGTTCGCGCGCTGTTCGGCGTGGGCGAGGGTCCGGTCTCCACCACCGCCAACAAGGCGGTGAACAACTGGTTTCCGATCCGCGAGCGTGCACGCGCCATCGGCATCAACCAGGCGGGCGGCCCGCTGGGGGGTGCCTTGGCCGGCCCGATCGTGGGCTTTCTCGCGCTGTGGCTGGGCTGGCGCGTTGCCTTCGTGGCGATCGCGGTGCTGGGGCTGATCTGGGCCGTGGCCTGGGCACGGATGGTGACGGCCACGCCCGCCGAGCATCCGCGCGTGGCGCCCGACGAGCTCGCGGCCATCGAGGAAGGCCGCGAGACACCCGTCGCCACGACGCATGGCGAGCGCACGCCGCTGCTCAAGGTGATCTTCCAGGGCTCGGTGCTGGCCACCGGCATCTCGCTCTTTTGCTACAACTACATCCTGTTCTTCTTCATGACGTGGTTTCCGAGCTATCTCATCGACGCGAAGGGCATCGACCTGAAGTCGATGAGCATCGTCACCTCGCTGCCCTGGCTGGTGGGCGCGCTGGGGTACATGGGCGGCGGTGTGCTGATCGACTACATCTACAAGCGCACCGGCCGCCAGTTGTTCTCGCGCAAGGTGGTGCTGGTGAGCTGTCTGCTGATCGCGTCGCTGTGCATCGGCCTCACGGGGCAGGTCCAGAGCGTCACGGCCGTGGTGTCCGTGATGACGGTGGCCATCGGCTTCCTGATGCTCACGGCGCCGGCCTACTGGTCGCTCATTCAGGACAGCGTGCCGAGCCACCAGGTGGGAACCGCCGGTGGCTTCATGCACGGCCTGGCCAATCTCTCGGGCATCGTGGCGCCCACGGTCACGGGCTTCATCATCCAGTCGACGGGCACCTATGTGAGCGGCTTCGTGCTGGCGGGCGTGCTCGGCGCGGCGGGCGCGATCATCGTGGCGCTGTTTGTCGTGGCCGGCGGCCGCGAACCCGAACCTGCGCTGGCCGCCGGTTGAGCCACCCGACCCCACGCCACCGAGGAGAACCCATGCCGACCCTGCTGATCACCGGCGCTGCCGGACAAGTGGGCAGCGCGCTGCGCCCACTGCTGCGCGAGCACCACGACCTGCGCCTGTTCGACCGCCGCGAACCGGCCGACCCCGCGGCCAACGAGCAGGTGATGGTGGGCGACCTGTGCGACCCGGCCTGCGTGGCGCGCACGGTCGAAGGCGTCGACGCCATCCTCCACCTGGCTTGCGCGCATGGCCCGGCGATCGGTTTCGACGCCACCGTGCAGCCCAACTACAGCGCAACGCTCTACCTGCTGGAAGCGGCGCAGCGCTTCGGCGTGAAGCGTTTCCTGTTCGCCAGCAGCCACCATGTGCTGGGTCAGCACCAGGGCGACGTCGCGGAATACCTGGACGACCTTTCGCCCGCGCCAGACGGCTACTACGGGCTGAGCAAGGTGTTCGGCGAGGCCGCCTGCGCGGCCTACGCGTTGCGAGGTGGTGCCGCCGCGTTCGTGATCCGCATCGGCAACGCCGACGCACAGGTGTCCGACGCGCGCCGCCTGCGCATCTGGGTCAGCACGCGCGACCTGGCGCAGCTGGTGCGCATCGGCCTCGAGCACCCCGACGTGCGCAACGAGGTGGTCTACGGTGTTTCCGAAAGCCCGCACCCGATGTTCGCCAACACGCGCGCCCGTGCGCTGGGCTATCGGCCGCAGGACAACGCGCAGAATTTCAGGGCGCCGGACTTTCTCGACCGCGAGGCGATGCACCCGAGCGCGTCGGGTCGCGACCATGTGGGCGGCGTGTATGCGGCCAGCCCGCTCGCGCCGTTGCTTCCGCCGGCGTGAACCGGCGTGAACCGGCGCGGTCTCAGCGCTTCTCCGCGCCGCGCGTGTTCACGTAGAGCGCGTAGAGCGAATGGCTGCTGGCCATGAAAAGCCGGTTGTTGTCGGCGCCGCCGAAGCACAGGTTGGCGCAACGCTCGGGCAGGCGGATATGGCCGATCGGCTGGCCCTGCGGGTCGAACACCATCACGCCGTCGAGCGCTTCGGGGTCGGCCTCGGGTGAGCCGTTGCTGCCCCAGCCGGCCCAGATGTTGCCGTCCACGTCGCACTTGATGCCGTCGAAGGCGCCCGGGCCCCGGGCATCGATGTGCAGTGTCTTGTGCGAGAGCCGGCCGTCCGCGCCGACGTTGTAGGCCCACACGCGCCGGCTGGGCGTGGCGCGGCTCTCCACCACGTAGAGCTTGCGTTCGTCGGGCGAGAAGCACAGGCCGTTGGGCCCGGTCAGGTCGTCCAGCACCTGCGTGAGCGCGCCGGTCTCGCCGTCGATGCGGTACACGGCATGCGGCAGTTCCGGCGTGCCGACGCGGCCTTCGTAGTCGTTGCCGAGCTGGAAGGGCGGATCGGTGAACCAGATCGCGCCGTTCGACTGGCACACGATGTCGTTGGGTGAGTTCAGCGGCTTGCCGTCGAAGCGGTCGGCCAGCGTGACGATGCGCCCGTCGTGCTCGGTGCGGCTGATGCGCCGCGTGACCGCGCCCTCGCAGCTCACGAGCCGGCCCTTCAGGTCGCGCGTGTGGCCGTTGGCGTAGTTCGCCGACTCGCGAAACACGCAGGCCGTGCCGGTCACCTCGTCCCAGCGGACGATGCGGTTGCCCGCGACATCGCTCGCGAGCAGGTAGCGGCCGTCGCCGAACCACACGGGCCCTTCCATCCAGCGAAAGCCGGTGGCCAGGCGCTCGATGCTGGCAGCGAACAGCCGATACTTCGCGAAGGAAGGGTGAAGCACCGCCACCGCCGGGTCGGGGTAGCGCAGCGAAGGCGACCAGCCGTCGCGGGCTTGGGATGAAGCAAAGAGAGTCATGGCTGCGAGTGTGCGTGGAAGGCGACCCACCCCGACAGGCGTTCGCCCGGCGCGAGCACACGGGTGCCCGTGCCGGGAATTCCGTGGGCGGCCAGGTTGAAGGCGTCGGCGGTGTGGCTGGCGGGTTCCAGGCAGACGTACGGCGCGCCCGGTGGCTGGTGCAGCACCAGGTGGTCGAGGGTCGGCGAGGCGGTGATGTGCACGGCGCGTGTGCTGCTTCTTTCGCAGCCGTCGGCACCGGCACGGGCCGTGACGCGGGCTTCGCCATTCCATGCGCTGTAGAACATGGTGAAAGGCGCGTCGCCCAGGCGGCGCTCGCGACTGAAGTCTTCGGCCTTGGTCGTGTCGCCCGCAGCGGTTGCCAGATAGTCAGCTGTGGGCAACCAGCGCCTGGCCGCGGTGAACTGGATGCCGGTGTCGCCCTGGCGCGCAAGGTAGGGGTGCAGGCCGATACCCGCGGGCATCAGCGCGCAGCCCGTGTTGGTCACGGCCAGCGCGATGTGCAGCGCACCGGGCGACAACGTGAAGACCAGTTCGGCCTCGTACGGCCACGGCCAGTGCGCGTCTGCCGGCTGGCGCAGGCCGAGTGCGAGGCTGTCGTCGGCGCGTGCCGTCACGGCCCAGCACGCCTGATGCGCCGTGCCGTGCAGCGTATGGGGCAATGCATCGGGGTGCGGCGCCAGCGCAAAGACCTTGCCCGCGTGCCGGAGCCGGGCCTGCGAGATGCGGCCCCAGTACGGAATCAGCGGGTAGATGCCGCCCTTGGCCCAGCGCATGAGGTCGCTGTGGTCCTCGGGGTAGGGGTGAAGCAGTTCTGTTGCGGTGCCTTGCATGCCCCCGCTGCTTTGCAGCACGCAGCGCGTGATCCGCGCGCCCAGGGCCGGGGCCACGCGCGCGAACGCCACACCGCTGCGCAGTTCGATGATTTCGCTCATGCCTTGCCTTGCGCGGCGGGCTCAGGCGGTCGTGTAGTCGACCGCCGCCCATTCGAAGTACGGCTTCAGGTCGGCCACCAGCGCCTGGTGCAGCGGATGAAAGAGGTACGCGTCCAGCGCCTTCGCATCGGCCACTTCGGCTTCGAGCACATAGCCCCAGCAGATCGCGCGGTCGAGTTCGTTGGCTGCGAACTTCCAGCCCTCGATGGCCGGAATGAGTGGACCCAGCGCGGCCATGCGCTCGGTGAGTTCCTTCTCGAGCGCGGCGTTCTTTTCGACGGCGGCCTTGCGGCGGAACATCACGATGTGGCGCATCAGCATGGGACGCCCTTTCTTTCAATGAGCCAGGCGGGCGCGTCCTGCAGCGCGACAGGGCGCAGGAACCGGTCGAGCGCGGCATAGCCGACCGACGTGGTGAAGGGTTGTGTCGAGGCGGGGTACGGGCCGCCGTGGTGCTGCGCCGCGGTCACGGCCACGCCCGTGGGCACGCCCGAGAACAGCACGCGGCCTGCGACCTGCGTGGCGGCACGCACGAGGCTGCGGGTGTCGTCGCTCTCGGCATCCGCGCCCCACAGCGTGACGGTGAGCGAACCGCCGACAGCCTTGAGTACGTCGGTGGCTTCGTCGGTCGACGCGACGCGAACGACCAGGGCGGCCGAGCCGAACACTTCTTCATGCAACTGGGCGCTGGCAATGAAGTCGGCCGCCGACGTTTCGGCAAGAAACGGGCGTGGCGCCGACACGGTCGCGTCCACCACCTCGTTGACCAGCGGCTTGAGCTGTGGCGCGGCTCGCCATTGCGCCACGCCCCGGTCGAAGGTCGCCCGGATACCCGCCGACAGCATGGCGTGCGGCCGCGAGGCCTTCAGCGCCGCGGCAAACGCTTCGACGAAACCGTCGCCGGCCACGCCGGCCGGCACCACGATCACGCCTGGGCTCGTGCAGAACTGGCCTGCGCCCAGGCAGATCGATGCGGCCAGCGTGCCGGCCAGTTCGGCGCCGTTCCTGGCGATGGCCGCGGGCAGAACGACCAGCGGGTTGACCGAGCCCAGTTCGCCATAGAAGGGAATGGGCCGGGGCCTCTCGGCCGCCACTTTCGCGAGCGCGGTGCCGCCCTTGAAAGACCCCGTGAAAGCCACGGCCGCGATGGCGGGCGCCTTGACCAGCGCCACCCCGACCTCGATCGAGCCGCCCTCGACGAACTGGAACACGCCAGCCCGCAAGCCTTGCGCAGCGACGACCTTCTGCGCGAGTGCCGCGGTGCGGCGCGAAAGCCCGGGGTGGGCGGGGTGTCCCTTCACGACCACCGGGCAACCCGCGGCCAGCGCGGATGCGGTGTCGCCGCCCAGCACCGAGAAAGCGAACGGAAAGTTGCTCGCCGAGAACATCGCGACGGGGCCGACCGGCACGCGCACGCGGGTGAGGTGCGGTCGCCCGGCGGGCGGTGCCCCTGCAATGGAGTGGTCGTCGATGAAGGCGTGCGCGCCGCCGCGCTCGAGCACGTCGGCAAAGCCGCGCAACTGGAACGCGGTGCGGTCGAGTTCGCCGTTCAGGCGCGGCAGGCCGAGGCCGCTTTCGCGATCGGCGAGCGCGACCAGCGCCTCGCGGTCGGCTTCGAGTGCGGTGGCCAGGCCGCGCAGCAGCGTCGCGCGCTGTGCCGCCGAGGTGGCGGCAAAGGCGTCGGATGCCGACGCGCCGGCCTGCACAGCCGCATCGACGGCGGCGGCGGTGGATTCTTCCCAGCGTTCGCCGATGGCGTTGCCGGTGCGTGCTTCGATGGATTGCAGCATCAACAAGCCTCCGTTCACTTGCTCTTCAGCGGATAGCCGCGGCCGGCGTAGTCGAAGGCCACCAGCTCGTTGATCTTCACTTCCTTGTCGGCGGGAGCGGCGTAGTACGCGCGGATCTCCTTGATCTTGCCGGTCTCGGTGTCGAAGTCGTACCACTCGGCACCGCGCAATGCGGTGCCGCTCTTGTTCTTCCAATGGGTCCACTCGATCATGGCCTCGGGCGTGTCGTGGCTCACGATGAGCTTGTCGATGGTCCATTGCGAGCCGAGCGTCTCGACGCACCACTGCCATTTCCTGGCGATGGTGTCGGCGGTGCGCCAGGGAATCTCGGGCAGGCCGGCAGGGAAGTAGTGCACCGCGTCGGGCGTGAAGCAGGCGACCAGCGCGTCGTAGTCGGCGGCGTTGCAGGCGTCGAAGTAGCGGCGGATGAGGGCGGCGTGGTCTTCGGGGGTGAATTGGCTCATGGTGTTCCTCGGTGTCTTTCTTTCGGGTCAGCGCACGGGCTGCGCGGCCGGAATCGCCGGTCGGCCGTCGGCCACCCATTGGCGGTGCTGTTCGCGCGTGGCATCGCTGGGCGGGTACAGCCCCCACAGTGCTTCTCCGGCCTGCACGCGCAGCGCCAGATAGGCCTCGATGTCGTCGCGCTTCTCGCACAGGTCGGCCATCTCCTCGGCCAGGTGCGCGGGAATCACGGTGATGTTGTCACCGTCGCCGTGGATCACGTCGCCGGGGTAGATGGCCACGCCCGCGCAGCCGATGGGCACCTGCAGGTCGGCCACGTGGTGGTAGCTCAGGCGCGTGGTGGCGGTGACGCCGTTGCACCAGATGGGGAAGTCCATTGCGCTCAGTTCGGTGCCGTCGCGGAAACTGCCGTCGGTGATCACGCCGCGCGCGCCGCGCATCATCATCCGCGTGATGAGCATGTTGCCCATCGACGCGGCACGGCCGTCCTTGTTGCTGTCGATCACCAGCACGTGGCCCGGCTCGATCTGCTCCACGCCCACCCATTGCAGGTTGTCGGCGCTGGGTTCGGTGGTGAGGTTGCCGTACACGTCGATGTCCTCGCGCGCCGGAATGAAGCGCATGGTGTACGCACGGCCCGCGAAGGGTTTCATCTTCTTGTTGAGCGGCGTCAGGCCGTGCAGCACCGGTTGGCGAAAGCCCTTGATGTAGAGCTGAGTGGTCAGCGAGCCGCTGGTGGCGTTGGCCAGGCGGTCGAGCACGGCGTCGGACACGAAGGGCGCGGGCGCGCGCTGAGGAACGGTGGCCAGCGGCTTGGGTGGCGTGGGCGTGGTCATGAGGCTAGTCTCAAATGGTGGGAATGAGCGAGGCTGCAGGGCAGCGCGTCGGCGGAACCCTGACTGTAGAGACGCGGTCTCAAAAATAGAATGGACTGCCGCGGCGTTGCAGCCCTGTGCGGCACGCCAAGTACCACCATCTGAGACAAACAGGCAAGCCAGGCTTCGTCAAAGGCTTCATTCACATGGCCACCTCTTTCGGTGAGGGCACCGGCGCCCTCGAAAAAGCCCTCGACGTGCTCGATGCCATCGGGGCTGCGCCCGAAGGCCTGGGCCAGACCGAGCTGGCCGACCGGCTCGCGCTGCCGCGCACCACCGTCTACCGCCTGCTGGCCACGCTGGTGGCGCGCGGCCTGGTGCGGCGCGATCCGCTGCGCAAGGTGTACTGCCTGGGCTTTCGCTGCTTCGAGATGGCGCGCCAGGCCTATGCCATGCCCGACCTCGTGGCCGCGGCCGCGCTGGAGCTGCGCGCGCTGCGCGATCTCACGGGCGAAACCAGCTACCTGGCCACGCTCGACGGCCGCGAGGTCATCTCGCTGGAGCGCTGCGACGGCGCGCACAGCCAGCGATCGGCGGCCGTGCTGGGCCAGCGCAAGCCGGTGCACTGCACGAGCCAGGGCAAGGCGATCCTGTCGGCCATGCCCGACGACGCGCGCGACGCCATCGTGCGCGATGCGGTGCTCAAGCCGCTCACGCCGCTGACCATCACCGACCGGCGTCGGCTGCAGGCCGAATTGCGCATTACCAGGGCGCGCGGCTACGCCATTGACGACGAGGAGATCGTGCTCGGCGTGCGGTGCGTGGGCGCGCCGGTGGTCGATGCGGCGGGGCAGGTGCGCGGCGCCATCAGCGTGGCGGGCCCGGCGTACCGCCTCACGCGCGCACGGCTCGAACTGCTGGGGCCCGAAGTGGCCGAGGCCGCACGGCGCGTGGGCGCACAGCTGCAGCCCGCCGGCACCGACGCGACGCCAGGCACGGAAGCGGCGGTGACGGCGCTGCCCGGCCATTGGGCCTTTCATGGGGCGCACCCGCTGTGGTCGGCCGACGGCAGCCAGTTCTGGTGGGCCGATGCGCTCGCGCCGTCGGTGCACCTGCATGCGAACGGGCAGGACCGCGAGGTGGCGACGGTCGAGGCACCGGTCGTCGCGCTGCTGCGCCACGAAGACGGTGTGCTCGCAGTGCACGAGCGCGGTGCGCAGCGCATTGCGGCGGACGGCAGCTCGACGCCTTTCACGCCCTGGCTGCCGGGCCAGGTGCTTGCGGCCTGCAACGGCGAAGAGGGTGCCATCTGGGCGGCGCTGGCGCTGCCCGAGGCCGGCTCCGCCATCGGTCGCCTGCGCGACGACGGCACACTCGAAGTGCAATGGCGCGTGGGCGAGGCGGTGCAGGCGTTGGGCTGGCACGCGCAGGACCAGACGCTTTATGCCACCGCCCCGGGTTCCGGCGCGATCCTGCGGCTTCAGCCGGGGCAGGGCGCGGTGCGGCGCCTGGCGACCGTGCCCAAGGGTTCGGGGCGCGTGAGCGGGCTGGCCTTCGATGCGCAAGGCGGCATCTGGACGGCGCTGTGCGATGGATGGTCGGTGGTGCGCTTCACGGCGGACGGGCAGCTCGACCGCGTGATCGGCCTGCCGGTGCCTTGCGCGACCGACCTGGCGTTTGCACCGGCAGTCGAAGGCGGAAAAGCCAAGGACGATGAAGAAGGCGAGCGGCTGGTTATCACGACCGCGCGGCACAGCGTGCCGCTCGACACGCTGGCGAGTGCGCCGTTGTCGGGGCGAGTGCTGGGGCTGGTCGTTTAAGGCCGCGCACTTAGCCCAGCCGCTCCACCACGAAATCCACGAAGGTCCGCAGCTTCGCGCTCGGCCGCGCCTCCGGCATTCGCATGATGTGCACCTGCCGCGTGGGCAGTTCCCATTCAGGCAGCAACTGCACCACCTGGCCCGAGGCCAGCGCGGGCCCGAGCAGCGCGTCGGCCTGCACGATCACGCCCACGCCGGCCATGGCGGCGGCCAGCAGGGCCTGGCCGTTGTTGGTGGTGAGCGGGCCGCGCACCGGCACGTGCACGGTCCGGCCGTCGCGCGTGAAGCGCCACGCGTGGTTCGGGCCCCAACTGGCGAAGCCGAGCAGCGGGAAGGCCTCGAGCTCGGACGGGTGCTTCGGCTGGCCGTGGCGCGCCACCCATTCGGGGCTGGCCACGGCGAACATGCGCGCCAGCGCGAGCGGCCTGGCAATGAGCCGCTCGTCGACCGCGGCGCCCGAGCGGATGCCGCAGTCGAAGCCTTCCTCGGCGAGGTCGACCACGCGGTCGTTCAGGCTCAGGTCGACCTTCACCTGCGGATAGGCGGCGATGTAGTCGCCGATCACCGGCGTGAGCCGGTGCGCGCCGTAGGCCACGGGCGCGGTGACGCGCAGCACGCCCTGCGGCATGGCGCGCAGCGACTCGGCCACGCCGTCGGCGGTGTGCACGCTGGCCAGCACGTCGCGGCAACGCTCGAGGTAGGCCGCGCCGATCTCGGTGAGCGCATGGCGGCGCGTGGTGCGCTCCAGCAGGCGCGCGCCAAGCTGCGCCTCGAGCTGGCGGATGTGCTTGCCGACCATCACGGCCGACAGGTCGAGCGCCTCGGCGGCAGCGGCGAAGCTGCCCGCGTCCACCGTGGCGACGAAGACTTCCATGGCGCGGAGCTTGTCCATATTAAGAACCAATAGTTTCGAATGAGAGAACCGGATGCCAATTTATCAAACGGACGGTTCGCAAAACAATGGCCGCTTGTTGAATCCATCCGGAGAGGTTTCTTATGAGAGTTCTGGTTGTGGGCGCCACGGGCGCCGTTGGCAGCGCGGTGGCGCAGGCGCTGGCCGAGCGCGGCCACGAGGTGATTCGCGCGGGCCGCACGCGCGGCGACCATCAGGTCGACATCACGAGCGATGCGAGTGTCGAGGCGCTCTACGCGGCCGTCGGGCGCGTCGATGCGATCGTGTCGGCGGCGGGCGGCCTGTTCTTCGGGCCGGTGAGCGAGATGCGCCCGGCCGACTTCAACACCGGCCTGCAGGACAAGCTGCTCGGCCAGGTGCGCCTGGCGCTGCTGGGGCAGCACGTGCTGGCCGACGGCGGCTCGATCACGCTGACCACCGGCATCGTGGCGCAAGAGCCCATTCGGCAGGGCGCCAATGCGACGGCGGTGAATGCGGCGGTGGAAGGCTTCGTGCGCGGCGCGGCCATCGAACTGCCGCGCGGCCTGCGCATCAACGCGGTGAGCCCGACGGTGCTGACGGAGTCGCTGCCGTCGTACGGGCCGTTCTTTCCGGGCTTCGAATCGGTGCCGGCCGCGCGGGCTGCACAGGCCTACGTGCGCAGTGTGGAAGGGCCGCAAACGGGGCGGGTGTACCGCGTGTGGCAATGAGCGCGCGGGGCTTGTTCGCGGGTGCGTCGCTGGCGCTGGCTGCGGCCGTGACCGTGGCCGCGCCGCCCGCGGTCCAGCTGCTGCCCGAGGACTGGTATCCGGAAAGCGTCGCCATCGGGCCGGACGGCGCGTTCTACGTGGGCAGCTGGCGCCAGGGGGCGGTTGCGCGCCTGAAGCCGGCAAAGTCGGCTGGGGCACCGAAGGCCGAGGTGCTGGTGAAGCCCGGCGCCAACGGGCTGGCCAACGGGCAGGGCGTGCTGGTCGATGCGACGCATGCAGCGCTCTGGGTCTGCTCGGGCAGCAGCGGGTTCACCACGGTGCCGCAGACACCGAGCGCGCTCAAGCGCTACGACCTCGCCACGGGCGCGCCGCGCGCGAGCTACGCGATGCCCGACGACGGCTACTGCAACGACCTTGCGCAGGACGCGCACGGCAATCTCTACGTGACCGACTCCTATCACCCGCGCGTGCTGAAGCTCGTGCCGGGCGCCAAGGCGCTCACGGTGTGGAAGGAAGACGAGGCCCTGGCCGGCGCCGGCCCGTACAAGGGCCTGAACGGCATCGCCATCGACGGGCAGCGCGTCTATGTGAGCCTGGTGGCGGCAGCGCCGTACCTGCTGCGCATCGGGCTTGGCGCCGACGGCCGGGCCGGTGACGTGGTGCGCATCGAGGCGCCGCGCGTGCTGAAGAACGTCGACGCGATCCGCGCGTGGAAGCCCGGTCGGCTCGTGCTGTTCGAGAGCAATGCCTTCGGCGACGGGCCCTGCGGCGGGCAGATCACCGTGGCACGCACAGGCAGCGACACGCTGGGGCTGCAGACCGTGGTGACGGGGCTGAACGATCCGTCGTCCGGCGCGGTGCTGGGCGACCGCGTCTACTTCATCGAGTCGAAGTACGGGCTGCTCACCAAGCGCAAGGACACCGACGGGCCGGTGCCCACCGGCGTGCCCTTCGGCATCCAGTCGCGCGCGTTGCCGCATTGAGGCCAGGGGGCAAGGGGGCGCAGGCAGAGGGGGTGCGCAAGGCATATAGCACTCATATGCGCATGGAAATTGCGGGGCGGCAGGGCTGGATTACCCTCCGCATCCACGATGAAAAAAGCCTACCGCGCCTCCCTCCTGCGATTCGACGCCGCCGGCCAGCCCGTTTTCGATGAAGACGGCCTGCTGGTGATCGCGCCCGACAGCACCGGCCGCCAGCGCGTGCTCGATGCCGGCAGCCATGCCGCCGTCGCGCCGCGCCATGCCGATGCCGAAGTGACCCACCTGCCCGGGCGCATCCTCGCGCCGGGCTTCGTGGACATGCACATCCACTTTCCGCAGACCGACATCATCGGTTCACCCTCGCCGGGGCTGCTGCCCTGGCTCGAGAACTACACCTTTCCGGCCGAAAGCAAGTTCGCCGACCCCGCGCATTCGAACGAAGTGGCCGACGTGTTCTTCGACGAGCTGCTGCGCAACGGCGTCACCACCTCGCTGACCTTCGCCACCTCGCACGTGGCCTCGGTCGATGCCTTCTTCGAGGGTGCCCAGCGCCGCGGGCTTCGCATGATCACCGGCAAGGTGCTGCAGGACCGCAATTCGCCCGACGGCGTGCGCGACCAGACCGAGCAGAGCCTGGTCGACACCGAGGCGCTGATCCGCAAGTGGCACAACGTCGACCGGCTGGGCTACGCCATCACGCCGCGCTTCGCACCCGCGAGCACCGACGCGCAGATGCGCGGCGCGGGCGAGCTGGCCGCGAAGTACGCCGACACCTGGATCCAGTCGCACGTGGCGGAAAACCGCGACGAGGTGGCGTGGGTGCGCGAGCTGTATCCGCAGTCGCGCTCGTACCTCGACGTTTACGCCGGCTTCGGCCTGATGCGCGAGCGCGCCGTGTACGCGCACTGCATCTACCTGGACGACACCGACCGCGCGCTGCTGCGCGACACCAAGACGGCGGCGGCCGTCAGCCCGACCAGCAACCTGTTCCTGGGCAGCGGCTTCTTCGACTTCGGCGCGGCCGACCGCACGGGCTATCCCTACGGCCTGGCCAGCGACGTGGGCGGCGGCACCAGCTTCAGCCCCTTCCACACCATGATGGCGGCGTACTACGTGGGCCGCGAGGGCCAGACCAAGGCCGGCCTGAGCATTGCGCCTTCGGAACTCTGGTGGCGCCACACCGGCGGCGCGGCGCGCGCGCTGGGGCTCGACGGCGTGGTCGGCAACCTGCAGCCGGGCTGCGAGGCCGACTTTCTGGTGCTCGATCCGGCGGCCACGCCGCTGCTGGCGCGCAAGACGAAGCTGGCGAACACGCTGGAAGAAATGCTGTTCGCGATGATCGTGCTGGGCGACGACCGGCTGGTCGAGCGCACGGTGATCTCGCAGGCGGGCTGAACCGCGCCCGGGGGAGGGTGCAGGGGCGCCCATGCCACAATTCGCCCCCGATTCCCCCGCAGCAGCAGCGAGCGCATATGAGCATCAAGAGCGACAAATGGATCCGGCGCATGGCCGAAAACGAAGGAATGATCGAGCCCTTCGAACCGGGCCAGGTGCGCGAATCCGCGGGCCACAAGATCATCAGCTACGGCACCTCGAGCTACGGCTACGACATCCGGTGCGCGCCTGAGTTCAAGGTCTTCACCAACATCCACAGCACCGTGGTCGACCCGAAGAATTTCGACGAGAAGAGCTTCGTCGACATGCACGGCGACTACTGCATCATTCCGCCGAACAGCTTCGCGCTGGCGCGCACTGTGGAGTACTTCCGCATCCCGCGCAACGTGCTGACCATCTGCCTGGGCAAGAGCACGTACGCGCGCTGCGGCATCATCGTCAACGTGACGCCCTTCGAGCCCGAGTGGGAAGGCTACGTGACGCTGGAGTTCAGCAACACCACGCCGCTGCCCGCCAAGATCTACGCGGGCGAAGGCTGCGCGCAGGTGCTGTTCTTCGAGAGCGACGAGGTCTGCGAGACCAGCTACAAGGACCGCGGCGGCAAGTACCAGGGCCAGCGCGGCGTCACTCTGCCGAAAACCTGACGGATCCGCGGGCCGGCCGCTGACGGGCGCTGACGCCCGGTTACCCCGGGCGGGCGCCGGGGCAAGTACCATCCTGCGAACACCGGCCAATACTCCTGCAAACAGGCCGGCAAGGAGAGCGCGATGAGATGGGAAGGCAACGAACAATCGGACAACGTCGAAGACCGCCGCGGTGAAGGCGGTGGCGGCGGTGGTGGTGGCGGCTTCATCGGCGGTCGCGGCATCGGTATCGGCACCATCGCGGTCGCGCTGATCGCGGGCTGGGTCTTCGGCATCAACCCGCTCACCGTGCTGAGCCTGTTGAGCGGCGGCGGTGGCCCCGCGCAGGTGCAGCAACAGCAGCAAGGCCCGGCGCCCAAGCCGCCGTCGGGCGACCGCGAGGCGGCCTTCGTCTCCACGGTGCTCAAGAACACCGAAGTGGTCTGGACGGGCATCTTCAAGCAGAACGGCGGCACGTACCACGCACCGCGCCTGGTGCTGTTCCGCAATGCCACGCCCACGGCCTGCGGCACGGGCCAATCGGCCATGGGGCCGTTCTACTGCCCGGGCGACCAGAAGGTCTACATCGACCTGGGCTTCTACGACACCCTGAAGAACCAACTCGGCGCGCCGGGCGAGTTCGCGCAGGCCTACGTCATCGCGCACGAGGTTGGCCATCACGTTCAGGACGAGCTCGGCATCACCGCCAAGGTCGACGGCATGCGCAACCGCCTGAGCCAGACGCAGAACAACGCGATGAGCGTGCGCGTCGAGCTGCAGGCCGACTGCTTCGCGGGCATCTGGGCCCACCATTCGCAGGAGTCGAAGAAGTGGCTCGACCCGGGCGACATCGAGGCCGCGATGAACGCCGCGCAGAAGATCGGCGACGACGCGCTGCAGCGTTCCGCGGGCCGTGCCGTGGTGCCCGACAGCTTCACCCACGGCTCGAGCGCGCAGCGCCAACGGTGGTTCGGCGCGGGGTATCAAAGCGGCGACATCAAGTCGTGCGACACCTTCAATGCACGCAGCCTTTGAGCGGCATGGCCTTGAAGCGCGCATGAGCGCTGCGTTTGATGCTATTGAATAAATAGCAATTCCGCCATCGCGGACGTTGTCACGCCGCAGTCACTGCCATTTTTTGCGGCAGTGCGACAATAGCGGGCTCAATGACAAGCTCCTTCTCCAATCTGATGCTGGCGGAACCGCTGGCGCGCGCCGTGGCCGAAATGGGCTACGAGACCATGACACCCATCCAGGAGCAGGCCATTCCGGTCGTGCTTTCGGGCCAGGATGTGATGGGCGCCGCCCAGACCGGTACCGGCAAGACGGCGGCGTTCTCGCTCCCGTTGCTCCAGCGCATGCTCAAGCACGAAAACGCCTCCACCTCGCCCGCGCGGCACCCGGTCCGGGCCCTGGTGCTGCTGCCCACGCGCGAACTGGCCGACCAGGTCGCCCAACAGGTCAAGCTGTACGCCAAGTACACCAACCTGCGCAGCACGGTCGTGTTCGGCGGCATCGACATGAAGCCGCAGACGCTGGAACTGAAGAAGGGCGTCGAAGTGCTGGTCGCCACGCCGGGTCGGCTGCTCGATCACATCGAAGCCAAGAACGCGGTGCTCAACCAGGTCGAATACGTCGTGCTCGACGAAGCCGACCGCATGCTGGACATCGGCTTCCTGCCCGACCTGCAGCGCATCCTGAGCTACCTGCCCAAGCAGCGCACCACGCTGCTGTTCTCGGCCACGTTCTCGCCCGAAATCAAGCGCCTCGCCGGCAGCTACCTGCAGAACCCGGTCACCATCGAAGTGGCGCGCCCGAACGAAACGGCCTCCACCGTCGAGCAGCGCTTCTTCAGCGTGAGCGACGACGACAAGCGCCGCGCACTCTCCCAGATCGTGAAGCAGCGCGGCATCACGCAGGCCTTCGTGTTCGTCAACAGCAAGCTGGGCTGCGCCCGCCTTGCGCGCTCGCTCGAACGCGACGGCCACCGCACCACCGCACTGCACGGCGACAAGAGCCAGGACGAACGCCTGAAGGCGCTCGCCGCCTTCAAGGCCGGCGAGGTCGACCTGCTGGTGTGCACCGACGTTGCGGCCCGCGGCCTCGACATCAAGGACGTGCCCGCGGTCTTCAACTTCGACATTCCGTTCAACGCCGAAGACTACGTGCACCGCATCGGCCGCACGGGCCGTGCCGGCGCCTCGGGCCTGGCCGTGAGCTTCGCCAGCGGCGGCAACGACGCGCGCCTGGTGGCCGACATCGAGAAGCTGATCAAGAAGAAGATCGAGCTCGAGCCGGTCGAGTTCGAGGAAGACCGCCCGCGCGGCCGCATCAACGACGGACGCCGCCACTGGCGTGAAGAAGGCGAAGCCGGCGACGCACGCGACGTGCTCGACCAGCCGCGCGAACGCAGCAGCAGCCTGAGCGGCAGCGACGCTCGCCGCGGCGGTGGCGGACGCCCGCACCGCGCGCCTTCGGCGCCGCGCGACCCGTTCTTCGACAAGCCTTACGAGCCGGGTGCGCCGGCCGACGCCACGCCGGCGTGGGAAGCCACCGCAAAGGCAGCGCCCGCACGCGGCGTGTCGAGCAACATCAAGAGCAAGCGCAAGGTCGCTGCGCTGTTCAAGAGCGCCGAGCCGAGCTGACCTGCCCGGTGAACCGCGGCGTCATGCGCCGCAGTTCTCAAGCTCTAGGCATTACCTCCAGCCGCGGTGCCAGCCGGACTGGGGGTGACGCCAGCCCCACCCGAATCGCGGGTGATAGGCCCACACGAACCCGACACCCGGTGACACATAGGTAGGCGCCACGTAGGCCACGCCGGGCGGCGCTGCGTACACCGGTTGGGCCGGTGCAACCACGCAACCGGTCAGGGTCGCCGCCAGCGCGGCGGCGGACAAGGCGAGAAGCAGAGGGGATCTCATGGCGAAGCTCCTGGGAGTTGTTGTCGGTATGCACAACCAACGCCCCGCCTGCCTGCCGGATGACGCCCTTTACCCGCGCGCAACAGTGTGACCGGCCCGTTGCAAGCGGGCACGCCGCGCAGCCTTTCAGGCGGCTTTCAGCGAACGGCTTTCGCCCACCGCGCCCACCGCGCCCACTTTGCCCGCTATGCGGCGGGCAGCGCCACCTGATCGACCTTGTAGTCGAAGAGCCAGTCATACCGCTCGCGGATGCGCGCTTCGCTCCACTCCTTGTCGACATACGCGACCGCGCCTTCCACCGATGCCAGCGCCGGGTTGTGAAAGCGCCGCGCGTTCTCCGAAGAGCCGCGCACGATGCGCGAGGTGCGTTCGGTCCGGGCCTGCTCGTAGCGCACCAGGGCCCGCTCGACATCGGCCGCGCCGGCATCGATGCATCGCGCGAGCATCGCGCCGTCCTCGATCGCCATGGCCGCACCCTGCGCGAGGAACGGCAGCGTGGGGTGGCACGCATCCCCCAGCAGCGTGACCCGGCCGACCGACCAGCGGCTCATGGGCTCGCGCTGCATCAGCGCCCATTTGTACGGCGTCTCGATGCTGCGGATGAGCGTCTGCACGTCTTCATGCCAGCCCGCGAAATCGCCGGCGCACTCGGCCACGGTGCCCGCGGTGGTCCACGACTCCTGGGTCCAGTCGCCGCGCTCGACGATGCCCACGAAGTTCACGAGTTCGCCGCGCCGCAGCGGGTAGTGAATGACGTGCCCGCCGGGCCCGATCCAGTTGGTGGCCACGGGCCGGCGCAGCCGCTCGGGCAACCGCTGCGCCGGAATGACGCCGCGCCATGCCAGGCAGCCGGAGAACGCGGGCGCATCGCCGCCGAAGAGCTGCGCGCGAATGCGCGAATGCACACCGTCCGCGCCGACCAGCAGGTCGCCTTCGATGCGCCGGCCACCGGCAAGCTGTAGCGCCACGCCCGTGCTGGTGCCGGTACTGGTGCTCTCGAAACCTTCACAGCGCGCACCGAGCACGATGGCGCCGGGCTGGGCGCTTGTCACCGCGTCGACGAGCACCTGGTGCAGGTCCGGCCGGTACATCGTGTAGTAGGGGTGCCCGTACTGCGCGATGGATTCCGCGCCCAGGTCGAACAGCTTCCAGGTCTGCCCGGTGTTCCACAGCCTCACTTCCTTGCCCGCGGGTTCGCTGGCCCGCTCGCGCAGTGCCTGCGCCACGCCCAGGTCGGCGAAGATGCGCGTTGCGTTGGCGCTGAGCTGCAGACCCGCGCCCACTTCGCCCAGCGCCTGGGCCTGCTCGAACACGTGCACCTCGTGGCCGCGGCGGATCAATGCCAGCGCCGCGGTCAGGCCGCCGAGCCCCGCGCCGGCGATCAGGATCTTTTGCTTCATGGTCTTGCCTTCGGTGCGTGTGTCAGTCGTCCGCGCGCACGTTGGCGCGCGTGATCAGGGCGGACCACTTGGCAAAGTCCGCCCCGATGACCTTGGCAAATTCCGCCGCGCCGGCCACGCCGGGCTCCACGCCCGTGGCGGCCAGTTCGCGCCGCACCTCGTCCGACTGCGCCGCCTTGGCAAAGGCCTGCGACAGCTTCTGCACCACCGGCGCGGGCGTGTTCGCGGGGGCCACCAGCCCGAACCACGAATAGGCCTCGTAGCCGTCGACGGCCGATTTCATCAGCGCAACCTGCGGCAGCGGCGCATAGGGCTGCGCGCCCGTCACCGCGTAGGCCTTGAGCTTTCCGCTCTTGATATAGGGCGCGAGCGCCGCCGCCGTGTCGAACACCAGGTCGATCTGCCCGCCCAGCGCATCGGTGATGGCGGGGCTGCCGCCGCGGTACGGCACGTGGGTCAGCGGAATGTGCGCGCGCTCCTTCAGGTACTCGGTGGCCAGGTGCCCGATGGAGCCGTTGCCGGCGCTGCCCACGGTCAGGGCCTGGTCCTTCGCGTACTTGAGCAGCTCGGGCAGCGTGTTGGGCGCCAGGCCTTGCCGGCCCGCCAGCATGAGCGGTCCGCGCAGCGCCATGCCCACCGGAATGAACGACTTGGCGTCGTACTTCAGGTTCTTGTAGAGCTTGGGCGCGACGGCCAGCGTGCTGGTGCCGCCCCAGAGCAGCGTGTAGCCGTCCGCGCCGGCGCGCGCCACCCAGGCGCTGCCGACAGTGCCGGCCGCGCCCGCGCGGTTGTCCACGACGATCGGCTGGCCCAGATTGTCGCCCATGGCGCGCGCGAACAGCCGGGCGCTGGCGTCGGTCGGCCCGCCGGCGGGAAAGGGCACGACGACGGTGATCGGCTTGTCGGGAAAGTCGGTGGGTGCCGCGTTGGCAGCCGCGCTGAGGCCGAGAGTGGCGAAGGCGGTCAATGCAAGGCCAAGGCGCGTCAGCGCGCGCGGTGCGCACTGCGCGAAGGGTGTATGTCTCATCTGGTGTCCCGTTTGTCCTGAGGTGTGCGGCAGGCCTTTGCCTGATGCCCGCATTCCAGCGCGTTCCCATCAATTAGTAAAATCTGAAAACCATCTGAACTGACAAGCAGAATTTATCAATTGGTGACCGACGACCGATGAACCTGTCCCAGCGCCAGATCAGGGCCTTCCTGGCCATCGCGCGGCTGCAGAGCTTCACGCGCGCGGCCGAGCAACTTCACATCACGCAGGCCGGCCTGAGCAGCATGCTGCGCGACGTCGAGGCGCAGCTCGATTGCCGGCTCTTCGACCGGACCACCCGGGCGGTCTCGCTCACGCCGGCGGGCCGCGCCTTCGTGCCCGTGGCCACGCGCGTGCTGGCGGAGCTCGACGGCGCGGCCGCGGCGCTGGGGCGTCTTTCGGAATCGCGCCAGCAGACGCTGTCGGTCGGCGCCACGCCGCTGGTGGCGTCCTGCCTGCTGCCCGCCGCGTGCGAGGCGTTTTCCCGCACGCACCCCGGCGTGATGGTCGAGGTGCACGACCTGGACCGCGCGCAGATCCAGGACCGCGTGCAAGAAGCGCAGATCGACGTGGGCTACGGCGTGTTCCTGCAGGCGGCCAGCGGCATCCGCCGGCAGCCGCTGCTGAAGACCGATCTCGTGCTCGTGAGCCGAGAGGCCACCCAGGTGACCAGGACCGCGAAGGCCACCCGGACCCCGAAAGCCGCCGCCTCTCGCACACCGCGCGGCGTGGCCTGGCGCGACCTGGACGGCGTGGCGCTCGTGTGCCTGCCCATCGACAACCCGATCCAGCAGCTGGTCGACTCCCACCTCACCGCCATCGGGCGCGGCAACGAGCCGCGCAGGGCCTTCAACCATCTGCACACCGTGCTTGCGATGGTGGAGGCGGGCGCGGGCAGTGCCATCCTGCCGTCCTTCGTGGCGGCGGCCGCGTCCCGCTATGCGCTGAACCTCGTGCCGCTTGCGGACCCGCTCGTTTCGCTGGAGTTCTTCGAGATCACCAAGAAGGGCGGCGAGGTGATGCCGGCCACGCAGGCCTTCAGCCAGTGCGTGGTCGCGGCGATGGCGCAGCGCGCCTGACGGTTCTGGTCAGATCACTTTGAAGTGATGCGTGCCGTCGCGCCCCAGCTGCGCGACCAGGCCGAATTCCCAGTCCAGGTAAGCCTGCATCGCCTCCGTGGGCGCATCGGTGCCCTCGTAGGGCCGGCGATAGCGGTCGGTGCGCGGCGTGCCCAGCCGCGTCTCGCCGGTTTCCGCTTCGAGGCCCGCGGCAAACCATGCCGTGTTGCCGCCGGTGAGCACCAGCACCTCCACGCCGCGTTGGCCGCGCGCATCGAGCAGCGCGCGCAGGTCGGCCGCGGCATAGCGCGCGAGCAGGCTGCTGCCGCAGGTCAGCACGTAGCGCCGCGACGCGGGAATGACGGCATCCACCGCATGCGGCAACTGCGCGCGAATCACGAACCAGGCACCCGGAATGTGGCGCTTCACGTAGTTGATGCCGGTGGTCACGTCGATCAACGCCGTGCCCTCCTGCTTCAGCAGCGCAGCCAGTTCGGCCGGCGTGACTTCTCCCACGACGGCCGCGACCGGCGGGTGCGCAGTGGCGGGCGCCGCCGTTTCGGTGAGGTCCGCCAGCGTCGGCACGGCATCGGGCACGTACACCTCCCAGCCCATCTGCGCGAGCCACGATGCGCTCATCGACGCGCGCACGCCGTCGTCGTCCGCCAGCACGATGCGCGCGCCACGCACCGGCACCTGGTGGTCGGTTTCCTGCACCAGCTGCCCGCCGGGCGCGCTGGCAAAGCCGGGCAGGTGGCCCGCCGCGTATTCCTCGGGCGTTCGCACGTCGAAGCGGTACACGGTGCGCCCCGGCGCCTCGAGCGTGTGCAACGCGTCGAGCGCGGTGCGGCGCACGCCGGCCAGGTCGGCCACGCGCCGCGCATCGGCCTGCGCCTGGGCGCGGTGTGCTTCGGAAACGGTGGCAGGCGCCTGGCGCGTGGCGCCGTGGTCCAGCACCTGCCCCGCGAGCTTCCAGCCGATCGTGCCGTTGCGCAGCGCCGCCACCGGGTTCGGAATGCCCGCGTTCACCAATGACTGCGTGCCGATGATGCTGCGCGTGCGGCCCGCGCAATTCACGATGACCTGCGTGGCCGGGTCGGGCGCCAGCTCGCGCACGCGCAGCACCAGCTCGGCGCCGGGCACGCTGGTGGCCGACGGAATGCTCATCGTCCGGTATTCGTCGAAGCGGCGCGCGTCGAGCACCACCACATCGGCCTTGCCCTCGACCAGCGCCTTCACCTCGGGCGCGGAGAGCGAGGGCGTGTGCCGTTCGTGCTCGACCAGTTCGCCGAAGGACTTGCTCGGCACGTTCACGTCGCGGAACAGTTCGCCGCCGGCCCGGCGCCAGCCTTCGAGGCCGCCTTCGAGCAGGTGCACGTTCGTGTAGCCCAGCGTGGCGAAGGTCTTCGCGGCCAGCGGCGCCAGGTCGGTGCCGTCGTGTTCGCCGTACAGCACGATCAGGGTGTCGCGCCGCGGAATGCGCCGCCAGGCTTCGATCTCGGTGCGCGACAGCGGCAGGTTCGCGGCCCACAGCGGGTGTTCCTGCGCGAACGGGTCTTCCTCGCGCACGTCGAGCAGGGCGATTTCGTCGCGCGCGATGAGGCGCTCGCGCACCGCGGCGAAGGACAGAACGGAAAAGGCGGAAGTCGTCATGCGAGTGTGGAGCTGGACCTGAGTTCGGCGCTGCGGTCCCACAAGTTGGGCAGCAGCGTGTTGGAGTATCCGGAGACGAAGGGCTTGCGGCCACCCTCCGTCGGGTAAGTATGCCGCCGCACGGCGCCGATGTTGGCGCCGTAGACATGGATGCTGATCGACACGCGGTCGGCGTGCGCGTTGTGCACGCGGTGCAGGTCGCCGACGGTGGGCGACACGGCCTCCACGTCGCCCGCGTCGAGCCGCACCGCCTCGCCCCGGGGCTGCGCGTGGCCTTCGGGGTCGAACACGAAGCCCTGGCTGTACTCCGCCCCGCGCAGCATGCCGATCAGCCCCCACACCGTGTGGTCGTGCACCGGCGTGGCCTGCCCCGGCCCCCACACGAAGCTCACGACCGAGAAGCGCTCGGTGCTGTCCGCGTGCAGCAGGAATTGCTGGTAGCGCGCCGGGTCGGGCTGCGCGAAGGCATCGGGCAGCCAGTCGTCGCGCGCCACCAGCGTGCGCAGCAGCGCGCCGCCTTCCGAGAGGATGCGGGGCTCGTCGGGCGCGCCGTCGAGCAGCCGGCCGAAGGCGCCGACGAATTCGCGCAGCGGCGCGATCGAAGAAGGCCCCGTCACGCCGGGCGCTTCCACACGGTCGTGTCGGTGATCGCGCGCACGTCCACCCGCACCGGCAGGATGCCGTCGCGCGCCGAGCGGTCGGCCACGGCCTGCAGCGCGACGATGTCCGCCTCGCTCACCGGCCGGCCCGCCACCGACGCGCGCGCGGTGATGAGGCGCGACGACTCGATGGGCAGCCGCGTGAGCTGGCTGTAGGCCTGCGCATAGGCTTCGGGGTTGGCCAGGGCCCAGTCGCCGGCACGGCCGAGCCGCTCGAGAAACTGCACGATGGCCGCGCGCCTGGCCGGGTCGGCCAGCGACGACTCGGTGGCGGTGATGAAGCCCAGCGCCGTGTTGATGCCGCGCCCGTCGCGCAGGATGCGGCCGCCCTGCTGCAGCGCGATCGTGTAGTACGGATCGAACACGGCCCATGCGTCGATCTGCTTCAACGCGAACGCGGCGGCCGCGTCGGTCGGCAGCACGAACTTCACCGTCACCTCCTCGCGCTTCACGCCGGCCTCTTCGAGTGCACCGTACAGCTGGTACTGCGAGATGCTGCCGCGCGCCGACGAGACGATCACGGTCTGTCCGCGCAGGTCGGCCACGCTGCGCAGCCTGGAGCCGGGCTGGACCACGATGCCCAGCGAATCGGCCTTGCCGACGCGCGTGGCGACGATCTTCAGCGGCGTCTTGCCGACGGCCGCGGCCAGCACGGGCAGGTCGCCCGCCATGGCCGTGTCGACGGCCGAGCTGCGCTGCGCCTCGAAGAGCGGCGCCGCGCCCTGGAAGTTGGCCCAGCGGTAGGCGAAGGGAGCGCCCTCGAGCGCCTTCGATGCCTCGAACAGCGAGCGAAGGCCGCCCGCCTGGTCGCCGAGCACCAGCGTGGTCTGCGGCTGCGCAAACGCGCGCAGCGAACCGGCGGCGCCAACGGCACCCAGCGAGAGCGCCACGCCTTGCTTGAGCCAGTGGCGGCGCGAGGCCGCGGAGAACAGCAGCGAGGTCATGCAGCAGCTCCCGAAGCGAGCAGCGCGCGCTTGCCCGCCGCCACCAGGATCGCGTCGTTCTGCGGCGTGTGGATGCGGCTGCACAGCACGTCGCGGTAGTGCCGCTCCAGCGGGTTCGCGCGCGTGAGGCCGTGGTTGCCGCTGAGCTGCAGCGCCAGTTCGACCGCGCGAATGGCGTTGCCCGTCACGCTGTACTTGAGCAGGCCGCTGTCGGCGGCGGGTTGTGCATGGCCGCCGTCGACCGCCGCCGTGGCGTCGTCGAGCAGCACGCGGTTGGTTCGCAGCAGCGCCTCGATCTCGCCCACGTGCTCCTGCACGCGCGCCAGGCTGGCCAGCGGCGCGCCCAGGCTGCCCGGTGCGCGCTGGTTCAAAAAGCCCGCCAGCCAGTCGCGCGCGGCCGTGGCCACGGCGTCGTAGAGGCTGCCGAGCAGCACCGTCATCCAGGCCTGCTGCGTGGCGTGCGCGTCGATGTCGGTCTGGCTGCCCGCATCGGGCGCCCAGTCGGCCGGTGCGCGCAGGTCGACGGCATGGTCGAGGTCGATGGCGACGTTCTCGAACACCACCTCGTGGCTGCCCGAGGCGCGCAGGCCCAGGTGGTCCCAGCTCGCGATCACGCGCACGCCGGGTGCGTCGCGCGGCACCAGGAACACGCCGGTGCGAGGCGTGGCCTCGTCCGTGCGGGCCCACACCGCGAGCCAGCCCAGGCCTTCGATGCCGGTGGTGTAGAGCTTGTGGCCGTCGATCTTCCAACTCTTGCCCTGGCCTTCGCGCACTTGGCGCGCCACGGTGCCCGGCAGGCCACCGCGGGCCGGCGAGCCCAGCGCGGGCTCCACGCGCAGGGCGTTGATCAACGCGCCGTGCTCGACCGCATCGCGCGTCACCTGTTCACGCAAATGCGCGGGCCAGCGGCTGTCGGGGCGCGTCAGCGCGTGGTGCTGCAGGTAAGTCATGGTGAGGATCAGCGCCGTGGCGGGCTCGCCGCGCGCCACCGCTGCAATCACGCGCCGCGCGGTCGCCAGCGTGGCACCGCCGCCGCCGTGTTCGGCGGGCGCGACCAGGCCGATGAGCCCGTGCGCCTGCAGCGCATGGAAGTTCTCGCGCGGAAAGGCGCCGCTGCGGTCGTGGTCGGCCGCGGTGGAGGCGAACTGGGCCGTCAGCCGGGCCAGCACGGCGGCGTCCACCGTGGCGGGCACGGCAGGTGCCGAAGGAAGGATGTCAGGCGTTGCCGGCGCGCGGCGCAAGGGGAGTGCACTCATGGTGCCTGCACGGTAGCGGGCGGCCTCGCGCCGGAAAACGATGCATCCCGCATATGCAAACTCGTTTTTCTGCGTTCGCCTGCGGCCCCCGTCTCGGTACGGTTCGGTCTATGAAACCAGATTTCCCCTTGGACCGGCGACGCCTGCTGCAAGCCGCCGCGGCACTCGCCGCCACCGGCACCGCCGCGTGGTCGCAGGCCGCCGCGCCTTCGCGCGACCTGTCGGGCGTCACGCTGCGCGTGGGCACCTACAAGGGCCTGTGGCGGCCGCTGCTCACGGCCTCGGGGCAGGCCGGCACGCCCTACAAGATCGACTGGCGCGAGCTGAACAACGGCGTGCTGCACATCGAGGCCATCAACGGCGACGCGCTCGACCTGGGCTCGGGCAGCGAGATCCCGCCGGTGTTCGCTGCGCGCCAGAAGTCCAGCGTGAAGCTGGTGGCCGTGACGCATGAGGACCTGAACAACCAGGCCACGCTGGCGCGCAAGGACGCGCCCATCCGCACCATTGCCGACCTCAAGGGCAAGCGCGTGGGCTACGTGCGCGCCACCACCTCGCATTACTACCTGGCCAGGCAGCTGGCCGAAGCGGGCCTGTCGTTCAGCGACATCCAGGCCGTGAGCCTCACGCCGTCGGACGGCCTCTCGGCCTTCGCGCGCGGCGACCTCGATGCCTGGGCCATCTACGGCTACAACGGCCAGCTGGCGCGCACCCAGTACGGCGCGCGCACCATCAAGACCGGCGTGGGCTACCTGTCGGGCAACTTCCCCATCTACGCCAACCCGCGCGCGCTCGACGACAGCCTGCGCCGCGCCGCACTGGCCGACCTGCTGCAGCGCCTGCAGCGCGCCTTCGCCTGGATCAACGGCAACTTCCTGGCCTACGCCCGTGCGCAGTCGGCGGAAACGCGCGTGCCCGTCGGCGACATCGTCGAGCTCTTCAACGGCCGCAGTGGCGACTACAGCCTGGGCCCGGTGAGCGACGCGGTCGTGCGCAGCCACCAGGAGGTGGCCGACACCTTTCTGAAGATCGGCGTGCTCGACGGGCCCGCCGATGTGAAGCCCCTGTGGGACCGCAGCTTCGAGAACGTGCTGCGCCTGCCGGCCGCTTGATTCGCCTGATACGCCAGACCCACCTCCCACTCGAAAAGGACAACACCATGAGCCAGCAACAACCGGACGGCGTCGAATTCATCGGCATGATCCAGGGCCAGAAGGTCTCGGAGATCCACGCGGCCAAGGGCCCCTCGCTCGACCGCGACTACGTGCGCGCCTTCGCGCAGGCCCACGAGCAGGCCGGTTTCGACCGCGTGCTGGTGCCGCACCATTCGACCAGCCCCGACGCCACCCTCACCGTGGCCTACGCCGCCTCGGTGACCGAGCGCATCCACTTCATGCTGGCGCACCGCCCCGGCTTCGTGGCGCCCACGCTGGCCGCGCGGCAGTTCGCCTCGCTCGACCAGTTCAGCGGCGGGCGTCTTGGCGTGCACTACATCTCGGGCGGCTCCGACGAAGAGCAGCGCCGCGACGGCGACTGGCTCGGCCACGACCAGCGCTATGCCCGAACCGACGAATACCTCGAGGTGCTGCACAAGGTGTGGACGGCCGAGAAGCCGTTCGACCACGAGGGCGCGCACTACCGGTTCCAGAACGCGTTCTCCGAGGTGAAGCCGCTGCAGACGCGCAACGGCAAGCCGCATGTGCCGGTGTACTTCGGCGGTGCTTCCGAGGCCGCGATTCCCGTGGCGGGCAAGTACGCCGATGTGTATGCGCTGTGGGGCGAGTCGCTCGACCAGGCGCGCGAGCTCACCACGCGCGTGCGCGCCGAGGCGGCCAGGCATGGGCGCAGCGTGCGCTTCTCGGTGTCGTTCCGCCCGATCGTGGCGCAGACCGAGGAAGCCGCGTGGGCGCGTGCCGAAAGCATCCTCGCGGAGACCAAGCGCCTGCGCGTGGTGCAGGGCTACAACCGCGGCGGCCCGCAGCAAAGCGAAGGCGCCAAGCGCCTGCTGGCCGCGGCCGACAAGGGCCCGCGCGTGGACAAGCGCCTGTGGACCGCGGTGGCGCAGGAGATCGGCGGGCGCTCGAACAGCACCGCGCTGGTCGGCACGCCCGAGCAGGTGGCCGATGCGCTGCTCGACTACTACGACCTGGGCGTGACGACTTTCCTGATTCGTGGCTTCGATCCGCTGGAGGACGCGCTGGACTACGGGCGCGAGCTGATTCCGCGCACGCGCGAGTTGGTGGCGCAACGCGCGGCCTCCGTGCGCAAAGCCGCCTGACCCCGTCTTTCTCCCTCCCCTCCCGGGGCAGGGCGGGGGTGGGGGCTGACGGCCTCCAGCACCGTCATGGCCCTGAAGCCGTCGTGCCCCCATCCCCGCCTTCCCCCGGAAGGGGAAGGAGCAACACCGAATACCGAACAACCGGAGTCCCCATGAGTGCCGTTCTTTCCATCGACCGCCACGCGTCGTTGAAGCTCAACCCGAACCCCCAGCAGAAGTTCTGGTTCGACCCCGTCCCGCCGCGCCCGACCGTGCAGGCCGAGCGCCGCCACCGCCAGGAGCGCCTGGCCGGTGCCTTCCGCCTGTTCGCGCGCTTCGGCTTCGCGCAGGGGCTGGCCGGCCACATCACCGCGCGCGACCCCGAGCTCACCGATCACTTCTGGGTCAACCCGCTCGGCATTCATTTCTCGCGCATCAAGGTCTCCGACCTGCTGCTCGTGAACGCCAAGGGCGAGACCGTCATCGGCGACAGGCCGCTCAACAAGGCCGCGTTCGCGATCCACGCGGCGATCCACGAGCACAACCCGAAGATCGTTGCCGCCGCCCACACGCACTCGACCTACGGCAAGGCCTGGTCCACGCTGGGCCGCAAGCTCGACACGCTCACGCAGGACGCCTGCGTGTTCCACGGCGACGTGGCGCTGTTCGACGACTTCACCGGCATGGTGGTCGACAACAGCGAGGGCGACCGCATCGCGCAGGCACTCGGCGACAAGAAGGGCGCCATCCTCAAGAACCACGGCATCCTGACGGCCGGCCCCACGGTGGAAGCCGCCGCCTGGTGGTACATCGCGCTGGACAACGCCTGCCACACGCAGTTGCTGGCCGAAGCCGCCGGCAAGCCGCAACCCATCGACGAAGAAACCGCGCGCCACACGCACGGCCAGATCGGCGGACCCGAAGGCGCCATCCATTCCTTCGACAGCCTCTACGAAGGCCTGGTCGAGGCCGAACCCGAGCTGCTGCTGTGAACCGACCCTTCTCCCGGCGCAGCGTGCTGCGCGCAGGCGGCGCCGCCGCCGTGGTCGCCTCGGGTGGCCTGATCGCGTCGCAGGCCTTCTCGCAGTCGTCGCGCAAGCTCACCTTCGCCTGGAACGCCGCGGCGTTCTGCCTGTCGCCCGTGGTGGTTGCGCAGGAGCGCGGCTACTTCGAGCGCAACGGGCTGCAGGTGGAGCTCATCAACTACACGGGGTCGACCGACCAGCTGCTGGAGTCGCTGGCCACCGCCAAGGCCGATGCGGCCGTGGGCATGATCCACCGCTGGCTCAAGCCGCTGGAGTCGGGCTTCGACGTGAAGATCGTCGGCAGCTCGCACGGGGGCTGCGTGCGGCTCGTGGGCGCGAAGAGCGCGGGCGTCACCAACCTGGCGAGCCTGAAGGGCAAGACCATCGGCGTGTCGGACATCACGAGCCCGGGCAAGAACTTCTTCTCGATCCTGCTCGCCAAGAACGGCATCGACGCCGACAAGGACGTCACCTGGCGCCAGTACCCGGCCGACCTGCTCGACATTGCGGTGAAGAAGGGCGAGATCCAGGCCATTGCCGACGGCGACCCGAACATCTACCTGATCGAGAAGCGCAACCAGGGTGTCTACGTCGAGGTGGCGAGCAACCTCACCGGCGAATACAAGGACAAGGTCTGCTGCATCGTCGGCGCGCGCGGCGAGCTCGTGCGCAAGGACAAGGCCACCGTCGCCTCGCTGGTGCGCGCCATTGCGCAGGCCTCCGACTACGTGGCCGAGAACCCGAACGAGTCGGCCAGGCTGTTCGCCAGGTACTCGCCCAACGTGCCGGTCGAAGACCTGCGCGCCTTGCTCGGCACGCTCACGCACAACCACCACCCGCTGGGCAAGAGCCTGCGCGACGAGGTCGAGTTCTACGCGCGCGACTTCCGCGGCGTGGGCGTGCTCAAGAAGAGCACCGACCCGGCGCGGTTCGCCGAACACGTGTCCTTCGATCCCCTGGCATGAACCACAAGAATTCCATGACGCTCCATCGTTCACGCCGCCGGTTTCTCGTCCAGGGCGCTTCGGTCGCCGCCGCCGTCGCGCTGCCGGGCGCGGTTGCCGCACAGGGCCGGCCGGTGCTCAAGGCCGGTGACCAGAAGGGCGGCCTGCGCGCGCTGCTCGAAGCCGCGGGCGGGCTCGAAGGCCTGGGCTACGACATCCAGTGGTCGGAGTTTCCGGCCGCTGCGCCGCTGGCCGAGGCGCTCAATGCCGCCGCGGTCGACTCAGGCCCCATCGGCGACGCACCGCTCATCTTCGCGCTGGCCGCGGGCACGCGCGTGAAGGCCATCGGCGCGAACCGCTCCGACTCCTACGGCACCGCGGTGCTGGTGCGGCCCGACTCACCGCTGAAGACCGCCGCCGACCTCAAGGGCAAGAGCATCGCGACGAACCGGGGCTCCATCGGCCACTACGTCACGCTCAAGGCCATCACCACGGCGGGCCTCAAGCCCGAGGACGTGAACATCCGCTTCCTGGCCCCGGCCGACGCCAAGCTCGCGCTCACGCAGGGCTCGGTCGACGCCTGGGCCACCTGGGAGCCTTACACCGCGCTGGCCGAGGTCAGCCACCATGCGCGCGTGCTGGCCAGCGGGCGCGGCCTGCTGCCGGGGCTGAGCTACCTCGCGGCAACCGACGGCGCCATCGCGGCCAAGCGGCCGGTGCTGCAAGACTTCCTGCAGCGCGTGGTGAAGGCGCAGCTCTGGTCGTACCGCAACGTCGACGCCTACTCGGCCGCGCTGGCACGCATCATCGGCATTCCGCCCGAGGCGGCCAGGCTGCAGTTCGAGCGCCGCCAGCAGAAGTGGGTGGCCATCGACGCGCAGGTCATTGCCGACCAGCAGGGCACGGCCGACTTCTACCGGCAGGTCGGGCTCATCAAGCAGCCGCTGGATGTGAAGGGCACCTTCGACACCGGCTTCGGCGTGGCTGGATGACGGTGCGCCGAAAACGTAGCTGAGTCCAAGACTCGCGTAGATGCGTCCGCCGGGCGCGGGGTGGCGCTGGCTAAAGTCGTTGCATGACTACCGCCGACGCCACCACCTACGCCATTTCGCCTGCACCCGTTCACTCTCTCCCCATCCAGGGCGAACGCGCGCGCTTCCCGGTCAACCGCATCTTCTGCGTGGGCCGCAACTACTCCGAGCACGCGCGCGAGATGGGCCACAACCCCGACCGCGAACCGCCGTTCTTCTTCATGAAGCCGGCCAACGCCATCGTGGCCGACGGCGGCGAATTCGCCTACCCCACGCTGTCGAGCGACGTGCACCACGAGATCGAGCTCGTGGTCGCGCTGAAGACCGGCGGCGCGAACATCGCCGCACCAGACGCGCTTGCACACGTCTACGGCTACGCCGTCGGCCTCGACATGACGCGCCGCGACCTGCAGGGCGAGGCCAAGAAGATGGGCCGCCCCTGGGACACCGGCAAGGCCTTCGACGGCTCCGCTCCCTGCGGCGAGGTGGTGCCCGTGGCCAAGGCCGGCCACCCGGCCGCCGGCGAGATCCGCCTCGAGGTGAACGGCGCGCAACGCCAGGTCGGCGACCTCGCCGACATGATCTGGAACGTGCCCGACACCATCGCCTACCTGTCGACGCTGTTCACGCTGCAGCCCGGCGACCTGATCTTCACCGGCACGCCGGCCGGCGTGGCGGCCGTGCAGCGAGGCGACCGCATGCGCGGCACCGTGGCGGGCGTGGGCGCGCTCGAGGTCGTGGTCGTCTGAGCCTGAAGGGCGCCCGCGCGGCGGACCTGCCGGGCTTCGCTGGGGCACGCGATGCCACCGCACCACGGCACGCCACGCCAAGGCATGCGACGCGGGGCCGCGCAAGTTGGCGTACCCTCGCGGGCAGACGCCAGCCGACCCGACCGCCCCGATGCGCCCCTCTCCCTCCACGTCCGTTCGCACCTACGGCATGCACGAGCGTGCCGACCACCTCGACTTCGACATCCGCTTCCAGGGTGCGCGCAACGAGCTCACGCTGCCGCACCGGCATGCGTATTTCCAGATCCAGATCGGCATCGAGGGCAGCTCGCAGCAGGCCATCGGCGGTGAGGTGCGGCCCTTCGGCCCGCGCCATCTGAGCTTCGTGCTGCCGTACCGGGTGCACGTCATTCCGCACCCGCCCGACGCGCTGTACTGCATCGTCAACTTCGACCAGCGCTTCCTGTGGCCCGAGCTCGAGGTCGATGCGCTCGACCTCGACGACGTGTCGCTCGCGCGTTATCCCGACCTCGCGCCTTTCCTGTTCCAGGAGTACGTCGACTTCGCCTTCGACGAGGCCGACTTCGCGCGTGTGCGCGGCTGGCTCGACGAGCTGCACGGGCTGAACACCGGCCGCAACTTCGGCGCCAAGATCGCGATGCGCGGCATCGTGCAGCAGATCATCGGGCTGGCCTGCATGCGCCAGGAGCAGGCGCTGATGCGGCTTTCGCTGCAGCACAACGGCAAGACCTCGCAGCGCGACGCGTTGCAGCGCGTGGTGCGCTACGTGCGCGACAACCTCGACAAGCCGCTGTCGTTGACGGATGCGGCGGCCGCCGCGTTTCTCTCGCCCAACTACCTGGCGAACCTGCTGCGCAAGGAGACCGACCGCACGTTCACCGACCTGGTGACCGAGCGGCGCATCGAGCGGGCGAAAGAGCTGTTGTCCTCGACCTCGCTGCTGGTGCGGGAGATTGCGCACCAGTGCGGGTTCACGGACGAGGCGTATTTCAATCGGCGGTTTCGGCAGTGGGTGGGGAGCACGCCGAGAAACTTCCGGCGCGAGCATGTGGTGAACGCACGCGGCTAGCTAGCGCAAGCCGAGGCGAATCAGTTTCTTGATCAGCCCGACCCGGGAAATTCCAAGTCGGCGCGCCGCCTCCGATTGATTGCCGCTTGTTGCCACCATCGTGTCCCGCACCAGCCGCAGCTCCAGTTCGTTCATTGCCGAGTCGAGAAGACCCGTGCCGGCCGCCGACAGGGCCGCCTCCGGCCGTAAGACCTCCGCGACATCGCCGCTGGCCAACCGCAAGAGGTCTGCGTCGACCTCGCGCTGCTCCGGCAACAGCAGGGCACCGGCCGATTCGACGACGGCCTTCAGCTCGCGCACGTTGCCGGGCCATTCACGCGCCGTGAGCCAGGCCAGGGCGCCCGCGGACAGGCCGGCACCCGGCGCCACGCGGTGCAGGAAGCGCGTGGCCAGAAGAGGAATGTCCGCCGGCCGTTCGGCCACCGCGGGGGTGCGCAGCACCACGCCTTTCAGGCGATAGAAAAGATCTTCTCGAAACGTTCCTTCGCGCACCATGGCTTCGAGGTCGCGGTGCGTCGCCGCGACGACGCGCGTTTCGGCGTGCTTCTGCGTCCTGCCGCCGACCGGCACGAAGGCTCCTTCCTGCAGGAAGCGCAGCAACTTGACCTGCATGGGCGGCGGCATTTCGCCGACCTCGTCGAGAAACAGCGTGCCGCCATGCGCGGCCTCCACCAGGCCTGGCTGGTCGCGGTAGGCACCGGTGAAGCTGCCCTTCACGTGGCCGAACAGCTCGCTTTCCAGCAGCTCTGCCGAAAGTGCCCCGCAATGGATGGCGACAAAGGGCCCGGCACTGCGCGCGCTGCATGCGTGAAGCGCGCGCGCGACCAGTTCCTTGCCGGTGCCGGTCGGGCCCAGCACGAGCACGCTGACGGCCGTGCGCGCCACGCGGCGTACCAGCGTGCGCAACTGCGCGGTGGCGGGCGCCTGGCCGACCATGCCGAGGTCGTCGGTGGCCTGGTCCGCGCGCAGTGCCAGGAGTTCGGCATCCAGGCGCGCCTTTCGCAATGCGCGGGCCACCACGAAGCGCAGCATGTCAGGATCGATCGGCTTGGTCAGGAAGTCCCAGGCGCCCAGCTCGGTCGCACGCAGCGCGAGCTCGTGTTCGCCATGCCCCGTGAGCACGATCACCGGTACGTGCGAAAAACGCGGTATCAGCTCCAGGCCGATCTCGGGGTCCATGTGCGGTGGCATGGCCAGGTCGAGCAGCACCAGCTCGGGCCGCTGCTTGTCGAAGGCCGCCAGCGCCTGCTCCCCGTCGCCGGCAAGCGTGACCTCGTGGCCGATGTCGCGCAGGAACGCGCCGCCCAGCCGCTGGAACGCCGCCTCGTCGTCGACGAGCAGCACGCGACCGGTTTCAGAAATGTCGTTCATGGTGTCAGGGGAAAACTCAGCGTGAAGCAGGTGCGCCAGGGTGGGCGGGCGCCCAGGGCGACCGAGCCGCCATGGGCGTTCATGATGCGTGCGACGATCGCCAGGCCAAGGCCGGTGCCGCCAGCACTGCGCGAGGCGAAGGGCTCGAACAGGCGCTCGCGGATCTCCGCCGGTACACCCGGGCCGTTGTCGCAGACGTGCAGCAGCAGCGTGCGGTCGACCGTCTCGGCGTCGATGTGGACGCGGCTGTCCTTGTCCTGTCTTGCCAGGTTGGCTTCGCCCGATGCCCCGGCGTCGACAGCGGTGCGCGCATTCTCGAAAAGGTTGGTGAGCGCCTGCTCGACGCGCCGCGCGTCGGCGTTCACCATCAGCTCACGCTCGAGGCCGGCGCCAAGGCTCACGTCGGGCAGCCGCATGGCGCATGCGCGCACCAGCGCCGCGATGTCGAGTTGCGTGGTCGCGAGCTTCCATGGCTTGGCGTAGTCCAGCAGGTCGCGGGTCAGGTGCGAGATGCGTGCCACCTGGTCGGCGACCTCCCGGCGGGTTTCGCTTGGCGCGCCGGCGACGGCCATGGCGATGATGTTCAGCGGGTTTCGGATGTCGTGCGCCACCGTTGCCGCCAGCGAACCGAGTTCGGCCAGCCGCGCTTGCAACTGGCGTTCGCGCTCGCGTGCGGCGCTCTGCTGCAGTTGCTCGACGCGCGCGGCCGAGTCCGACACGACCGTGCCGAACAGTTCCGCTACCTGGCGCAGCCCCGGCGGCGCGGCCTCCCAGCCCTCGAGCACCGCGCTCCAGCCTTCGCCTTCACTCTCGCTCCCGTCGTCACGTGAGCAGACCAGGCGAGGGACGCCGTGGCTTGCTGGAAGCGGATCGCCGACGCGGACCTCTACCTGCGTTCCGATGCGTTCGCTGAGCAGCGCGGAGGCTTGCAGTGCCAGCGCTTGCGGTGTTTCGGCCGACTGCAATACACGGCGCCAGTTGCCAAGGTCTGCCACCGAGACCTCGCCGCCGGGGTAGATCAACCGTTCCGCGAACTGGCGCACCGGTCCGTTCAGCGCGAGGCAACTGGCCGCGACTGCAAGGCCGCCGACCCAGCGCGATTCGATGGGCAGCAGCGGCGTCAACGCCACGATGGCGGCGCCCAGGGCGAGCAACAGCGCCCAGACCAGCGCACGGCGTGCCCATGCGTTGGCGACGAAGACGCCATAGCGCAGGATGCCGTAGACCAGGATCAGCGGGTAGAACGGCAGTCCCAGCAATGGAAACGGATAGACCGGCAAGTCGAGCACGGCAATCCCGTAGCCGGTGAGGCACAGCATGCCCCAGAGGCACGAGGCGGTGACGGCGGCAATCTGGCTGAATGCCGGCCGGCGCGCACGTGCCAGCGCGGTGAGAAGCACGCAGACGCCAGCGATGCCAAGGACGACCCACGCCATGCTCGCCGCAAAACCGACCGGGCCGGCCACCGCCAGCCAGCCGATGTCGCGGTGTTCGACGATGTAGCCGGGCGTGAAGACCATTGCCGCGAGCGAGGCCCCGGCGCCGAGCGCATAGGCGCACGTGATCCCGATGCGGCCGATGTCGACACGACAGAACACGGTGCAGAAATGGAAGAAGAACGACGAGGTCAGCGGTGCCGTGGCCAGCAGCAACATCATTGCGTGCTCGGCGCCGGGGCCGAACCAGTTGGGCAGCTCGTTGCCCGTGATCCAGATCGAGATGCCGGTCAGGAACGCGGCCAGCAAACGGGCGCCATTGACGCGATCCGCCCACACCAGCAACACGCCGCTGAGGGCCAGCGTTTCGAACAAGGCGAAGGCGAGAACGACGTGGATCAGCATCGGGGCAAAGGGGGGCTGTAAGAAGGCGGAGGCACAAGCTTGCCTGTCAACGAAGTTGACGATTCAGGCTCGGCGAACTGTATCCGAAGTATGCAGGTCAGAACACAATTTTCAATTGAATCAATGACTTATGAGGTGCGCCTGGCTTGGCTCGGTTTTCGCAATAAGGAGTTCATCAGCCACTCCGACAAGCCGCCATGTTTGCCCTGTCGTCTCTCTTTTCTTCGCGCCCGCGCCGCTCCTCCACGCGCAGCGCCGCGCCGCCGGACCTCCCCGCGCTGGACCTTCCGGCGTTGGTGGGTGCCGCCGGGTGGGCCCGGTTGCCGCGCGCCGTGCAGCGCCGCTTCGGCGTCGCTCATGCGGACACCACCTACAGCGGCCGCATGGACTTGCGCTGCTCGCCCGTCGGCCGCTTTCACGCTTGGCTTGCGGGCCTTTTCGGCGGGCCCCTGACCCGTGCGAACGAGCAATCGGTCGCGACCAGCGTGCGCGTGTACGCCAATGGCCACGGCGGCGTCGTCTGGGAGCGGCGCTTCCATCGTTGCGCGGGGGGCGGTGAGCGCGTCGTTCGTTCGACCAAGGAAATCGGCACCGATGGCGGCTTGCTGGAGCGCACCGACGGCGGCCTGAGCATGTCGCTCGATGTGTTCGAGGAAGACGGCACGCTGGTCTTTCTGAGCCGCCGCTTTCATCTGATGCGGGGCCGTCTTCGCGTGGGCGTGCCGGCCTTGCTGACACCCGGCGTGTGCCGCGTGACGCACACCGACCTGGGCCACGGCCTCTTCCGTTTCACGCTGACGATGGCGCACCCGCTGTGGGGCGAGACCTTCCATCAGTCCGGCGTCTTCATCGATCCATTTTGTGAAAGTGCCTCATGACCACCGTTTTCATCCTGCTTTCGATCCAGGCTTTCCTGGGTGCCTTCGACAACCTGTGGCATCACGAACTCGAGGCCAAGCTGCCGCAGCGCGTGGCGGCGCGCCACGAACTCACGCTCCACGCCGCGCGCGAGGCGATCTACGGCGTGGTCTTCATCGGGCTGGGGTGGTTCGCCTGGGGCGGCGGCTTTGCCGTGCTTCTGGGTGCGCTGCTGGTCGTCGAGCTCTTCATCACGCTGGCCGACTTCCTGGAAGAAGACCGCACGCGTTGCCTGCCGCCGTTCGAGCGCGTGCTGCACACGCTGCTGACGATCAGCTACGGCTTGTTCATCGGTGTCTTCGCGCCGGTGCTGGCCGGTTGGTCGCGCATGCCCACGTCGATGTCGTTGACGCCGCACGGGTGGGTTTCATGGCTGTTCACTCTGTACGGGGTCGGCGTGCTGGCCTGGAGCGTGCGCAACGCGCTGGCCGTGGTGCGACTGCATCGCCTCGCGAAGCTCAGCGGCGCGCGAACGGTGCTGCAGCACGAGCGCATCGTTGCACCCGCGGTGCTGGTCACCGGTGCGACCGGCTTCGTCGGCGGTGCGCTGATGGCCGACCTGCAGCGCGAGGGACGTCGCGTGATCGTGCTGTCGCGTGACGCGAGGCAGGCGCGCGCCACGTTCGGGCCGGGCGTCTGGGTGGTCGAGAGCCTCGACGCGATTCCTTCGGAGACGCGCATCGACGCCATCGTCAACCTGGCCGGCGCCCGCGTGCTGGGCATGCCATGGACGGGCCGGCGCCGGCGCGACCTGCTCGCCAGCCGTGTAGCGGTGACCACGGCGGTGGTGGACCTCATGCGGCGACTGCAGCAGGCGCCGCGCGTGCTCGTGAGCGCGTCGGCGGTGGGCTTCTACGGCGCGTCGCCGCAGGCTTCGTTCGAGCCGCGCGACGAGGCGAGTCCGGCCCGGCCGGGCGAATTCCAGTCGGATCTTTGCTGTGCGATCGAGCACGAGGCACGTCGCGCCGAGGCCCTGGGCGTGCGCGTTGTGCGGATGCGTTTCGGCGTGGTGCTCGGCCGCGGCGATGGTGCCTATCCGATGCTTGCGCTCAGCGCGCGCCTGGGGCTCGGTGCCGTGCTTGGCTCCGGGCGCCAGCCGGCACCCTGGATTCACCTGGACGACGCCGTTGGAATGCTGCGCTTCGCAATGGCGCATGGCAGCCTGGACGGCCCGGTCAACGCCGTTGCGCCAGACACGCCGCCACAGGCGCGGTTCGCACAGGCAGTGGCGGCTTCGTTCGGCCGGCGCGTGCGGCTGCGCATGCCTGACGCGCCGCTGCGCATGCTGGCCGGCGAGATGTCGACCCTGCTGCTGGACGGGCAGAACGCCGTGCCGCGCGCCGCACTCGCGGCCGGCTACGCCTTTCGCCACGCGGGGCTCGACGAGGCGCTGGCAGACCTGGCACGAAGCCGCGATGCATTGCCGCACGAGCCATCGGCAAACGCCGGTGCTGGCCGGCCGTCAATGCGCTGATGCAGGCGGCGTGCCGTGCTGCGCCGCGCGCGCCAGCTGCGACAAGCGCTTCACCAGCGGCTCGAACAACTCCGCCGCCGTGTTCCCATACCCCAGCACCAGCCCGTTGTCCCTTTCCGTCGGCTGCATCGCAAACCCCGAGAGCGGCGACGGCGCGATGCGATGGCGCAGCGCCTCGGCCGCGATCTTCCGGTCGTCGAAGCGCGCGGGCAGCCGCACGGTCAGGTGCAGGCCGCAGTAGCCGCCGTCGATTTCGTGCGGCACCTTCAGGTGCTTGTGCAGCGCAAGGCGCAGCGCCTGCTGGCGGTCGCGGTACAGGCGGCGCATGCGGCCCAGGTGGCGGCTGAACTGGCCGCTCTCGATGAAGTCGGCCATGGCCAGCTGTTCGTAGCGGTGGCCGCCGCGCAGCATCTCCTCGAGCGGCGCCTGCACGGCCGGAACCAGTTGCCGGGGCAGCACCAGGAAACCCAGCCGCAACGAGGGAAACATCGTCTTGCTGAAGGTGCCCACGTAGAGCACGGGCGCGTCGCTCACCAGCCCCTGCATCGCGCCGATGGGCTCGCCGGTGTGGCGGAACTCGCTGTCGTAGTCGTCCTCGATGATCCATGCGCCGTGTTTGCGCGCCTGCGCGATCAGGTCGAGCCGGCGCGCGATGCTCAGCACCGCGCCCACCGGGTACTGGTGCGAGGGCGTGGCGTAGACCAGCCGGGGCGGGTGTTTCTGCCAGTCGGCCGCGCTGGCGCACAGCCCTTCGGTATCGACGCGCACGGGCACGATGCGCATGTCGCCCGCGTGCATGGCGGCCTTCACGCCGCGGTAGCCCGGGTCTTCGACCCAGCCGGTGTCGCCGGGGTTCGACAGCAGGCGCACGCACAGCGAGATGGCCTCCTGCGCGCCTTCGGCGATGACGACCTGGCCGGGCTCGCAGCGCACCCCACGCGCCACCGACAGGTGGCCAGCGATGGCCGCGCGCAACCGCGGCTCGCCCAGCGGGTCGCCGTAGCCCAGCGCGGCCGGGCCCGCGCCGCGGATGGCGCGGTCGAGCGCACCGCGCCATGCGGCGAACGGAAAGTGGGAGAGGGCGGGCACACCGGGGCGCAGCGCCGCGTCCGTCTCGGCGCGCGACGCGAGTGGCCTGATCTTCGCGAGACGCTGCGCGGTGGCCGGCGTGCCGGGCGGCCTGGCCGTGCGCTTGGCCGGCGCCGGCGACGACAGCGCGGTCACGCGCGTGCCCTGGCGGTCGGGCTGCACGTAGCCTTCGGCCGCCAGGTGCTCGTAGGTGGCGGCGACGGTGTTGCGCGAGATGCCGAGCGCCTCGGCGAGTGCGCGCGAGCCCGGCAGGCGGCTGCCCGGCGCGAGGCTGCCGTCGAGGATGGCGCGCTTGAGCCGGTCGTGGAGCTGGCGCTGCATCGAGCCCGCGTCGCGGTTCCTGTCGAGCGGGGATTCGAGCAGGGCAGTGGGGGAAAGGTCGAGGCGTGGCACCATGAAATTGTCGAGTCGTGGCGCTTTCATTGGAGCCACGTTGCGGGTACTTTACGTCCTCCGGCCTTGCCGTTCCAGCCTTTGCAAAAAAGACCTCCATGACACTCCGCCTCAATGAATTCGGCCAGTCCATCGGCCCCGACGTTCCCGGTTGGACGCCCCGCGTCCTGCCGCCGCGCAGGGCCGTCGAGGGCCACTTCTGCACGCTCGAGCCGCTCGACGCGGCGCGGCATGCCGACGACCTGCACGCCGCCTATGCGCAGGCCCCCGACGGGCGCGACTGGACCTACCTGGGCACCGAGCGGCCCGCCGACCTCGACGGCACCCGTGCGCATGCCGAGCGCGCCGCGCGCAGCGCCGATCCGATGCACTTCGCGGTCATCGACAGGTCCAGCGGCCGCGCCGTCGGCACGCTCGCGCTGATGCGCATCGACCCGACGCACGGCGTGATCGAGGTCGGCAGCGTCAACTTCTCGCCGTTGCTCAAGCAGACGCCGATGTCCACCGAGGCGCAGTACCTGTTGATGAAGTTCGCCTTCGACGAACTGGGCTACCGCCGCTATGAGTGGAAGTGCGACAACTTCAACGAACCGTCGAAGCAGGCGGCGCGGCGGCTGGGCTTCCAGTACGAAGGCCTGTTCAGGCAGGCGGTGGTCTACAAGGGGCGCACCCGCGACACGGCGTGGTTCTCGATCGTTGCGGCCGAATGGCCCGCGCTGCGCACCGCCTTCGAGCGCTGGCTGTCGCCCGCGAACTTCGACGCGCAGGGCCGCCAGCGCATGGCGCTCGACAAGTTCCGGCTGCCGTCCTGAGACCGAAGCGGCGTCGCTACTGCGCAGCAGGCGCGGGCAGCGCCTCGCACAGGAAGTCGAGAAAGGCCCGCACCACCTCGGGCAGGGTGCGCCCGGCCAGCGTCTGCAGCTCGACCGAGCGCTCGCGCATGCCGCGCTCGCGGATCTCCGCGGCATGCAGCTCGCCGCGCCGCACCCGTTCGCGCACCGAGATCTCGCCCGCAATCGCGAGGCCGCCACCGAGCAGCACGAAGTTGGCCAGCGCCTCGAACCGGTTGCTCACCAGCACCGGCTCGAACACCAGGCCGCGGTTGCTGCAGGCCACGTCGAACAGCTGGCGCACCGTGGTGTCGGGGCCCGACAGGCCGATGGGAAACGGCAGCATCTGCGCCAGCGTCACGCTGCGCAACTTCGCCAGCGCATGGTCGGGCCGCATCACCGCGAACACCGAGGCGCGCTGCCGGTGCGCCACGCGCACGCCCTGCACCGCGGCGCGGCTGTAGGTCAGGCCGATGTCGGCATCGCCGAGCAGCACGGCGTTGGTGACGTCCGTGGGGTCGCAGGCCTGCAGGTCGAACTGGATGCCCGGGTGCAGCGTGCGGAACGCGACGATGGCCTGCGGCAGGAACTCGTTCGCGAAGCCCGACGAGCAGGCGATGCGCACGTGCCCGCGCCGCAACCCCTGCAGCCCCTGGATGTCCGACACCACGCGCTCGGCCTCCAGCGCACCGCGCCGGGCGTGCGCGGCCAGCAGTTCCCCGGCCGCGCTGGGCACCATGCCGCGCGGCCGGCGCTCGAACAGCGGCACGCCCAGCAGCTCCTCGAGCATGGCCACCTGCCGGCTGATGGCCGAGGCGCTGACGTTCAGGCGCGCGGCGGCTTCGGTGAGCGAGCCGCTGCGGACGACTTCGAGAAAGTAGCGCAGCGAGGTTTCCTGCAGGCGATGCGATGACATGGCGATGGGTTCGGGCGTTGGGCTATGGACTGCGTTGCAAAAAACGCAAAGATATCCGGAAAAATCAGCAATTGTTCAAAAGCACGGGTTTGCCTAGACTGCCACGGAACTGTCATAAACCGGACTTCCATCCCATGCCCTTCCAGCCTCGAACCCCGCGCCGCCTGCTCGCACTGCTCCCCGTTGCCCTGCTCGCCGCCGTAGGCGCCGGAGTTGCTGGCGCGGCCGAACTCTCCACGGCCGATGCCGAACGGCACGCGCAGGGCAGCTTCCGCGAGTACTTCGAGCTGCTGTCCCTGCCCAACGACGCCATCTCTCCGGAGGACATCCGCAAGAACGTCGAGTGGCTGGAGCAGGCCTTCCGCAAGCGCGGCTTCACCACGCAGCAACTGCCCAACGACGGCAAGCCCATGCTCTACGCCGAGTACCCGGGCAGCGACCCGGCGCGCAAGACGGTGCTGTTCTACATGCACCTCGACGGCCAGCCCGTGATTCCGGCGCAATGGGCGCAGAAGAGCCCGTGGACGCCCGTGCTCAAGCGCAAGGCGGCCGATGGCAGCTGGGAGGAGATCGATTCGGCGCCGCTCTTCAGCGGCCCGCTCGACCCCGAATGGCGCGTGTTCGGCCGTGCGTCGGCCGACGACAAGGGCCCGATCATGATGATGCTCGCCGCCATCGACGCACTGAAGGCCGGGGGCGCCCAGCCGGCGGTGAACGTGAAGGTGATCCTCGACAGCGAGGAAGAAAAAGGCTCGCCGTCGATCAGCAAGGTGATGCAGGCGCACCGCGACCTGCTGCGCACCGACGCCATCGTGATCCACGACGGCCCCATGCACGCCACCAACCGGCCCACCCTGGTGTTCGGCAACCGCGGCGCGGCCGAGGCCCGGCTCACGGTCTACGGCGCCAAGGTGCCGCTGCACAGCGGGCACTACGGCAACTACGCGCCCAACCCGGCGCAGCGCCTGGCCAGCCTGCTGGCCTCCATGAAGAACGACCAGGGCCGCGTGACCGTGCCCGGCTACTACGACCACGTGAAGATCGCCGAGGCCGACCGCAAGATCATGGCCGCCGTGCCCGACGACGAGGCCGCGCTCAAGCGCCGCCTGGGCATCTCGCAGACCGACAAGGTCGGCGCCAACTACCAGGAGGCGATGCAGTACCCCTCGCTGAACGTGCGCGGCATGGCCGCGGCGGCGGTGGGCGACAAGGTGGCCAACATCGTGCCCGACAAGGCCGTGGCCGAGCTCGACCTGCGCACCACCCCCGACTCCAACGCCGCCTGGCTCGGCCAGCAGATCCAGAAGCACATCGAGCGCCAGGGCTACCACCTGGTGAAGGGCGAGCCGACCGACGAAGACCGCAGCCGCTACGACAAGATCGCCAGCTTCTCCTACCAGAGCGAGGGCGGCGACGCGGCGGGCTCGCAGATCAACTCGCCCGTGGGGCAGTGGGCCTACAAGGCGCTGACCGGCACCTTCGGCACTCAGCCCGAGCCGGTGCGCATCCGCATGATGGGCGGCACGGTGCCCACGGCCGAGATCGTGCGCGTGCTGCCGGTGCCCTTCGCGATCATTCCGCTGGTGAACGCCGACAACAATCAGCACGCGGCCAACGAGAACCTGCGCATGGGCAACTACGTGAGCGGCGTGCGCACCGTGTACGGGCTGATGACGCAGCCGTTCTGACGACGGCCTTTACCGTCGAGCGCCGGTGCACCGGTGCAAGCCGCCTTTTTCAGGCGGGCTTGCCCGGCTTTTGCGATTGTTCGCACGCGACCTGGATCAGCTCGCGCTCGTCCAGCGTCGCGCCGATGCGCACCGCGCTCAGGCAGCCGCCCCACACGCAGCCGGTGTCGGTCGAGAGCAGGTCGGGCCGCGAGAGCCAGCCCAGCGTCGACCAGTGGCCGAAGGCGATCGTGGCCTTGGCCGTCTTGCGCCCCGGCACGTCGAACCAGGGCATGTAGCCCTCGGGGGCGGTGGCGGCGCTGTCCTTGGCCTCGAACTCCATCACGCCGTCGGCGCTGCAGAAGCGCAGCCGCGTCAGCGCGTTGACGATGGCCCGCAGGCGGGCGCTGCCCGTCAGCGTGTCCTGCCACTGCGCGGGCTCGTTGCCGTACATCGACATCAGGAACTCGCCCAGCGCCGGGCCGCGCAGCACCGACTCGACCTCGGACGCCAGCACCAGCGTGTCGCTCACCGTCCATTGCGGCAGCACGCCCGCGTGCACCATCAGCAGGTCGCCGGTGCCGATGCGCATGTGCAGCGCCATGTGCTGCTGGCGCACCCAGTCGAGCAGCGTTTCGCTGTCGGGCGCGGCCAGCAGTTCGGCCAGCGTGTCCTTGCGTCCGGCCTTGCGCGCGCCGTGCGCCACGCCCAGCAGGTGCAGGTCGTGGTTGCCCAAAAGGCTCAGCGCCGAGGCGCCGTAGCCCTGCACGCGGCGCAGCACGGCGAGCGAATCGGGGCCCCGGTTCACCAGGTCGCCGAGCAGCACGATGGTGTCGCGGCTGGGAGAGAAATCGATCTTCTGCAGCAGCCGGCCAAGGGGGGCGTCGCAGCCTTGCAGGTCGCCAATCAAGTAAAGTGACATTCCCTCATTCTCTCCCTCAGTTCATGGATGTCTTCCTCCTGGCCTTGCTGACCACGCTCAACGCGGTGTTCGCAATGTCCGAAATGGCCCTTTCCACCAGCCGGCGCGCACGTCTCGCGGCCTTGGCCGAAACGGGAGACACCGGCGCGGTGGCCGCGCTGAAGCTGATGGAGTCGCCCACGCAATTCCTCTCGACGGTGCAGATCGGCATCACCTCCATCGGCATGCTGAGCGGCATCGTCGGCGAGGCCGCCTTCGCCGCGCCGCTGGCGGTGTGGATGGAGTCGGTGGGCATGGGCGCCGGCACCGCCAGCATCGTCTCGACCGCCTGCGTGGTCACCTGCATCACCTTCTTCACCATCATCTTCGGCGAGCTGGTGCCCAAGCGCATCGGCCAGCTCTACCCCGAGCCGGTGGCGCGCTGGGTGTCGCGCCCCATGCGCGCGCTGGCCAAGGGCGCCAAGCCCTTCGTGTGGCTGCTGGCGGGCGCCACGGCCACCATGCTGAAGCTGCTGCGCATCGACGCCAACGCGGCGCGCCATGTCACGGAAGAAGAAATCTCGGCCAGCCTGGAAGAAGGCGTGGACGCCGGCGTCATCGAGCATCACGAGCACCAGATGGTGCGCAATGTGTTTCACCTTGATGACAGGCGCCTGTCGTCGCTGATGATTCCGCGCGCCGACATCGAATGGCTCGACGCCTCGTTCACCGTGCCGCAGGCGCTGCAGAAGGTGGCCGACGCGGCCGCGCTCAACCTGGTTCATTCCTGGTACCCGGTGTGCCGCAACTCGCTCGACGACGTGGTCGGCGTGGTCAGCGTGGCGCAGCTGCTGCGCCTGGGTTCGGCGCATGCCGGCGTGCTGGGCCAGGAGGCGACGCCCGCCGTGTTCGTGCCCGAGACGCTCACCGGCATGGAGCTGCTCGAGCAGTTCCGCGAGCGCGCCGGCCGCCTGGTGTTCGTGGTCGACGAATACGGCGTGGTGCAGGGCCTCATGACCCCGCGCGACCTGCTCGAAGCCATCACCGGCGAGCTGCAGCCCGGCATGCAGACCGACGCCTGGGCCCGCGAGCGGCCCGACGGCGTGTGGGAGCTCGACGGGCTCATGCCCGTGTCGGAGCTGCGCGCGCGCCTGGGCATCCGCGAGCTGCCCGATGAAGAGCGCGGCCGCTACAACACCGTGGCCGGCCTGCTGATGTCGGTGTCCGGCCACCTGCCCGAGGTGGGCGAGCAGATCGACTGCGCCGGCTGGTGCTTCGAGATCGTCGCGCTGGAAGGCCGGCGCATCGACCGCGTGCTGGCTTCGCCCGATCCGGCGGCGCTGCTGAAGAGCGACTAGGGCGCGGGCTGATGCTGTCGCTGCTCGCACTCAGCTGCCCCCAATGCTCCGCGCCGCTGCCGCGCGCCGCGCGCTGGCGCACCGTCAACTGCAGCTACTGCGGCGCCACCATCGTGCGCGGCACCGAAACCGTCGAGCGCGAGAGCTTTCGCGCCGCGCTGCGCCGGGCCAATGCCGACGTGCCGGGCGGGCGCATGCTGACCTGGCGCGGTGCGCGCTACCGCGTGCTGGCACCGCTGGCCACGGGCGAGCACAGCGACGTCATGCTGGCCGAACGGCTGGGCGCGCTGCCTGAACGCGTCACGCTGAAACTGGCGCGGGACTCGGCCGCCAACAGCGTGCTGCTGCGCGAGGCCGCCGTGTTGCAGGCCCTGCAAGCGCTGTCGATTTCGGGCGCGGCCTACTTCACGCGCCGGCTGCCGCAGCCGCTGGGCACCGGCGTGGCCGAAGGCCTGGGCGACGGCGCCCGCCAGGCGCTGGTGCTGCGCCACCCGACCGGCTTCTGGGGCAGCCTGCAGGACGTGCAGCAGGCCAACGCCCAAGGAATCGACCCGCGCCACGCCGTGTGGCTATGGCGCCGCATGCTCGAGGTGCTGGCCTTCGTGCACGGTGCCGGCTGGACGCACCGCGACCTGTCGCCCGCGCATGCGCTCGTGCACCCGCGCGACCACGGCGTGCTGCTCATCGGCTGGTCGCGCGCGCAGCATGCCACCGGCTCCGCGCACGCCGCCGCCGTGGCACGCGACCTGATGCAGGCCGCCTGGACCGTGCGCGCCGTGTTGCACGGTGCTTCTGCCGGCGAGCCCGGCGTTGGCGCGCACACCCCCGCGGCGCTCGCGGCCTTGCTGCGCCAGTGCAGCGAAGAGGCCGCCGCCTGCGAGCGCCTGGGCGCGCAGGGCATCGAGCAGGCGCTGTCCGCCGCGTCGCGCGAAGCCTTCGGGCCATCGAAGTTCGTTCACTTCGACCCCGCGCCGCGCGCCGGCGCCTGAACACAACAGTCATCAAGGAGGAAATTCATGGGCTACGGAAACTACTCGCATGCCGCTCACACGGCGCTGATTGCCGACCGCGCCGCCAAGCCGGGCGCCGAGGTCTTCACGCAACGTTCCACGCACCCGCTGATGAACCCGCACGGGCTCAAGGTGCGCGAGTCGCGCGACAACACCGACCATCCGAACGCGCTGGGCATCGTCTTCGCGCTCGACGTCACGGGTTCGATGGGCGACATTCCGCAGACCCTGGCGCGCCGCGAACTGCCCAACTTCATGAAGCTGCTGACCGACTGCGGCGTGCCGGACCCGCAGCTCATGTTCATGGCCATCGGCGACGCCAACTCCGACGGCGCGCCGCTGCAGGTCGGCCAGTTCGAGTCGACCGCCAACCTCATGGACCAGTGGCTCACCTGGAGCTACCTCGAGGGCGGCGGCGGCGGCTCCGGCGAAGAGAGCTACGAACTGGCTTTCTACGTGATGGCGCAGCACACCGACATGGACTGCTGGGTCAAGCGCAAGAAGCGCGGCTACCTGTTCGTCACCGGCGACGAGCTGCCGTACCCCGCCGTCTCGCGCCACCAGATCGAAGGCCTCATCGGCGAGAAGCTCGACGAGGACATTCCGATCGAAGAGGTCATCGCCGCCGCGGCCGAAACGACCAACCTGTTCTTCCTGATTCCCGACGCCCAGCGCCGCCGCCGTTGCGAAGGCCGCTGGCGCGAGCTGCTGGGCGATCACGTCATCTGCATGGACTCGCCCGACGACGCCTGCGCCGTGGCCGCCGGCATCGTCGCCCTCACCGAGAAGGCCGTGCCCAGCCTCGAGGCGCTGGCCGGCGTGATGAGCGGCACCGGCATGGCCAAGGAGCGCGTGGGCGGCGTGCTGCACGCGCTGGACGGCTATGCCGCGCTGCTCGACCCGAGCGCATCGCGCCGCGCGCCGCCGGCGGTGGCCACCGTGGCCGCGAACCCGCGCTCGTCGTGGTGGAAGCGCCTGTTCGGCTGATGGCCGGGTGAGCACCACGGCCGCTGCCACGCGGTATGTCTCGCTGCTGGGCCTGGGCTTCGGTGACTGCGGCAAGGGGCTCTTCACCGATCACCTGTGCGGCGCGCTGCAGGCCCACACCGTGGTGCGCTTCAACGGCGGCGCGCAGGCCGGGCACAACGTGGTGCTGCCCGGCGGGCGGCACCACACCTTCTCGCAATTCGGCGCCGGCAGTTTTCATGCGGGCGTGGGCACCGTGCTCGCGAGCCCGGTGGTGGTGCACCCCACGGCCTTGCTTGTCGAAGAGACGGCGTTGCGCCGCGCGGGTGTCGAAGACGCTTTCTCGCGCCTGCGGGTCGACGCGCGCTGCCGCGTGACCACGCCGTTCCATCAGGCCGCGGGCCGGCTGCGCGAATGGGCGCGCGGGCAGGGGGCGCACGGCAGCTGCGGCGTGGGTGTGGGCGAGACCGTGCGGCACGCGATCGCCGCGCCCGATGAGGCCTTGCACTACGGTGACTTGCCGTACCCCGCGCGCGCGTTCGAAAAACTCGAAGCTTCGCGCACCGCATTGCTGCGCGAGTTCGCGGGCACGACGCCCATGCATGCGGATGCCGCGCAGGAACTGGCGGTGCTGCGCGACGACACGCTGCCCGCTCGCTGGCTCGCGGCGGTCGCGCCGTGCCTGGCGCAGTCGCCACCCGCGAGCGCGGACCGCATCGCCGAGCGCCTGAGCCAAGCCGGCACCGTGGTGTTCGAAGGCGCGCAGGGCGTGCTGCTCGACGAGTGGCGCGGCTTTCATCCGCACACCACGTGGAGCACGATTTCGACTGCGGCAGTCCAGGCCGTGCTGCGCGACGTGGGCATCGGCGCGCGCGTGCAGCACCTGGGCGTGCTGCGCAGCTACCTCACGCGACACGGTTCTGGCCCCTTGCCCACGCACGACCGCGCACTCGACGCGCGCCTGCCCGAGCCGCACAACGCAGACGAAGGCTGGCAGGGCGTGTTCCGGCGCGGGCATCCCGATGCGGTGCTGCTGCGCTATGCGCTCGATGCGGTCGGCGCGCTCGACGGGCTGGTCGCGAGCCATCTCGATGCTGTCGAAGGCGTGGGCATGCGCTGGTGCGCGGGCTACCGCGCCGCCGATGGTTCGCGCATGACCTCGCTGCCCCTGAGCCCGACGCCTGACCTTGCGCACCAGCACACGCTGACCCAACAGCTCCACGGCGCGCAGCCGCTGTACGAGCCCGGCACCCTCGCCACGCCGCAGGAGTGGACCGAGCGCGTCGAAGCGCTGAGCGGCCTCGCCGTGCGCTACGGCGCCTTCGGCCCGACCCGCGACACGGTGCGCGCGCTGCAGCCCTTCGAGCGCTCCTGAAAGACCTCGTGCCCAACATCCCCTTGATCATCGGCGCCGCGCTCAGCGCCGTCGCGGCGCTGCTGCACCTCTGCATCATCTTCGGCGGCCCCGCGTGGTACCGCTTCTTCGGCGCCGGTGAACGCATGGCCTCGGGCGCTGCGGCCGGGCACCTGTACCCGCCGATCGTCACGCTGCTGATTGCCTGCGTGCTGGGCGTGTGGGCAGCCTATGCGCTGTCGGGCGCCGGCGTGCTGCAACCGCTGCCGCTGCTGGCGTGGGTGCTGCCCGCCATCACGGCCGTGTACCTGCTGCGCGGGCTCGTGGCGTTGGCGCTCTTCGTGTTCGAGCGTCGCCGGCTCACCGCCTTCTGGGTGTGGAGTTCGGTGATCTGCCTGGGGTTCGGCGCGGTGCATCTGGTGGGGCTGGTCCAGGTCTGGCCCCATCTCTGAACCTGCCCAGGAGGTGAACGAGATGGCCAGCCAGCGCCCCGCAACGATCGCCGACTACATCGATGCGGCCCCGCCCGCGGGCCAGCCGCACTTGCGCCGGCTGTACGCGCTCCTGAAGAGCGTCGCACCCGAGGCCGAAGAGGCCATCAAGTGGGGAACCCCGTTCTTCATCGAGCCGCGGTTCCTGTTCGCCTTCTCCGCGCACAAGGCGCATCTGAACTTCACGCCGACCGAAGGCGGGCTGGACCCGTTCCGCAAGGCGCTGGAGAAGCACAAGACCACCAAGGGCATGCTCCAGGTTCCCTACAGCGCGCCCTTGCCGGAAGCGCTGATCCGCCAGATCGCCGAGCAGCGCGTGCAGGCCGTGCGCGCGCGTGAAGACGACGCCTTCTGGTAGCTCTCGCGGCCCTCAGGCTTTCGCTTTCGGCTTCGCTGTCTTAGAGGCCTTCGGGGCCTTCGCCTTGCTCGCGCTGTTGTGCGCGATCGCCTCGCGGATCAATGCCTTGAAGACCGTCGCGTCGACTTCTTCGCCCTCATGGATGTCGATCGCGCGGCGCATGTTGCCGTCCAGGCTCGCGTTGAAGAGCTTGCCCGGGTCTGCCAGCGAGGCGCCCTTGGCGAAGGTGAGCTTCACGGCGCTCTTGTACGACTCGCCGGTGCAGACGATCCCGTCGTGCGACCAGACCGGCGTGCCCATCCACTTCCATTCCTCGACCACGTCGGGGTCTGCTTCCTTGATGAGCTTGCGCATCCTGGCCAGCACCGGGCCGCGCCAGTCGCCGAGCGTGGCGATTTTTTCAGTGATGAGTTCCGACGCCGGCTGAGCGGCGCTCGAATCTGTCGCGTCTGTTTTTTTCATGGGGTCGATCCTTGAGGTTCCGGAGGATGGTCATGCAGGACTTCGGGGCGATGTTAAGGCGCACGCCGACCGGGTCGCAAGACGAGCCGAACGAGGGCGCCGCAACAGGCGCCGCCGCAAAAGCGCCCGAAGGGCGTGCCTAGAATGCGGCTCCTTTCGCCTCCCTCGACACCGCCCATGCAACTCGACGTCCCTTCGCTCATGCTGCCGCTGGGCCTGGGCTATCTGTTGTTCGCATGGCAACTGGTGCTCGTGCGCCGTCGCCTGGTGGACGACCGCGCGCTGGCGCTCTGGACCAAGGGTTGCGTGTTCCTCCTGGCGGGCATGTCGGCCCTGTTGTCGCGGTTGTTCCTGCCTGAATGGCTGGCCGTCCTGGTGGGCAATCCGCTGGTGCTGTGCGGCATGCTGTATTTCAACCAGGCGGTCTACCTGTTCGTGGGCAAGGGGCCGGTGCCTGCGTGGTTGACGGGGCTGGTGGTCGCCGGCGTCCTGGCCACGCCGGTGTTGCTGGCCTGGCCCATGAGCACCCGTTCGATGATCTTCTCGGCGGTGCTGATGCTGATGGCTGGCTTGCCGGCGCTGCATGTATTTCGCCATGCCTGGCATGCGGAAAGCACCATGCGCGCCGTGGCATTGACCATGCTGATGCTGAGCCTCGCGCATGCGCTGCGCGCGGTGCAGGCCGGCCTGGTGCCCGACCAGTACACGACCTTTTTCCAGTCCAGCCTGGGGCAGGGCATCGTCGTGCTGCTGGCCTTTCTGGCGCTGCTGGGCAGTGGCGTGGGCTTCGTGATGGCCAGCCTGGAGCGCACGGCGAAGAGCATGGAGTTCCTGGCCAGCCACGACGCACTGACGGGCTGCCTGAACCGGCGCAGCTTCGACCCGCTGTGCGATCACGAGGTGGCGCGCAGCCAGCGCGGCGCGCAGCCGCTGGCGCTGCTGCTGCTCGACCTGGACCACTTCAAGCGCGTCAACGACCTGCACGGCCACCGTTGCGGCGACCTGGTGCTGCAGGCGTTCTCAAAGCGCGTGCAGGCGCGGCTGCGGTCGGCCGATGTGTTCGCCCGGCTCGGCGGCGAGGAGTTCGCGGTGCTGCTGCCGAACACCGACCTGGCCGGTGCGCTCAACGTGGCCCATCATCTTTGCCACGAGGTGGCCGCCAACCCGGTGCAGTTGCCGGACGACAAGGTCTTCGCGCTGACCGTGTCCCTCGGCCTGGCCATGTTCGCGCCGGGCGGGCGTGATGCAACGCCCCTCAAGCAACGCCATCGCGCCTCGGCGGCGCCCGTGCTCTCGCCCGAGCTGCTCTACATGCGCGCGGACCAGGCGCTCTACGAGGCGAAGCGGGAGGGGCGCAATCGGGTGGTGGTGTGGCGGGAAGAACAGGAGGCAACCGCCCCCGAAGGCGTTGCCGTGCTCGCCTGAGATGGGCCGCCATGCGCCGGACCTTCGCACTTCAGCCACATCGCGTTACATTCGTGTCCCAGGAGGCACGACATGGCTGGGTTTTGGCGGAGGAGCGCGGCTGAGCCGCAGAGCGAAGAGCCTGCGAAGACAAAGGCAATCGAGGGTGGCGATGCAAGGCCGCAGCCCCAGGCAGGGTGGTCGCCCCAGGTTTTCGACGACATCGAATGGCGCCGCTTCGAGGCACTTTGCGAGGCGCTGTTCGCACAGGCGGGCGTGCGCACCGAGAGCCAGTCGCACGGGGCGGACGGCGGCATCGACATCTGGCTCTACTCGGCCAACAGCCCGAAGCCGATGATCGTCCAGTGCAAGCATTGGCGCAGCAAGCCCGTCGGCGTGCAGCAGATGCGCGAGTTCTTCGGCGTCCTCAAGTCGCACGATCTTCAGTACGGCACATTCGCCACGAGCTCGACGTTCACGTCCGACGCGGCGACATTTGCAAAGAGCAACGGCATCAACGCACAGGACCGCCACGGCCTGCTGCAACTGATCTCCAGGCGAACGCCCGAGCAGCAGGCCTCGCTTCTTGCGGTGGCATACGAGGGTGACTACTGGCGTCCGACCTGTGTCAAGTGCGGCGTGAAGATGGTCGAGCGAACGCCGAAAGACGGCGGCACGCCGTTCTGGGGTTGCAGCAACTTTGGCAAGCTGCGGTGCATGAACAAGATGCAGATGGCGGGCAAGCGCTGAGCGTGCGAGGGAACAGAGGCGAAGGCAGCGTGGCCTCGCGTCTCACCAGGCCACCCCATCCCCCTCCAGCGCCCGCCGCGCCAGCAGGAACGTCGCCGCGTTCCAGCTCTGCCCGGCCATCCCCATCGGCGCCAGCGTGCGCCCGTGGAACCACTCCGTGAACCGCCAGTCGTCCTGTGCATTCGACTGGGCGAGTTGCACCAGCTCCGGCCATGCCTGCGCATGCAGGCCGAGCTTCGCCAGCGCCATCACCCAGAACCCGCCGACAAAGGGCCAGATGCCGCCATTGTGGTACTGGTGCACGATGTTCTGCTGGTGCCGTCCCATGTACGCGCGCCACAGCGGATGCTGCTGCGACAGCGGGTGCAGCACCACGCGCACCGGGTAGGGCTCGCACGCGCGCGCTTCGTTCACGGTCTGCACGATGCGGTGCGCCATGGCCGGGTCGGCCAGGCCGCTCTGTATGGCCAGCACGTTGCCGAACACGTCGCCCTCGTCGCCCACCACCGCGAGGTTGACGAAGCTCAGGTACAGCCCCGGGTCGCGCCGGCCGCGCCGCGCATAGTGCCGCAGCAGGCGCGCGCGGTGGTACTCCGGCAGGTCGCGCTGGAAGGGGTTGAACAGGTGGTTGAAGTGGTGTTGCGTGTCTTCGGCATGGTCGAGCGCGAAGCGGCGCTTCACGTCGAACCACAGCGCGTTGGTGTACAGCACGTAGCCCGAGCGCGGCATGATGTCGGCCCAGTCGCTGGCCTCGTTCTGCTGCAGCAGGCGGAAGTGCTGGTGCTCCTGCGCATGCAGCCATTGAATGGCGCGCGCGACTTCTTCATGCCAGTGCGCGGCGCCGACCTTGCCGTGGCGGCGCACATGGTCGACCGCAATCAGCCACCACAGCGTGGCGTCGATGCAACCGAGGTACCAGAAGTCGGCGTCCTGGCCTTCGGGGTCGACGTACTTCGGGATCTGGCCGTTGGCCGCCTGCTGCGCCGCGAGCGCGTCGAGGCTGGCCACGGCGCCTTGCTCCAGCGCGGGCACGCCGCTGCCGCACATGGCCATCACGCAGATGGCGGCGTCGCGCCCGAAGATGCGGGTGTAGCGCCGCGCCACGGCCGCCTCGGTGCGGCTGGCCGCAAGGATGCCGTGCGGCGTGAGGTTGCTTTCGAGCAGTTCGAGCGAGGCCCGCGTGCAGGTGTCGATCAGTGCGAGGGCGGGGGCGTCAAGTGGAGCGTCAAGGTTCTTCATGGGTCGTCTATCGTCGCGCCGGAAATGCCATGGGGGGATTTTCCCTTCGGCACATCAGGTATCAGATTGTCAGACCGACCACCGGACCGACCACCAGCCTGACGCTTTACACGGTAAGCACCACCTTGCCCGCGTGGCCCGCGCGCTCCAGGTACCGGTGCGCCTGCACCACATCGTCGAACGCGAAGGTGCGGTCGATGCGCACCTGCAGCGCGCCGAGAGCCCGACCTGGCCGTTGCAGATGGCCTGGCGCGCGGTGGCGGACAAGGACCCGGCGCGGAGCTGGTTGCGCAAGGCGATGCTGCGCGCGTTCGACGACTGAGCCTGTTCAGCGCGCGCGGTGTGCCTGCGGCGCCATGCCATGCAGCCGCGAGAACGCGCGCCGCATCGCGTCCACCGAGCCGAAGCTGTTGCGGCTCGCCACGTTGTCCTGGGTCCATTGCGTCCACTGTGTCTGCTTCAGCAGCTGCGCGGCGGCGGCCACGCGGGTCTGCTCGACGAAGCGCGCGGGCGTGCTGCCGCTCTCCGTCACCGGACCGTTTTTCACGCAGATGCGATCGCGCTGAACGCTCGCTTGCCACGCGACGCACGCGTGCCGCACGGCGACGCAGCCCGAATGTTCATCGCCATGCGCTCGAAGCGCCGGCTTCAGCTGAACACGCTTTCGAGGTCGACCTCTTCGGCGCTTTCGTCCAGCTTCAGGCTCTGCTCGATGTGGTCGAGGTGATGCAGCATCAGCTTCTCGGCGCGCTGCGCGTCGCCGCGGTTCACGGCGGCGACGATTTCCTCGTGCTCGTCCGCGCGGCAGCTGGTGGCGGTGGGCGCGTCGTACAGCGAGATGATCAGGCAGGTCAGCGCCGACAGCTCGCGCATCGAGCGTGCCAGTGCCGAGTTGCCCGCAAGCTCGGCCAGCAGCACATGGAACTCGCCCGACAGCCGCACGATGGCGCGTTTGTCGTCGCGCTGCCGTGCCTCGCCCTCGAGCGCGATGTGCTGGCGCAGGCGCTCCCGCTTGGTCTCGTCGAGCGTGCGGATGAGCCGGCGCAGCACGCCCGGCTCGATCAGGCGGCGCGCCTCGAACACGTCCTGCGCCTGCTCGACGGTGGGCTTCGCGACGAAGGCGCCGCGCTGCGGGACCAGCTCGACGATCTGCTCGTGCGCCAGCCGGGCCAGCACTTCGCGCACCCTGGCGCGGCTGGTGGCGAAGATCGCGGCCAGCCTGTCTTCGCCCAGCTTCGTGCCGGGCGCGAGCCGGTGCTCGAGGATGGCGGACGAGATCTTCTCGGCGATCTCGTCGACGCTGTGTTCGCGGGGAGCGGTGGCACTGGCCGTGCGGGTCGCGCTGCTTGCTTGGGTCGCTTTGGTCGCGCCGGTCTTGCGGGCTGGGGCTCTGGTGGACATTGGGGCCGATTCTATCGGCGCACCCTCCGCAGCGCAGGGCGTCACGGGCCTGCGGCCTCAGCCCCGGACACGGGCGGTGTCGCGCGCCAGCAGGCGCGCCAGGGCCTCGGGCAACCCCTGGTTCGGCTTGATGGGCGGCGGCGCGAAACTGCCGAGGCGCGCCGGCGCGGGTGCCAGCGACACGAGCGTCTGCGCATGGCACACGGCACTCGACACCCCGTCGACCACCGGCACCGGGATCCGGTCCTTGATCGACCGCGCGAGGCCCGCCAGCGGGGCGCCGGCGATGATGATCACGTCCGCGCCATCGTCCTCGATGGCCGACATGCACAGCGCTTCGAGGCGCTGGCCGTGGTCGTCCTGCACGTGCCCGATGTCCTTGAGCGGACCGTCGAGGCTGCGAATGCTCGCCAGCCGGTCGACCAGGCCGTTGGCTTGCACGCATTCGCGGTACCAAGCCGTGATGCGCCGCGAGATCGCCACGATCGAGAAGCGCTTGCCGAGCAGGCATGCGCTCATCAGCGCGGCCTCGGTCAGGCCGACCACGGGAATGTCGAGTGCCTCGCGCAGGCCGTCGATGCCGGGGTCGCCGAAGGCCGCGACCACGATGGCGTCGTGCCGCGCGTGATGCTCCGCCGCGAGCGTGGCCGCGGCGTAGGCGCCGATCAGCGACTCGAAGCGGGTCTCGATGTAGGCGACGCCGAAGGGCGCGGTCAGGACCTCGATGCGCGTGTCGCTCGCGGCCGCGCGCCGGGCTTCGGCCGCGATCAGGTCCGAGACGCTTTGCGAGGTGTTGGGGTTGATCAGCAGCAGGTTCATGGCGTTGTCTCCAGGCGTGTGCTCGGTCGTGCGGTTCAGGCGGTTCAGGCTGTTCAGGCGGTTCGGCGGGCCGGCAGCAGGGTGGGCTCGGCCCGCCGCAGGAATTCTCCACGTCCGGCGCGCGGGTGGAAGCACTCACCGTCCCACACGACCTCGCCGCGCGCCAGCGTCAGCGCCGGCCAGGCCTTGACCTCGATGCCCTCGTAGGGCGTGTAGTCCACGGCGTGGTGCAGGTCGGCGTTGCGGATCGGGCGCGGCGTGGTGCCCCAGACCACGAGGTCCGCATCGGCGCCGACCGCGATCGTGCCCTTGCGCGGATGCAGCCCGTAGGCCTTGGCGGGGTTGGTGGACGTCAGCTCGACGAAGCGGTTGATCGTGATGCGCCCGTCGAGCACGCCGTGCGAGAACAGCAGCGGCAGCCGCGTCTCGATGCCGGGAATGCCGTTCGGGATGTGGCGGAACGCCACCTCCTCGCCGCCGGGCTTCTTGCCCTCGGGCGCGTCGTAGCGAAACGGCGCGTGGTCCGACGAGAAGATCGTGAACAGCCCGTCGGACAGGCCGTTCCAGATCACCTGCTGGTTCTCGCGGTTGCGCGGCGGCGGGCTGCACACGCAGCGCGCGCCCTGGTAGCTGTCGTCGATGCCCAGGTCTTCGGCCGTGAGGAACAGGTACTGCGGACAGGTTTCTGCGAACACGCTCAGGCCGTGCGCGCGCGCCCACCGGATCTGCTCGACGGCTTCGCGCCCGGACACGTGCACGATCATGATCGGCACGTCGACCAGCTCCGACAGCGCGATCGCGCGGTGGGTCGCCTCTCGCTCCACCAGCATCGGCCGCGCATGCGCGTGAAAGCGCGGCGCGGTGCGCCCGTTGGCTTCCAGCCGCCTGGTCAGCCATTCGATGCAGTCGGCGTTCTCGGCGTGGATCATGGCCATCGCGCCGTGCGCCCTGGCCACCGACAGCACGTCGAGGATCTGGCCGTCGTCCAGCTTCAGGTCGTCGTAGGTCATGTAGATCTTGAAGGAGGTGTAGCCCTCGGCGATCAGCTGCGGCAACTCGTGCTTCAGCACCTCTTCGGTCGGGTCGCTGACGATCAGGTGAAAGGCGTGGTCGACATGGGCGCGGCCCTCGGCGCGCCGGTGGTAGTCCTGCACCGCGGCGCGCAACGACTGGCCCTTGTGCTGCGCGGCGAACGCAATCACCGTGGTCGTGCCGCCGCAGGCCGCGGCGCGGGTGCCGGTGTCGAAGTCGTCGGCCATGCGCACGGGCGGCTCCATCGGCTGGTCGAGATGGCAATGCGCGTCGACGCCGCCGGGCGTCACGTAGCGGCCGGCGGCATCGATCTCCTGCCGTCCGGGCGGCAGGTCGAGGCCGAGTTGCACGATGCGGCCATCGCGGATGCCGATGTCCGAGTCGAAGGTGTCGCTGGCGGTGGCAACGCGGGCATTGCGCACCACGAGGTCGAGGTCGCGGAAGGTCATGGTCTTTCTCTGCTTCTTTGTCTGTTATCTGGCTGTGTTGCAGGCGCTCAGGCTTGCGCGTCGAAGAGGCGGCCCCAGCCCCTGACGGCGCGCGGATCGACGCCGGCCGTCTTCAGCGCGCGCCACACCACGGTGGCCACCGAGTCGTAGATCGGGATGCCGAGCTCGCGCTCCATCTCCTCGACCAGCTGCGCGCCGTGCAGGTTGGTGCACATGATGGTGATCGCGTCGGGGCGCTGCTGCGCCACGTCGCGCAGCATGCGGCGCAGCGTGTCGGGCTCGACTTCGCTGAACGCGAAGTTCACCGTCAGGTCGAGGTGGCGCTCGGCCACGCAGTCGATGCCGATGCCCGCGTAGTTGCCGACGATGCGCCGTTGCACGTCCTCGACATATGGCGACACCAGGCCCAGCGTGCGGGCGCCCTGCGCGGCCAGCAGCTCGTTGAGCGCCAGCACCGAGGTGGTGGCCGGGATGCCGGTCGCCTCGGTGATGCGCGCGCACAGCGCCCTGTCCTTCTCGAAGCCGAGCCAGCTCGCCGAGGTGCCGCTCCAGCAGATCGTGTCGACCCGCGCGTCGGCCAGCAGCCGTGCGGCCTCGAGGATCTTGCTGTCGTCGAACTGGTTCAGCGACGCGTCGCGCATCGAGATCTCGGTGACGGTGAAGCGCGAGAAATGCGCCGAGACGCCGGGCACGCCCGCGACCATGGCGCTGGTCAGCGGTTCGAGCGCGGTGTTGGAGGAGGGCGTCAGCACGCCGATGAGTTTTCGTGGGGTCATGGTGGTCGCAGTGGCGCCTGTTCAGACCGGCAGCTTCTTGCTGTAGTCGATCAGCATCGTCGAGCAGATGAACAGGCCGGCACCGGCCGCCGTGAACAGCATCAGCGCCATGAAGTACGAGCCGGTCGCCTGCACGATCAGGCCGACCACGATCGGCACGCCGATGCCCGCCACGTTGCCGCCGAGGTTCATCGTGCCGCCCAGAAAGCCGACCCGGGCGCGCGTGCCGAGGATCGACGGCACGCACCAGAACAGGCCGCACCAGCGCAGGAAGAACAGCGTCACCGACAGCAGAACGACCACGGCGATCGGGTCCTTGATCTGCGTCACCATGAAGATGGCCACGGTGGCGATGATCGACGAGATGCCGAACAGCGTGCGCAGCACCTTGCTCTGCGACGCGCCGGCGGCCTGCCATTTGTCGGCCAGCCAGCCGCCGAACATCTCGCCGACGAAGCCCGAGAAGAACATGATGAACACCGCGCCGCCCATCTGCTTGATGTCGAAGCCGTGCACCTTCGACAGGTAGTTGGGCATCCACGTGAGCAGGCCGTAGAACAGCGCGTTGAAGCACATCCAGCCGAAGAACATGCCCCACACGGAGCGATAGCGGAAGAAGTCGAGCACGCGGCCGCTCGCATGGGCCGGTTCCTTGGCGGCGTCGGCGGCGTGGCTGGCCTCGATGTAGCGTGCTTCGGCCTCGTTGACGCCGGGATGCTGGCGCGGATGGTTGCGGATGTAGCGCCATGCAAAGTAGCCCGCCACCACGGTGCCCACGCCGGCAATGACGAAGGCCATGCGCCAGGAGCCGAGCACGGCGATCAAGGCCGAAATCAGGATCGCCCCCAGCGCCGCGCCCAGGGGGGCGCCGCCATCGAGCAAGGTGGCGCCGCGTCCGCGCTCGGTCTGGGTCATCCAGATGCCGTTGAGCTTGCCGCCCGCGGGGTAGATCGGCGCCTCGGCCGCGCCCAGGCCCAGTCGGGTCAGCAGCAAGGGAAGCCAGCCTGTGCAGACGGCTGCAATGGCCTGGAAGAAGCCCCAGCCCACGGTGGCGGCGGCAATCACGACGCGCGGGCCGTAGCGGTCGGCCAGCATGCCGCCGGGGATCTGCATCAGCGCGTAGGTCCAGAAGAACGAACTCAGCAGCAGGCCCTGAACGGCGGGGCCGATGTCGAACTCCTTGGCGATCAGCGGCATGGCCACCGAGAGCGAGGCCCGGTCGATGTAGTTGATCGAGATCAGGAACAACATCATCAGGAAGATCTTCCAGCGCACCTTGGTGGGCTGGAGCGCGTCGTCTGGTGCTGCGGCGGTCGCCTTGGCGCCGTCCGTCATGGTGGTTTGCATCGGGGTTGTCTCCTTGCAGTGGCACGGGTGCCAGCGTGCAAGGAGGACCCGGCACGCTGGCGAACTTTGCAGTCGCGGGCCGGGCTGGTTCGAACCAGTGCGCCACCGAGGCTGTGCGGCGGAATTTAGGCTTTGTCGAAATTAACGTCAACAACTATGTTGACAATAATGTTGACGATGGTGGAAACACCTAGCCGAGCGGCTCGCAGAGGCGCTTGGCAGGTGTTTCTCCCGCGTCTACTTCGTCTGCGGCACGTCCGGCGACGGCGTTTGCGCGAAGTAGCTCATGGCCGCCAGCACGCCGCTGCCTGCCACCGGCACCTGCGCCAGCTTGAAACCCATTTCGATGCCGGTCAACGCGGCCATCAGCGTCAGGTCGTTGCAGTCGCCCAGGTGCCCGATGCGGAACATGCGGCCCTTGAGCTTGCCCAGCCCCGCGCCCAGCGAGAGATCGAAGCGCTGGTGGATCAGCCGGCGCAGCACGTCGGCATCGACCCCTTGCGGCGTGATGACGCCGGTCAGCACCGGCGAGTGCACGCGCTCGTCCGCGCACTGTGTGGGCAGGCCCCAGGCCTGCACGGCGGCACGCACGCCGCGGCCCCAGCGCCGGTGGCGCTCGAAGATCACGGGCAGGCCCTGTCCGAGCACCATGTCCAGCGCCTCGCTGAGCCCGTACAGCAGGTTGGTGCTCGGCGTGCAGGGCCAGTAGCCGCCCTGGTTCATCTCGATGATCTCGTCCCAGGCCCAGAAGGCCTTCGGCAGGCGGGCTGTTCTGGCCACCTCGAGCGCCTTGGGCGACACCGCGTTGAAGCTGATGCCCGGCGGCAGCATGAGCCCCTTCTGCGAGCCGCTGACGGTGACGTCCACGCCCCACTCGTCGTGGCGGTAGTCGGCGCTCGCGAGTCCGGAGATGGTGTCGACCAGCAACAACGCCGGATGGCCCGCGGCATCGATCGCGCGGCGCACAGCGGCGATGTCGGAGGTGACGCCGGTCGAGGTCTCGTTGTGCACCACGCACACGGCCTTGATGTGCCGGGCGCTGTCCTGGCGCAGGCGCTGCTCGATCAGCTCGGCCTGCACGCCGTGGCGCCAGGCGCGCGGCAGGCCGGTCTCGTCGCTGCCCTCCAGCGCGAGGAACTCGGGCTCCAGGCCGAGCCGGCGCGCCATCTTCTGCCACAGCGTTGCGAAGTGGCCGGTCTCGAACATCAGCACATGGTCGCCGGGGCTCATCACGTTGGCCAGCGCCGCCTCCCACGCGCCGGTGCCCGATGCGGGATAGATGACGACCGGGTGCCGGGTCTGGAACACCTGCTGCAGGCCGGCGATCACCTTCTTGCCCAGGATGGCGAACTCGGGGCCGCGGTGGTCGATGGTCGGCAGGCTGATGGCCCGCAGGATGCGGTCGGGCACGGGGCTGGGCCCCGGAATCTGCAGGAAGTGCCGGCCGCTGGGATGGTTGTCGAGCGCGATCATGGATGTCTCCGTTCTTCAGGGGTTGCGAAAGAGGTCTACAGCTGCACCGACGCGTGGCCGATGCCCGGAAATTCAGCGCTGACGAGCTCGCCCCGGGCCGCTTCGAGAATGCCGACCCAGGTGCCCGTCGTCACCACGGTGCCGGCCGCGACGGGCTCGCCGTTGCGCGTGGCATGGCGCAGCCACGCAGGCAGCAGCCACGCGGGATCGCCGAGCGCGTGCGTGCCGCGGCGCTCGACCGGCGCGCGCTCGCCGATGCGCACGGTGCAGGCCTGCGCACGCCAGTCGCGCGCCGCAAACGGCACCCATGCGCCCAGCACCAGCGCGCCGTGCGATTGCAGGTCGGCCAGCTTGCACAGCGCGGGCGCGGCCATCGCCTCGTGCCAGCGGGAGTCCACGATTTCTATCGACACGGCCATCGCGTCGACCAGGGCGCTTGCGCGATCGGCGTCGAGCGTCGATGCCAGCGCCGGATCGACCGCGCAGCCGAGCCGCAGCGCGACCTCGGCCTCGATGCCGCGCATATGAAACGGCCAGTGGCCGGCCTGTGCCGGGCTGGTCCATACGCCTTGGGGCGGCAGCGGCGCGTGGGTCAGCACCGCCTCGCGCGAGGGCCCGCCGGCTTTCCAGTACCGCGGCGGCGCGTCGAACCAGCCGAGCGCCTGCGCCACGCGCTGCTGCACGGCATAGGCGTCCTCGGCATGCTCGAGCAGTTCGGCCACCTGCGCCGCGGGGCACGTGGCGTGGCTGCGGCGCGCGCGAACCAGCGACGCGGCCGCGGCATCGATCCTTGACAGGGACATCTCGGTTTCCTCCAGTGATCGCAAAAAAAGTCAGAAGCTCGCGCACAACGGCGCGAGCCCGCGCACGTCCACCCGCACGCGGGTGCCTTGCGAGGCGAACAACATGCCGGTGCACGAGCCGGTCGTCACGACCTGGCCCGCGCGCAGGCCCTCGCCCCGCGCCGCACCCCGGTTGGCCAGCCACACCAGCAGCGCGCCCACGTCGGGGTGGGGGTGCTCGCCGACGGTGTGCGCAACGACCTGCTCGTCGAAATGCAGCACGACCTCGGTCTGCGCCAGGTCGAGCCACGCCTTCTCGAAGGGCATGGACTCGCCGAGCACCAGCCCGCCGTGGCACAGCAGGTCGGCCAGCAGCGCCGCCGGGCTTGCGTCCAGCCAGTCGGCCAGGCGGGTTTCGGCCACCTCGATCACGGGCAGCACCGATGCGATGGCGCCGGCGACCTCGTCGCGCGTGTAGGGCGCCGTGCGCGGCGGCAGGTCGGCCCCGAGCCGGAACGCGACCTCGGCTTCGATGCCTCGCAGGTGCCATCCGGTGCCGTGCAGCAAGGCGCCGCCGGGCACCAGGCCCTCGGCCGGCAGGGGCGCGCAGCGCGGTTCCATTCCGGGCGCGCCGGCACCGACCTTCCAGCCGCCGGCCGGGCCGAGCGCCGCCAGCGTCGCGTCCTGGATCGCGTAGGCCGTGTCCAGGTCCCGCGGCTGCAGCAGCGACGACAGCACCCGCCGGCCTTCGCGCCGCGCGCGGCGCAGCGCCTGTGCGGCTTCGGTGAGCGTGACCCGCACCGCCGCGGCCTCGGCCGGCGTCACAGCGCGGGGAAGCGCTGCCACGGGTGGGCCTGTTCGAACGCGCTGGCCAGCGCGAGCAAGGCGTCGTCCGCGCCTTCGCGTGCCACCAGCTGCATGCCGACCGGCAGGTGCCCGGCAAAGCCGCAGGGCACGGCGATGGCCGGCAGGCCCACGGCGTTCGCGAACCCGGCGAACACCGCGTGGCCGCGCGGGCCGACCTCGCGCCCGTCGATGCGCGTCGGATGGGTCTGGCCCGCGGGCCAGGGCAGCGCGGCGGCCGCCGGCGTCAACAGGAAGTCGTGGCGCTCGAACAGCTGCGACAGCGTGTTGCGCAGCCGCTCGGCCTCGAACAGCAGCTCGAACAGCTCGGGCCCGGAGGCCTTGCGCCCGGTCTCGGCATTCGCCTGCATCGCGGGTCCGAACAGCGACGCGTCGAAGGGCCGGCCGGACAGCTCCTGCGGGTGCGCCACCAGCCAGGCCAGCCCCACCTGCGCCAGCAACGGCCAGCGCTGGTTGACCGCCTCGACGAGGCCGAAGTCCTGCGCCGTCGTGACCTCGTGGCCGAGCGCGGCCATGCGGCGCGCGGCCGCCTCGGTGAGCTGCGCGATCTGCGGGTCGACCGGGTGGTCGCCGAAACGTGGAATGAAGAGAATGCGCGCGCCTTGCGGGCAGTCTTGCGCCACCGGCCGGTCGCCGATCACCTGCATCACCGCCGCCGCGTCGGCCACGCTGCGCGCGATCGGGCCCGCGACCTCGAAGCCGAGAAAGATCGGCGGCAGGCCGTCGCCGCGCGGCACGCGTCCGCGCGACGGCTTGAAGCCGACCAGGTTGGTGTGCGAGGCCGGCCGGCGGATCGAGCCTCCGCCGTCGGTGCCCAGCGCGATCGGGCATCCGCCCGCGGCCACCAGCGCCACCGCGCCGCCGGACGAGCCGCCGGGCGTGAGCGCCGGGTCCCAAGGATTGCCCGTGGGGCCGAACACCGGGTTGTCGGTGTAGCCCTGCATCGTGAACTCGGGCACGTTGGTCTTGCCGAAGATCACGGCGCCTGCCTGGCGCAGCCTGGCCACCGGCAGCTCGTCGCGCTCGGCCACGAAGCCGGCCAGCGCACGGCTGCCCCAGTGGGTGGCGAGGCCGCGCACCTGCAGGTTGTCCTTGATGGTGACGGGCACGCCGTCGAGCGCGCCCAGCGGCCGGCCGTCGCGCCAGCGCGCGGTGCTTTGCCCGGCCGCGTGCGCGGCGCCTTCGCTGTCGAGCGCGACCAGCGCGTTCAGGCGCGGGTTGACCTCGGCGCTGCGCGCCATGCAGGCGTGCAGGGCGTCGGTCGGCGTGAACGCGGCCTCGCGAAAGCCGGCCGCGAGCTGCGCCGCGTCGAGTTGCCAGAGCGGTGTGTGTCGGTTCATCGGGCCGGCCTCACATGTGCGCCGGCAGCCACGTCACCAGCTGCGGCACGGCCATCAGCAGCAGCGTGAACAGGATCATGATCAGCGCGTAGGGCAGTGCGCCCCAGATCGCGTCCTGGATGCCGCCCTTGTCCGGACGGATGCCGTGCACCACGAACAGGTTCATGCCCACCGGCGGCGTGATCAGGCCCAACTCGCACATCAGCACGATGAAGATGCCGAACCAGATCGGGTCGACGCCGACCGCGATCGCGATCGGGTAGGTGATCGGGATCGTCGCGACCTGCATCGACAGCACGTCCATGAACATGCCCAGCACCAGGTAGAACACGATCAGCGCCAGGATCAGCCCGGTGGCCGACAGGCCCTGGCTCGCGACCCACTTCGTCATCGACTCGGCCACGCCGGTGAGGCTCACCGTCAGGTTGAGGATGAAGGCGGCCACGACGATCAGCAGGATCATGCCGCTCACGCGCGCCGTCGAGATGAAGCAGTTGCGCAGCAGCTCCCAGTTGAGCTTGCCCGACTGCCAGACGAAGCCCAGCGCCGCGATCACGCCCAGCGCCGCGCTCTCGGCCGCCGTGGCAATGCCGAAGTACAGGCTCCCCATCACGATGCCGAACACCACCGCCGGCGGCACCAGGTGCACCAGCACGCGCAGCCGCTCGGCCATCGGCACCTTGGGCTCGCGCATCGCGTTGCCGCCAGCCAGGCTCGAGATCGCGATCCAGAGCATGAAGCACAGCGTGAGCAGCAGCCCCGGGACGATGCCGGCGACGAAGAGCTTGCCGATCGAGTTGTTGGTGAGCGAGCCGTACACGATCATGTTCACGCTGGGCGGAATCAGGATGCCCAGCGTGCCGCCGGCGGCCAGGCTGCCGAGCGACGCGCGCATCGGGTAGCCGCGCCGCTGCAGCGAAGGCAGCGCCACCGTCCCGACCGTGGCCGCGGTGGCCACCGACGAGCCCGAGGTCGCCGCGAACAGTGCGCAACTCCCGATGTTGGTGTGCAGGAGCCCGCCCGGCAGCCGGCCGAGCCAGGCCGACAGCGCGATGTACATGCGGTCGGCGATGCCCGAGCGCAGCAGCAGTTCGCCGAGCAGCACGAACAGCGGCACCGAGGTCAGCAGGCTCTCGTTCTGCACGCCCCACACGACCGGCGCGATCGAGTCCATGAACGGCGCGCCGTAGGCGGCGATGCCGCCGATGATCCCGACGGCCGCCATCGACACGGCAATCGGCATGCCGAGCAGCATCAGGGCGAGCATCGCGAGGAATGCGGATCCGATCAGGGCGATGTTCATCGTGCGGCTCCTTCGGCGTGCTGCCGTGCCTTGAGGTCGTCGAGTTCTTCCTTGAGTTCTTCCTTCGCGCTCTTCGGATGGAAGTCGCTGTTCAGCGTGCGGGTGTCGCCGCCCAGCAGCAGCCGCGTGGCACGCCATGCCAGCGCGCAGGCCACCAGCGCGAAGATCACCAGGCCCGCGTACCAGACGCCCTGCGGAATGATCAGCGGCGTGGCCCAGGGCGTCTGCGCGGTGCTGCGGTAAGCCGTCGTGTCCTGGATCACCTTGAACGCGACCCAGGCGATGAACAGCGCGAACACCGCCAGCGAGACGATCGAGATCCAGTTCAGCAGCGCCTGCACGCGCGGCGGGAACCGGTCGTGGAACACGTCCACGCGGATGTGGTTGCGCCCCAGCAGCGCCAGGCTGAAGGCGAGCGTCGAGCCGACCGCGAGCGCGTAGCCGCCCAGTTCGTCGGCGCCCTGCAGCGAGACGTTGAACAGCTTGCGCGAGATCGTCTCGATGGCGACGACGGCCGCCAGGCCCAGGAAGATCGCGCCGAACGCCGTGGCCAGCACGGTCTCCAGGCGCGCCCTGAAGCCGGCGCGCGCAGAGGGGGACGCCGTGGCGCCGGGCGGCGCGAGGGGCTGCCGGTCGCGGGTCATGGTGCCGCTGTTCATTGCAGGCCCAGTACCGGCGCCACCGTCGCCTGCCAGTTCTTCAGGCAGCTCGGGTTGGACTTGTTGCAGACCTCCGCCCACACCGGCAGCGACACCTTGTTCACCGCGCCGCGCAGCAGTTCGACGTCGGCCGGCGTGACGGCCACGTTGACGAGGTTGAACTTCTTGCCGGTCGTGCACGGGTCCTTGCCGGCATTGCAGTTCAGCGCGTCCTGGAAGATCTCTTCGGAGTACTTCCACATGTCGTCGCTCAGCGTGTCGAAGGCCTTCAGCAGCTTGGCTTTGGCGTCGGGTGCCAGCGCGTTCCAGGCCTTCATCGTCATGCCGTAGCCGTTCAGGGCCATCTGGAAGCCGATGGCCATCTGGTGCGTCGTCACTTCCGGCCAGCCCGCGGAGTTGGCCGAGCTCGGCCCGGTGATCGCGCAGTCGACCACGCCCAGCGAGAGCGACTGGTGCGTGTCGGCGAACGACACCGGCACGGGCGTGCCGCCCACCATCTCGATGAACTTGGCCAGGTTCTGGTCGTACACGCGGACCTTCAGGCCCTTGATGTCGGCCAGCTTGGCGATCGGCTTCTTGCAGAACAGGATCTGCGGGCCGAAGGGCCACACGGCCAGCAGCTTCACGCCGAACTGCGCCTGCAGCCGCGTGTCCGCCGTGTCGAAGTAGGCCTTGGCCACCTTGCGGCCCGTGGCGTAGTCGGGCGCCGCGCCCACCAGGTCCAGGCCCAGGATGGTGGGCTCGTCGCGCGAGTTCTGCGACACGCGCAGCGAGACGATGTCGAACAGGCCCGCCTTCATGACGCGCAGTTGCTCGGTGTCCTTGATGCCCAGCGTGTCGATGGGCTTGTAGTCGACGTCGATCGGCAGCCCGGTGCGGGCCGCGAAGTTCTCGAAGAAGGGTTGCTCCTTGTTCTTCTGGATCAGCCCGGTGGCCAGCGGCTGGCCGATGGCTTTCATCCGGGTGCGGTCCTGTGCGTGGGCCGCGGGCAACGCGAGCACCACGGCCAGGGCAACTGTGGCGAATGACTTGAGGCGAAGGTGAAACGGCATGAAGACTCCAGCAAGGAAGGTGAGGGAACGGGGCGGCATCGAAAGAAAGATGTGCCATTGAATCCCGCGGCGGCGGCGCGCAGCGGACTATCCCGCTGCGTGGGACAGCCGGAAAAAGAGCTTGGAAATCAAGTACTTGGCGCGCCGCGCCAGCGGAAGACGCAGGCCTTAGCGGGCGCGCCCGCCGTAGGCGGCGGTGATCTCGTCGGCCGCGGCGCGCACGGTGGCGCCGAGCTGCGGGAAGTCGGCGCTCTTGATGCGCTGCGTCGGCCCGACCAGCGAGATCGCGCCGAAGGGTTGGCCGTGCTCGTCGCGAACGGCGGCCGCGATGCAGCGCAGGCCGACCGCGTTCTGCTCGTCGTCGATCGCATGGCCCGCGCGGCGCACCTCGCCCAGCGTTTCATGCAGCCGCGAGGCGCGCGCGATGGTGTTGTGGGTGAGCTTCGGCAGGCCGTAGGTGCGCAGGTACTGCAGCACGTCGTCCTCGGGCATCGCGGCCAGGATCGCCTGCCCCATCGCAGTGCCGTGCAGCGGCGCGCGAAACCCCGGCTTGCCGATCGCGCGCATCAGCTCGCGGCTCTCGACCTGCGTGACGAACACGATGTCGCCGAGGTCGGCGATGCCGAGGTTGATGCTCTCGCCGGTGCTGTCGCGCAGCCTGCGCATCACCGGCAGGGCCAGGTGGGCGATGCGTCGCCGGCGCCCGAACGCGGCACCGACGGAAAAGCAGCGCACGCCGACATACCAGAGGCTCGTCTCGCGGTCGAACTGCACGAAACGCCGCTGCTCGAGCGTCGTGAGCAGCCGGTGCGCCGTCGAGGAGGACAGTCCGCTGTGCGCCGCGATGTCGACGAGCCTGAAGCCCTCGTCGTCCTCGGCCAGGAGCTCCAGCAGTTGCATGGCGCGCGTGAGCGACTGCACCGTGCTGTCGTTGTCGCGGTCGATGCGGGTGACCTTGGTGGCTTTGGCGGGCAGGCGAGGCGAAGTGGCAGTCATGGCGGGCCCTGTGCAAATTACGTGCCATCCGGATGTCGGGTCCGGCGTGCGATGACGCGTCCAGATGGTGTGCGACAAGTGTTTTGTCGACCATGGTGTTTGCACTAATGTTGACATCGGCGCGACTTCTCCGGCACTCCCCGGCACTCCCCGGCACTCCCCGGCACTCCCCGGCACTCCCCGGCACTCCACGGCGCTTTTCCGGCGCAGCAGCGCCCGCCGCTCGTTGCGCCGCACGGGCGCCGTGGCCGAGCTCCCTCGCTTCCTTGCCGCGCTGCCTTACACGTTGCTGGTCGCGCGCACTTCCTCGATGGTCGTCTTGCCGGCCAGTACCTTCTCGATGCCGTCCTGCCTCAGGGTGCGCATGCCTTCCTGCAGCGCCGCGGCCTGCAGCTCTTCCGCGCGGGCGCCGGTCTGCACCAGGCGGCGCAGCGTCTTCGACATGGTCATGAGCTCGTGGATGCCCACGCGGCCCTTGAAGCCCGTGTTCTTGCACTGCTTGCAGCCGGTGCTGGTGTAGTGGTGCAGGTGGCCGTCGCGGCCGTAGCGCTGCAGCCAGTCGCTGCGCACGGCCTGGCGCTGCGGGATGGGGCTTGCGGCGTCGGGCTGCGCGCCGAACGAATGCATGTAGTCGTCCAGCAGTTCCTCGACCATCTCGGCGCTCGCGGGGCGGCTGGTGGTGCAGCTGCTGCACAGCCGGCGCACCAGCCGCTGCGCGAGCACGGCCAGCAGCGAGTCGGCGAAGTTGAACGGGTCCATGCCCATGTCGAGCAGGCGCGTCACGGTCTCGGGCGCGCTGTTGGTGTGCAGGGTCGAGAGCACCAGGTGACCGGTCAGCGAGGCTTCGACCGCGGTCTTGGCCGTTTCGCCGTCGCGGATTTCACCCACCATGATCACGTCGGGGTCGGCGCGCACGAAGGCGCGCAGCGCCTTGGCGAAGGTCCAGTCGATGCGCGGGTTGATCTGCACCTGGCGCAGCCCGGTCTGCGTGATTTCGACCGGGTCCTCGGCGGTCCAGATCTTGCGCTCGGGCGTGTTGATGTGCATCAGCGCCGAGTGCAGCGTGGTGGTCTTGCCCGAGCCCGTGGGGCCGACGCACAGCACCATGCCGTAGGGGCGCTCCACGGCCCGGGTCAGCTGCGCGAGGTTGTTGGGCGACAGGCCCAGGTCGCGCATCGGAATCGGCTTGGCCGACGCCAGGATCCGCATCACCACGTCCTCGAGGCCGTTGTTGGTCGGAATGGTGGCCACGCGCAACTCGATGCGGTGCTGCGGCGAGTACTTGGCGAAGTTGATCTTGCCGTCCTGCGGGTTGCGCTTCTCGCTGATGTCCAGGTCGCACATGATCTTCACGCGCGCGACGATCGCGTTGCGGTAGCTCGGCGGCAGCTCCAGGTAGGTGTAGAGCAGGCCGTCGCGCCGAAAGCGGATGCGGGTCTTCTCCTGGCCGGGATAGCTCTCGATGTGGATGTCGGACGCGCCCTCGCGGTGCGCCTCCAGGATCATGCTGTTGATCATGCGCACGAGCGAGTTGTCCGACTGCTCGATCGGCGCCTCGGCGGGCGGTGCCGACGCGGGGCCCTCGCGCTCGAGGGTCTGCAGCAGCTCGGTGGTGCCGGCCATGTCGAACTCCAGCGGCCGGCTCGGATCGAGGTTGGCGGCGAAGACGCCCGCGGCGCCGACAGCCGGCTCGCCGATCTTCTCGTAGGCCGCGTTCAGCACGTTGTCCAGGTCGAGGCATTGCCCGACCACCGGCACGACCTTCATCTGCGCGATGAATTCCACTTCGTCGAGCGCCGAATGCCGGCTCGTCGGGTCGTCCAGCGCGACGATGAGCCGGCCTTCATGCAGCATCAGCGGCATGACCTGCAGCCGCCGCGCCACGCCGTGGCTGATCTTGCGCAACGCTTCGGCGGCAGCGGGGAACAGGTGCAGGTTCACCAGCGGGTAGCCCATCTTGCGCACCAGCGCGGTCTGCAGCTGGCCCTGGGTGACGACACCCATTCGCACCAGCGTCTCGCCCAGCGGCACGCCGGGCTGGCGCTGTTGCTGGGCCAGGCCCGCGCGCAACTGCTCGTCGGTGACCATGCCGAGCGAGGTCAGTGCTTCGCCGATCCGGGCGATCGGCATGTGGCTCTGGACATCGAGCGCATTCAGCAACTGCTCCGGCATGACGACTTCGGTTGATGGCATGGGGCAGTTCTCCTGGCTGGTTTGACGTGGTCGTCGGCGCTGCCGAAATGCAGCTGCCGATGCTGCATCGTAGGGCGCGCCGCGAGAACCTGCCAGCCAAGGGAAACTGTTGAGTACGCAAGTTCTCAGGCGGGGCGTTTCTCCAGCACAGCCTTGACCACGGGGATCGCCGTGAAGACGTTCGGCCAGCCGACATGGAAGGCCAGTTGCGTGAGCGTTTCCGACACTTCGGCGCGCGTCAGTCCGCTGTCCATCGCGCGGTTCAGGTGATAGGGAATCTGCGCGACCTGGCCTGCGGCGATCAGCGCGGTCACCGTGACCAGGCTGCGGTCTCGCGGCGCGAGCGCGGGGCGCAGCCACAGGTCCTTGAAGAGCAGGTCGCCGGTGTACTGCACCACGCCCGCAGACACGGGCCCCGCGTCCTGTTCGACGCGGGCCGCGCGCTGCGCCTCGGCGGCTTCGTCGAGCGGCAGCAGCTCGGGGCGCGCGGGCGGCAACTGGTCCGCGCCGATCTTGCGCGCGGCGTACACGTCAGCGGCAACGGCCACCGCGCCCATGGCGTTGCCCCAGCCCGCATAGAACGCGAGGTGCGTGATGATCTCGGAGAGCTCCGCCGGCGTGACGCCGTTGTCCAGCGCGCGCTGGAAGTACATCGCCATTTCGGTCGTCTGGTTGCGCGCCACGAGCGCCGCCACGGTGACGATGCCGCGGTCTCGCGGCGACAGGCCCGGGCGCTTCCAGAGTTCGCCGAGCACGGTGTCCTGCGCGTAGCGCTCGAGCGCGGGCGACACGCGCGGCAGGCTGGAGGCACGGTCGGCCTGCACCACCGACGTGGCCATGAGCGACAGCGAGGCGAGGGCGGTGGAGAAGAGCTTCATTTCTTCGGTTCCTTCATCGGCCGTACGACCCGTCGCCGACCTTCTCCATCCACTCGACGTTCCTGCCGGCAAGCGATTCCTGGATGGCCATGTGCGTCATGCCGGTGGTGGCCGTGGCGCCGTGCCAGTGCCTCACGCCGGGCGGCGTCCAGACCACGTCGCCGGGCCGGATCTCCTGCCGCGCGCCGCCTTCCTGCTGGACCCAGCCGGTGCCCGCGGTCACCACCAGCGTCTGGCCCAGCGGGTGCGTGTGCCATGCCGAACGCGCGCCGGGTTCGAAGGTCACGTAGGCGCCGGACACGCGCGAAGGCTCGCGGGGCGCGAAGAGCGGATCGACGCGCACGGCGCCCGTGAAGTTCTGCGCCGGCCCCTTGGCCGACGCCTGCGTTCCGCCGCGGCTGACCGTCATGCCGTCGTTCGCTTCGCAGAGCGGCGCGAACAGCGCGCCGCAAAGAGCAAGGGTGAGGGGGAGGGCAGTGCGCAGTTTCATGGGTGTCGGCTTTCGGATCTGTTGCCGACGAATCTACCGACGGGCCCTTGCCCGCACTAGCCATCTGGAACCGCAAAAGCTCATGAGCCGGGCTCATGAGTCTCGCGACACGCGCCTACCTGCGCACCTGCCTGCCTTCACAACCGCTCAGGGCCGGTACCGCAGCGCGTCGACCACCACCGCCATCGCGCGCGAAGACTCGCGCCGGCTCGCGTAGAAGATGTGCAGCCCCGGGAAGGTGGGGCACCAGTCCGCGAGCACGCGCTGGAGGCGGCCGGCGGCCATGTGCTCCCGCGCCAGCTCCTCGGGCACGAAGGCCAGGCCCGCGCCAGACACGGCCGCGGTGATCATCTGGTAGACGCCGTTGCAGGTCAGCTGGCCGTCGACGCGCACCTGCAGTTCACGCTTGCCCTTCTTGAGTTCCCATGCGTACAGCCCGCCGCGCGTGGGCAGGCGCAGGGTGATGCAGTTGTGCGCGAGCAGGTCCTGCGGTTTCTTCGGCGGCGCCTGGCGGGCCAGGTAGCCGGGCGAGCCCACGATCACCATGGTCACGTCGGGCCCGATGCGCACCGCGATCATGTCCTTGGCCACCTGGTCGCCGAAGCGCACGCCGATGTCGTAGCGGTCCGCCACGATGTCGGCAAGCCCGTAGTCCACGATCATCTCGATCTTCAGGTCGGGGTAGCCGGGCAGCACGCGAGAGAGCTTGGGCCACAGGATCATGTCGGCCGCGTAGTCGGTGGTGGTGATGCGGATGGTGCCCGCGGGCTTGTCGCGCAGCTCGGCCAGCGCCGACAGCTCCGCCTCGATCTCGTCCCAGCGCGGCCCCACGGTGTTCAGCAGCCGCTCGCCGGCGTCGGTGGGCGACACGCTGCGGGTGGTGCGCGTGAGCAGGCGCAGGCCCATGCGGGCCTCCAGGCCGCGCACGGTGTGGCTCAGCGCCGATTGGGACACGCCGAGCTTCGCGGCGGCGCGTGTGAAGCTGCGCTCGCGCGCCACCGCGAGGAAAGCCAGGATGTCGTTGATGTTCTCTCTTGCCATTCATGAATTGTGCTCATGAGCGAATGCGCATTCAAGTGTCTAGTCGCGCAAGCAGTCTGTGCCGAGAATCCTGCCCAGCAAGCGGAATGCGCGCGACGCGCGCGAAACGCACAACACACGCAACACACGCAACACACGCAATACACAAGGAACCCACCATGGACTACCGAAGACTTGGCCGCAGCGGCCTCAAGGTGTCGCCGCTGTGCCTGGGCGCGATGATGTTCGGCGGCGAGACCGACGAGGCCACCTCGGCGCGCATCATCGACAAGGCATTCGCGCAGGGCATCAACTTCATCGACACGGCCGACGTCTATCACGCGGGCCGCTCCGAGGAAATCGTCGGGCGCGCCATCGCTGCGCGGCGCGACAGCTGGGTGGTGGCCACGAAGTTCGGCTTTCCGGCGGCGGCGGACGCGGGGCCGAACGCACAGGGCCAGTCGCGCAAGTGGATCGTGCAGTCCGTCGAAGCGAGCCTGCGCCGGCTGAAGACCGACTACATCGACATCCTTTACTTCCACCGGGCGCTGGCCGACGTGCCGCTCGAAGAAGGCGTGCGCGCCATCGGCGATCTGGTGCGCCAGGGCAAGCTGCGCTACTTCGGCGTGTCGAACTTCCGCGGCTGGCGCATCGCCGAGATCGCGCGCCTTGCCGACCAGCTCGGCATCGACCGCCCGGTGGCCAGCGAGCCGCTCTACAACATCGTCGACCGCACGGCCGAGGTCGAGCAGTTGCCCGCGGCGGCGCACTACGGCCTGGGCGTGGTGTCTTACAGCCCGCTGGCGCGCGGCGTGCTCAGCGGCAAATACGCGGTGGACGCACCGCCGCCGGCCGACAGCCGTGCCGGGCGTGGGGACAAGCGCATGCAGCAGACCGAGTGGCGGCCCGAATCGCTGAAGATCGCGCAGGCCATTGCCGCGCACGCCGCTGCGCGCGGCACCACCTCGATCGCGTTTGCGCTGGCATGGGTGCTGAAGAACCGCCTTGTCAGCGCCACCATCGCGGGGCCGCGCACCGAGGCGCAATGGGACAGTTACGCCGATGCGCTTCGGCTGGAACTGGGTCCGGACGACGAGACGCTCGTCGATAGCCTGGTGGCGCCGGGGCATGCCTCCACGCCCGGCTACTCCGACCCCGGCTATCCGGTCGAAGGCCGGGTGGCCGGCTGACCTTGCGACCATCACCAGCCTTTCACGGCACCCCCGTCATCCATCTCACCGCACCACCACCATGACCACAGCCCACGCCTACGCGGCCCAGTCCGCCACCACGCCGCTCGCGCCCTTCACCTTCGAGCGCCGCGCGCCCGCCGCGCGCGACGTGGCGATCGACATCCTCTACTGCGGCGTCTGCCACTCCGACCTGCACACCGCGCGCAGCGAATGGGGGCCGGCGGCCTACCCCTGCGTGCCGGGCCACGAGATCGTGGGGCGGGTGCACGCGGTGGGCAGCGAGGTGTCGAAGTTCAAGGTCGGCGACCTCGTGGGCGTCGGCTGCATGGTCGACAGCTGCCAGCACTGCCAGCCTTGCAAGGACGGCCTGGAGCAGTACTGCGACAACGGCATGACCGGCACCTACGACAGCCAGGAACAGGTGTCGCGCGTCAACACGCTCGGCGGCTACTCGGACCACATCGTGGTGTTCGAGAAGTTCGTGCTGAAGATCTCGCACGACGAGAAGCAGCTGGCCGCCGTGGCGCCGCTGCTGTGCGCGGGCATCACCACCTATTCGCCGCTGCGGCAGTGGAAGGCCGGGCCGGGCATGAAGGTGGGCGTGGTCGGCCTGGGCGGGCTCGGCCACATGGGCGTGAAGATTGCCGCGGCCATGGGCGCGCACGTGGTGCTGTTCACCACCTCGCCCGGCAAGAGCGAAGACGCCAGGCGGCTCGGCGCCAAGGAGGTGGTGGTGTCGCGCAACGAGAGCGAGATGGCCGTGCACCGCAACAGCTTCGACCTGATCATCAACACGGTGGCGGTGTCGCACAACCTCGACCCGTTCGTGCAGCTGCTCAAACTCGACGGCACGCTGGTGCTGGTCGGTGCACCGGGCACGCCGCACCCGTCGCCCGGCGTGTTCGGCCTGATCACCAAGCGCCGCCGCATCGCGGGCTCGATGATCGGCGGCATCGCCGAGACGCAGGAGATGCTCGACTTCTGCGCTGCGCACGGCATCGTCTCGGACATCGAGACCATTGCCATGCCGAAGATCAACGAAGCCTACGAACGCATGCTCAAGAGCGACGTGAAGTACCGGTTCGTGATCGACATGGCGACGGTGCAGGGCTGAACGCCATCGGCTGTGGTGGGCCGCGGTCGGCTGTCGGGCTCAATGCGCGGGCGGCGCGGGCGGCGCGGCGGGTCGCAGGCGCCGCAGCCGCACCGTGAGCTCTTTCACCAGCTGCATCTCGCCGCGCCGCTGCGCCACCTCCAGGCCCTTGGCGAACGCGGCCTCGGCCTGGGCCTTGTCGCCGAGCTCCAGCGAGATCAACCCCTGCAGCCGGTGCGCCGCGGTGAAGTCCGCATCGAAGGCCAGGGCCTTTGCAAGATGCAACAGGGCGGTCTGCGGATCGTCCCGGCGGTGATGGGCCAGCGCGAGGCTCATGCGCAGCAGCGCGCCGTCGCGGCCCGCGGCCAGCAGGCGTTCGAGGGCGTCGGGGGAGGGGCCGGGCGCGGTGGGCGTGCTCATGGGTCTGTCCTTTGCTGGAATTTGTCAAAGCATAGTCTTTGACATTTGCAGTTGCAGTTCACGCCGGGAATCTCCTTTCGTCCTACGTGGGCCGGCCGTGGCTTCCCCAAGCATGGGTGCAATGCGTAAATTGATTGTCTTGACGACGCTGGGGTGGGGCGCGGCCTGCGCCTTCGCACCCCTCGTGCATGCGGAACCGGTGAAGGTGCCGGTGGAAACCAACGAGAAGGGCACGTACTACGTCGCCCCCAACGTCAACTCCACGGAAGACTCGGCCTACACCACGGGTGGGATCGTCGGTGTCGAGCGCAAGGACGGCAGCGGCGGCTACATCGGTACCGACACCTCCCTGCAGCGGCCCACGTATTCGCTGGGCGCCAGCACGGGCGGCAACGTGTCGTTCATGGGTGGCGTGTCGTCGGACGGCAAGAACAACAACGGCGTGAAGGCCGGCGTGAAGATCCGGTACTGAGGGCCGGCGCCGGGCCGCTTTCCTGGTCGTTCCTGAAGCGCGCCGCGACAAGTCCGGCTCTGTGCATGTGATAAATCGGGTTGCCCTTCGTTGCACAGCTCGAAATGGAATTACGCCATTTGCACCGCTGCTCAAAGTGGGCCTGCGATGGCTGACGGCTGGCTGTGTTTTCGTTCGGACAACTCACGGCGGCCGATTCACCCGCACCCGAAAATCCTGGTCGACACCTTGGCCCAGCCTTCGAAGATCAACTAGAAACTCAGGGACGGTGCGACGGGAGTACGGCTTTGGAAGCCTGCCGGTTACTCCGCCGTTGCGCAGGTGCTGAATCGCATTTTCTAAGCGATGGCACCACTCGATAGCGGTCGATGCAGGTGGTGGCCCAGGCCCAGTCGAGCTGCTCGATGTAGGCGCTGGCCAGGCGCAGATGGGCCGCGCTGAGGTTCTCCTCGATGCGCAGCAGGTTGATGGCCGGTGCCGTGGTGGCCGTGCCCAGGTCTGGCCCTGGACTCGGCCGCCGAAGGCCTGCTGCTGCAGGTAGAAGAAGCGCGCCGCGCGCTGCACGTCCGTCAGCACCTCGGGCGGGGTGGCCTGGGTCCACTTGAAGATCTGCCGGCTCGACAGCGCGTATTTGAACTGCCGAACGAACTCCTCCACGTGGTGCTTCACGACCCGGTACAGGTTGACCAGGCCGCCGTGACGTCGTTGATCACTTCGACCTCGGCGGGGTGCCGAAGGAAGTACCGGGCAGCGCCCCCGGCGAACACCTTCACGTAGCACGAATGCGGCGGGAAGCGGCCAAGCAGCAGGTCAGCCAGGCGGCGCTTGCCTCCCAGCCAGGGAATGATGGGTGATGACCTCATGAGGCACTCTTTCGATTGAAAGGCGCTCTGGGCGCTGCCGGCACGGCGCCAGCGGTGCCGCCGCGCACGCTCCGACGCCCCACGCCCTGGGCGGTGCCGAACACGTACACCGCCTCCCACTGCTGCTGCTCGTCTGCCTCGTAGTCGCCGGCCGCGAGCGCGGCGCTGGCCTGCGCGGTGCGCGGCCAGGGCTGGAGCCTCGGTCTCGTGAGCTTCAGCGGGCACACCAGCCTGGCGGCGGGCATCGTCTTCGGAGCGCTCGTCGTGCACGCGCGCTTCAGGTCCGCGCGTTGATTCAGACCAGCGTGCCGTACACGATGAAGCCGTCGTGCGTCGCCACCTTGTCGTACAGCGCGCGCCCGGCCGTGTTGGTCACCTGCGTCTGCCAGTACACGCGGTGGCCGCCGGCCTGCTTCACGCGCTCATAGACGCCTTCGATCAGCTGCCGCCCCACGCCGCGCCCGCGCTCCGACGGCAGCGTGAACAGGTCCTGCAGGTAGCACGTGGGCTCGATGCGCGTGGTGCTGCGGTGGTACAGGTAGTGGGTCAGGCCGACCAGTTGCCCGTCGCGCTCGGCAACCAGCGCGTGCATCGGTTCGTAGGCATCGAAGAAGCGCTGCCACGTGGCCTGCGTGATCTCGCCGGGCAGGGCGGTCGGGCCCTCGCGGCCGTAGAAGGCGTTGTAGCCGTCCCAAAGCGGCTTCCATGCCGCGAAGTCGTCCGCCACCGGTGGGCGGATCAGGAGTGTGGAAGTCGTCATGCGTCTGCAGCCTGCGCGTTGAAGGGAAAACGCGCGATTGCAACATGACTCGGGCCGCCTCGAGATCAGGGCACGAAGAAATCCTTGAGTGCAGCGTCGGGCAACCGGCCGCGCAGGCCGATGGCGACCACGCCGGCACGCGCATCGCCCGCCGGCGCCGATGCCTTGCGCAGGCTGCCGTGGCGGCCCGCGAACTGCACCTCCGACCAATCGCTTTCGCCGGTGCGCAACAGGCCCTTGAGCCGCAGCACGCCCGGTGGCACTTCGCGCAGCCAGGCGCGCAAGGTGGCCGCGGGAATGACGGCATCGGGCTGCGCGCTCCATGTCTCGAACAGCGCGCCGTGGTCGGGCGCAGCATGGCCATGGTGGCCATGGTGATCGTGGCAGCCAGGTCCGCACACGTGCGGCGCGGCATCCGCATGCGGCACGCCCGACAGCAACGCCAGCGGCACCGCCGATTCGGTGGTCTCGATGCATGGCGTGCCGGGCGCCGTCGCCTCGACCCATGCCAACGCCCCGGCCAGCGCATCGGCCGTCGCCAGGTCTGCCTTGTTCACCACCACCAGGTCGGCCGACTTCAGCTGCCGCACCAGCGTGTCGGCCAGCAGCGGGTCTTTCGCCTGCTGCGCCACCGCGCTCGCATCCACCAGCACGATCACGCCTTCCAGGCTCAGCTCCGGCGCCGCCATGCCGATCTGCGCAATGCGCCACGGGTCCGACACGCCGCTGGCTTCGATCACCACCGCGTCGAACGGCGTCTTCGCGTCGATCACCTCCACCAGCGCGCGTCCCAGGTCGTCGCCGATCTGGCAGCACACGCAGCCGTTGGTCAGCGCGGTGGTGTCGCCGTGCGTGGCGGCGATCAGCTCGGCGTCGATGTTGAGCGCGCCGAAGTCGTTCACCAGCACCGCCATGCGCAGGCCGTTGGCCTCGCGCAGCCAGCGGTTGAGCAGCGTGGTCTTGCCCGCGCCCAGGAAGCCGCCGATCACGGTGAGCGGCAGGCGCTTCTTCAGGGTCACGCGGTCTGTCCCCGCTGCGCCTCGAACACGCGGCCCGACAGCACGGTGCCCCACACGCGCGCGTCCTTCAGCGCCATCGGGTCCATCTCGAGCGGGTCGTCTTCCAGCACGCAGAAGTCGGCGCGCTTGCCGCACTCGATGCTGCCGACCTCGCCGTCGAGCTTCAGCGTCCAGGCCGCGCCCAGCGTGATGGCGCGCAGCGCCTGCGCCACGGTGATGCGCTCGGCCTCGCCCAGCAGCCGGCCCTTGGGCGTCACGCGGTTCACCGCGCACCAGGCCGTGAACAGCGGGCCCAGCGGCGTGACGGGCGCGTCGGAGTGAATGGCCAGCGGCACGCCCGCGGCCAGCGCGCTGCCGCAGGCGTCGAGCCGGTTGGCGCGGTCGGGGCCCATGGTCATTTCGTAATGCTGGTCGCCCCAGTACCAGATGTGGTTGGCGAAAAGGTTGGCGCACAGGCCCAGCTGGGCCATGCGGCGGAACAGCGGCGCGTCGATCATCTGGCCGTGCTGCAGCGTGTGGCGGTGGTCGGGCCGCGGCGCGCGCGTGAGCACGCGCTCGATGGCGTCGATGGCCACCTCGCTGGCCTCGTCGCCGTTGGTGTGCGTATGGATGGTGAGGCCCGCGCGGTGGTAGGTCTCGAAGTCGGTCTCGTACTGCGCGGGCGCGGTCACCCAGATGCCGTTGGGCGCGCCGTTGAAATGCCCCGGCCAGCGCAGCCGCGCCGAGAAGCCCTGGATGGAGCCGTCGAGCATCATCTTCACCAGCCCGTAGCGCAGGCGGTCGGTGTTGCGCGGCATCAGCGCCTTCACGTGCTCGGCACCCTGCGCCGCACCGTGCGTGCCGTGGAAGGCCTGGAACGCGGGGAGGATGCGCACGCCGAAAGCGTCGTCGGCCGTCGTCTTCTCGAGCACGCCGCAGTCCTCGGGCGTGAGCTTGTTGACGAGGTCGGTCGCCGTGGTCACGCCCTGCAGGCAGGCCAGCTTGGCGAACGAGCGCACGCCCGCCTCGGTCATCGGCGCCAGCAGGCCGGCGTTGCCGATCTTGCGCAGCACCAGGAACATGGCGGCCGGTTCCTGCAGTTCGCCGGTGGGCTCGCCTTCGCTCGCAGCGCCCTCGGCGAACTTGACCACGCCCTCCACCTCGTTGTCGCGCGTGATCTGCGCAATGCTCAGCATCGCGCTGTTCACGTTCATCAGGTGCCCGTTGGCATGGCCGATGACGATGGGCCGCGTGGCGCTCGCGCGGTCGACGTGCCGAACCGTCATGCGCTCGCCGCCGAAGTAGATCGGGTCGAAGCCCCAGGCGATGAGCGGCACGGTGTCGGGCACGCCGTCGGCCATCATCTGCGCGGCCACGTCGCTCAGGCGCGACACCACCTCGTCCATCGAGCGCAGGCCGCTCCACACCTTGCCCGCGGGGTCGCGGCGGTCGAACCAGCCGAGGTATGTCCAGTCCCACATGCTGCCTTCCTTCAGGTGGCAGTGGCCTTCGACCAACCCGGGCATCAGCACCTTGGCGGCAAAGCGCTCGTCCAGCGTGAACTGGCCCCAGGCCTGCATGTCCGCCAGCGAACCGACGGCCAGCACGCGGCCGTCGCGCACCGCCACGTGGGTGGCGTGCGGCTGCATGGGGTTCATGGTGATGATCTTGCGGGCGGTGTAGACCGTGGTGCTCGCGGCGGTGTTGGTGTTGGTTGGGGTCTTGTTTGGGCTCATGGCGACTCTGGAATCGAAAGAGGCGGGCGCGGCAGGCCGTCGACAAGCTCGACGCGCCTGCAGCGTACCCAGTGATCGGGCGCGACCTCGCGCAGCGGCGGCAGCTCGGCCGCGCAGGCCGGCTCCGCCACCGGGCAGCGGCCGGCAAAGCGGCAGCCCTTGGGCGGGTCGATGGGGCTCGGCGGGTCGCCGCTGAGCTTGATGCGGTTCGCCGCGCGCCTGCGTCCGCCGCTCACGGTGGGCACGGCCGACATCAGCGCCACGCTGTACGGATGCAGCGGCCGCGCGAAGAAGCTGCGCCGCGGCGCGCGCTCCACGATCTGGCCGAGGTACATCACCGCGATGTCGTCGCAGATGTGTTCCACCACCGCCATGTCGTGCGAGATGAACAGGTAGGTCAGCCCCAGCTCGCGCTGCAGCCGGGCCAGCAGGTTCAGTATCTGCGCGCGAATGGCAATGTCCAGTGCCGACACCGGCTCGTCGCACACCACCAGCTCGGGGTTGGTGGCCAGCGCCCGCGCGATGTTGATGCGCTGGCGCTGCCCGCCCGAGAACTGGTGCGGAAACAGGTGCTGCTGCTCGGGCCGCAGGCCCACCGCCTCGAACAGCTCGGCCACGCGGCGCGTGCGCTCGTCCGGCGTTCCCACGCGCATCAGGTCCAGCGGCGCGCGCACGGCGGCGCCCGCGCGCTCGCGCGGGTTCAGCGAGGAGAACGGGTCCTGGAAGATGATCTGCATGCGCGTGCGCGCCTGGCGCAAGGCCTCGCCCTGCAGCGCGCCCAGGTCGGTGTCGCCCAGCCGCATGCGCCCCGAGGTCACGGGCGCGAGCCGCATCACCGCCAGCGCGGTGGTGGTCTTGCCCGAGCCTGATTCGCCGACCACCGCCAGCGTGCTGCCGCGGCGCACCTCGAACGAGACGCCGTCCACCGCCTTCACCACCTCGGGCGTGCGGCCCCAGCCGGCCCTGCCGCGCGGAAAGTGCACCTTCAGGTCGTCGACCGCCAGCAGCGTGTCGGTCTTGCCGATGAACGTCATGCGGCCTCCTTTTGGCGTTGGCCGTGCGCGTCCAGCGCCTCGGCATGCAGCCAGCAGGCCGCGCCGTGCGGCAGGCCGGGCGCCACCTGGCCGTGCACCGCGAACATCGGCGGCACCTCTTCGGCGCAGCGCGCCATGGCGCGCGGGCAGCGCTCGCGAAAGGCGCAGCCCGTGCCCAGCTCCCAGATGGAAGGCACCACGCCGGCAATTTCCGCCAGGTCTTCGCGCGCGTCGCCGTCCCAGGCCGCGCTGCTGCCGAGTTCGGGCAGGCAGTCGATCAGCCCGCGCGTGTACGGGTGGCCCGGCTCGGACAGCACCTGCTCGGTGGTGCCTTGCTCGATCACGCGGCCCGCGTACATCACCATCACGCGGTCGGCCATCTCGGCCACCGCGCCCATGTCGTGCGTGATGAGCATGATGGCCGTGCCCTTCTCGCGCTGCAGGTCGCGCAGCAGGTCGAAGATCTGCGCCTGCACCGTCACGTCGAGCGCGGTGGTGGGCTCGTCGGCAATCAATATGTCGGGCCGGCAGGCCAGCGCCATGGCGATCATCACGCGCTGGCGCATGCCGCCGGAGAGCTGGTGCGGGTACTCGTCCACGCGCCGCTCGGGCGCCGGAATGCCCACCTGCCGCAGCATCTCGATGGCGCGCTGGCGCGCCGCGTGCGCGTTCATGCCGGCATGCAGCTGCAGCGATTCGCCGATCTGGTCGCCCACCGTGAACACCGGGTTCAGCGAGGTCATCGGCTCCTGGAAGATCATCGAGATGCGGTTGCCGCGCACCTCGCGCATGCGCGCGTCGGTGGCCTGCACCAGGTCTTCGCCCTGGAACAGCACGCGGCCGTCGCGAATGCGCCCCGGCGGCGACGGAATCAGCCGCAGCAGCGCCAGCGCCGTCATGCTCTTGCCGCAGCCCGACTCGCCGACCACGCACAGCGTTTCGCCGGCGCGGATCTCGAAGTCGACGCCGTTGAGCACCAGCGCCTGGCCGCGGCGGGTCTTGAACTCGACGTGCAGGTCCTGCACGCGCAGAAGCGCTTCGTTGGTTGCATGGGTCGCGGCCATCAGCGTTCCCTCAGCTTGGGGTTGAGGGCATCGTTCAGCCCGTCGCCGATGAGGCTGACGGCCAGCACGGTGATGAAGATGGCCACGCCCGGAAAGGCCACGGCCCACCAGCACGACAGCACATACTGCCGGCTCGAACCGATCATCAGGCCCCAGCTCATCTGGTTCGGGTCGCCCAGCCCGAGGAACGACAGGCCGGCCTCGAACAGGATGGCCGCGCCGATGGCCAGCGTGGCCGACACCACCAGCGGCGGCAGCGCGTTCGGCAGGATCACCTTCCAGATGATGCGGGCGTCGCGCGCGCCGATGGCCCGCTCGGCGCGCACGAACTCCAGTCCGCGGTACTTCATGAACTCGGCGCGCGTGAGCCGCGCGGTGCCGGTCCAGCTCACGATGCCGATGGCCAGCGTCACCGTCACCAGCGTGGGCGAGAACAGCGTCACCACCACCATCGCGAACAGCAGCGCGGGCAGCACCTGGAAGAACTCGGTGAGCTTCATCAGCGCCGCATCGACCTTGCCGCCGTAGTAGCCCGCGAAGGCCCCGAGCGTGATGCCGATCACCACCGACAGCAGCGCGGCCACCGCGCCCACCAGCAGCGTGGCGCGCCCGCCGTAGATCAGCGCGGTGAGCACGTCGCGGCCCAGGTAGTCGCTGCCGAGCCAGGCGTCCTCGCTGAAGGGCGGGGTGAGCGGCGCGGCCTTGATCTCGAACGGGTCGGCCGGGTAGAGCCAGGGCCCGGCAATGGCCACCAGCAGCACCGCCAGCAGCATCACCATGCCGGCGATGGCGGCGGGGTTGCGCAGGAACATGCGCATCGCCTCCATGCCGGGGTGCTCGACGCGCACGGCGCGCGCTGTGGGTGGCATGGGTGCCGTAGGCAACCTGGCTTTGGCCTTGGAAGATGCAGCAGCAACAGGGGGCATCGTGATCACCTTGCTCATGAGGCCTTGATCCGTGGGTCGATGAAGCGATAGCACAGGTCGGTGAGCTGGTTCATCACCACCACCACGACCGACGAGAACAGCAGCACGCCCAGGATGGTCGGGTAGTCGCGCCGCAGCACCGACTCGAAGGCCAGCCGGCCGAGGCCCGGCCAGTTGAACACCGTCTCCACCAGGATGGCGCCGGCCAGCACGTTGCCGAACTGCAGCCCCAGCACCGTGACCACCGGCAGCAGCGCGTTGCGCAGCGCGTGCTTGTAGAGCACCACGCGGTCGGCCAGGCCCTTGGCGCGCGCGGTGCGGATGAAATCCGAGCCCAGCACGTCGAGCATCGAAGAGCGCGCGAGCCGGCTGTACTGCGCCAGGTACACCAGGCTCAGCGTGAGCGTGGGCAGCACCAGGTGGTGCGCCACGTCGAGCATGTCGGCCAGGCCGCCGGTGCCGGACGAGTCGATGGCGCGCATGCCCGCCACCGGCAGGATGGGAAACACCGACGCCAGCAGGATCACCAGCATGATCCCCAGCCAGAACACCGGCGCCGCGAAGCCCACCAGCGACAGCACCGTGATGAACTGCGACAGCCAGCCGTTCGGCTTGCGCGACGACAGCACGCCCAGCGCGGTGCCCACGAAGAACGCCAGCAGCACCGAGCTCAGCACCAGCAGCAGCGTGGCGGGCACGCGCTCGGCAATCATGCTCGTCACCGGCAGGTTGAAGAAGTACGAGTAGCCCAGGTCGCCCTGCGCCACCTTGCCCAGGTAGATGCCCAGCTGCACCGGCAGCGACTTGTCCAGCCCGTACTGCGTGCGCAGCTGCGCCATGAGTTCGGGCGACATGCCGCCGCTGGCGCCGGCAATGGTTTCCACCGGGTCGCCCGGCGCGGCGTGCACGAGCACGAAATTCAGCACCACCACCGCGAGCACCAGGCCCAGGGCCTGGAGCAGTCGCGAGGCGGCATAACGCAGCGTGGCCATGAGCTGCCCGCCTTACTTGAGGTACACCTCGTCCAGCGGCGACAGCGGCCCCCAGATGGTGGTCGGCACGTTGCCCACCTTCTTGCTGGTGATGGTGTGGTACGGCACCTGGTTGATGAACTCGATGGGCAGCTCGTCGGTCACGATCTTCTGGAACGTGGCGTAGTAGGCCTTGCGCTGCGTCGGGTCGGTCAGGCTGCCGGCGGTATTGAGCAGCTCGTCGACCTTCGGGTTCGCGTACGACTGCGTGTTGGTCCAGACGATCGGCTTGATGTTGGTCGACAGGTAGGTGCGGTGCACGCCGATGATCGGGTCGCCCCAGTTGAACACAGCGTCCATCGACATGTCGAAGTCGTGCGTGGCCAGGCGCTTGGCCCAGGCCGGGAAGTCGGCCGAGGCGCGCACCTCCACGGTGATGCCCACCTTCTTGAGCTGCCCGCGGATGTACTCCGCCACGTTCTTCTGCTGGTCGTCGCCGCCGGGCAGGTAATCGATGGTGAGCTTGAAGCGCTCCCCGCCCACACCCCCCGCACCGGCCTTGTAGCCCGCGGCGTCCAGCATCTCGCCGGCCTTCTTCAGGTCCAGCGGGTAGCGCACCAGGTCGGTCACGGCAAACGGGCTGCTGGCCACCAGCGGACCGTCGGACACCGTGGCAAAGCCGCCCATCAGCGCCTTGGTGATGAAGTTCTTGTCGATGGACGTGGCAATGGCCTTGCGCACCTGCACGTCCGACAGCGGCTTCTTCGCGGTGTTGAAGGCCAGCCAGTTGAGCGGGCCGATGCCGTCGTAGCCCTTGGGCGTGAGCGACACCTTGGGGTCGTTGGCCAGGCGCTTCAGGTCGGTGGGCAGCGTGGCAAAGGGCAGCATCTGCACGTCGCCGCGCTCCAGGCCCAGCACCAGGCTGGCCATGTCGGGCGTGACGTTGAAGATCACCTTGTCGAGGTAGGGCTTGTTGGGCAGGAAGAACTTGTCGAAGCGCTCCAGCACGATGCGCTGCGAGGGCTTGAACTCGGTCACACGGAACGGGCCGGAGCCGATCACGTCGGTGCTGTTGCGCGGGTGGTTCTTCAGGTCCTGCCCGTCGCCGTAGATGTGCTTGGGAAGAATGGGGCACAGCGCGGGCGACATCGCCAGCACGATGGCCGGGTGCGGCACGCTCATGCGGATGACGGCGGTCTGCGCGTCGGGCGTGTCCACCTTCTCGACCGGGCCCATCATGGTGGCGAAGGGGTGGTTGGCCTTGATGGCCATGATCGAGAAGGCCACGTCGGCCGAGGTGACGGGCTTGCCGTCATGGAACACCGCGTCCTTGCGCAGCTTGAGCGTGAGCGACCTGGCGTCGTCGGCCAGCTTCCACGACTCCGCCAGGTAGGGCTGCGGGTTCCACTTGTCGTCGAAGCGCAGCGGGCTGGCGAACACCTGCGTGGAGGGCATGGCGGTGGCAATGCCCGACTGCACCGCGCCGTTCAAATGCCGCGGCGTCTGCGTGCTGCCGATGACCAGCGTGCCGCCGCGCTTGGGCTCGTCGGCCGCGAAGCTCGGCAGCGGGAGCAGGGTGCCCGCCGCCGCGAAGGTGGCGGAGAGCAGGGTGGTGCGGCGCGTGAAAACGGGAAGCGACATGGCAGGACCTCGGAGAGTTCGACACAGGCAATCGGGATTCGGTGCGCATCGGCATGCGGCACCTTGGTGTCGAAGATAGGTGCTTGCGGCCCGCTGGCGAAGAGCCAACGCGGCGCGAGTCACAGGGCCAGAGGGGGCGGGTTTGCCCCGTTGTGCGGCGGGGTGGTGCGCCACTTCGGGGAATGCCTTGGGGAATGCCCGCGGAAGGTGCTTGCGCGGTGCCTTCCCCGATGCACGAAAACGCTACTTCTCGTCCCGCAGCCAGTACCACTTGTAGAGCATGCGCTGCCCCACGCGCCGGAACGGCGCGAACGCGCGCGACTCCACCAGCCCCAGCACGTTGGGAAACGGCAGCGGCGAGCCGTAGATGGGCAGCTCGAACACGTCCTTGCCCGTGTCCTTGCCGGCCACGCGCTCGGCCAGCCGCTTGCCCGCCCAGGTGGAGAACGACACGCCGTTGCCGCCGTAGCCCACCGCGTACCAGACCTTCTTGTCGGCCTCGGGCTGCGTGATGCGCGGCATCATGTCGTGGCTCATGTCGACCCAGCCCCACCACGAGTAGTCGATGCGGATGCCCGCCAGCGGCGGGAACTTGCGCGCAATGGCGTCCGTCAGCAGCTTCAGGTGCACCGGGTGCTCGGCGTCGGCGCCGCTCACCGAGCTGCGGCTGCCGATCTGCAGCCGGTTGCCCTTGAGCAGCCGGTAATAGAAGCGCAGCGTGCGCGTGTCGGTCAGGAAGGTCTGCGACTTGAAGTTGGTGGCCTGCAGCTCGGCGTCGGTCAGCGGGCGCGTGACCACCGAGTTCGACAGGATCGGCATGATCCGGTTCTTCAGCAGCGGGCTCAGCGCCTGCCCCGTGTAGCCGCCGGTGCACACCGCCACGCGGCGCGCGCGCACCACGCCGGCCGGTGTCTGCAGATGGTGCACGCCGTCCACCGTGTGCCAGCCCTGCACCGGGCTCGAGGTGTGCACCGTCACGCCGAGCGCGCGGGCGCGCTGCATCAGCCCGAAGGTGAACTTCAGCGGGTGGATGCCGATGCCCTCGGCCTCGAACATCGCGCCCACCGTCTCGCGCTCGTCGCAGTAGCCTTCGTGCACCTCTTCGGCGCTCATCATCCGCGTGGCGTAGCCGAACTTCTCGCGCATGAGCTGCGCCTCGGCCGCGAGCACCGGCAGCTTCTCGCGCCGGTGCGCCAGGTAGAGGTGGCCGCCGTCGAAGGCGTCGCAGTCGATCTGGCGCGTGAGCTCGCGAAAATTCTCGAAGCCGCTGCGGATCTCGGCGTCGAGCTGCTTGGCGGTGTCCATGCCCCAGCGCTGGATCCATTGCGAGCGCTTCAGGCGCCCGCTCGCGTTCTGGCCCTGCCCGCCGCTGCGGCTGGAGCAGCCCCACGCGGCCTGGTTGGCTTCGAGCACCGTGGCGCGAATGCCGTGTTCCTGCGCGAGGTACAGCGCGGTCGACATGCCGGTGGCGCCCGAGCCGATGATGGCCACGTCGACATCGATGTCGCGCACCAGCGGGCCGTCGTCCTCCGGCGGCTCGCCGGCGCTGGCCACCCACCAGGTGGGCGCGTAGGCGCGGCCCGCGCCGGGGTCGGGCGCGTGCAGCGGGTCGTACTGCGGGTCGTAGGGCCGAAACGGCGCCTGGTGCGACGGGGATGGCTGCTGGAGCGATGCGCTGTCGATGGCCGCGCTCGCGGTGGCGAACGGCACGGTGCCTGTCATGGTCATGAAGGGCTCCAAGAGAGGAAGAGAAAGGCCGGGCTGTGCGGGTTGTGCGCGCCGGGGCTTACTTGGCGGCGGGCAGGTTGGGGCGGGCCTTGCGGAACACGTTCTTCAGGTGGATCTTGTCGCCCCTGAAGGTGAACACGTCGATGCCGTCGGTCTCGATGCGGCTGCCGTCGGCGGCGGTGCCGGTGAAGGTCCACTGCGAGGTGCCGAAGTCGCCGTGCACGAAGTGCTGGCCGTTCACCCACTGCGCGTCGGGCACGGCGGCCCACGCGGTGGCGAAGGCCTTGCGCACCGCCTCGGTGCCCACGTGGCGCGTGCCGCAGGCGTCAGGGCCGGCGGCGGTCTGGAAGATGCAGTCGGCGGTCATGAAGCTCATGAGGGCGTCGATGTCGTGGCGGTTCCAGGCGTCGCTGAAGGCGGCGAGGGTGTCGGTGGTCACCGAGGTAGAGGAAGAGGAAGACGAGGAAGAGAAAGAAGAGGCGGTCACGCGGAAGCTCCGGAAATTGATGGGGCAAGCGTAGGCAGCCCGCTGGCCGCGCGATAGGGCCAGTTGCGGGGATTCGACCGAGCCAGAACGCAACCGGAACGTGAAGAACGGCGCGCGCTGCCCTAAACTGCGGCGCACCATGCCCAACCCGCGAGCCACCCAATGGGCGCAGCTCTTTGCGCTGCCCGACCAGCCGGCGTTGCCCCTGCAGGCCCGTTTGCGGTCTGCCGTGGTGCAGGCCATTCTTGAAGAACACCTGAGCCCGGGGGCGCCGCTGCCTTCGTCGCGTGAGCTCGCCGCGTTGCTGGGGTTGAGCCGCAACACCGTCACCTCGGCCTATCTGCAACTGATCGACGAAGGATTTCTTGAAGCGCGTCCGCGCAGCGGGGTGTTCGTGGCGCGCAATGCGCGGCCGGTCTCCGCCGTGCACGCGGAGCCGCTGGTGGGGCGCAGCGGGCAGGCGAGCCAGCCGCCCGACTGGTCGGGGCGCGTGCTGCGCTCGCTGCTCGACAAGCCCACGCTGTCCAAGCCCGACCGGTGGCGCGACTACCCCTACCCCTTTGTCTACGGCAACTACGACCCGCAGCTGTTTCCCACCGAAGACTTTCGCGAGTGCTGCGCGCGCAGCCTGGCGCGCTCGCAGCTGCCGCACTGGACGCCGGACTTCGAGACCGACGACGTGCCCGACCTCATCGAGCAGATACGCACGCGGCTGCTGCCCAAGCGCGGCGTGTTCGCGCTGAAGGAAGAGATCCTGGTGACGATGGGCGCGCAGCATGCCTACTACCTGCTGGCCGAGGCGCTGTTCGACGAGCAGACGCGCGTGGGCCTGGAGGAGCCGGGGCACCCGCATGCGCGCAACAGCTTCTCGCTGCGCCAACCCAAGTGGGTCGAGGTGGATGTGGACGAAGACGGGCTGGTGGTCGACGCACTGCCGGCCGCGGACTACCTGTTCGTGACGCCTTCGCACCAGAGCCCGACCACGGCCACCTTGAGCCTGGAGCGGCGCCAGTGGCTGCTGCGCAAGGCGGAGCTGCAGGACTTCGTGATCATCGAGGACGACTACGAGGCGGAGAACCTGTACGAAGGCACGCCGATGCCTGCGCTCAAGAGCCTGGACAAGACGGGGCGGGTGATCTACGTGGGGTCGGTGTCGAAGAGCTTGTCGCCCGCGCTGCGGCTGGGCTTCATCGTGGCGCCGCGTGCACTGATCAAGGAACTGCGCGTCATTCGGCATGCGATGGTGCGGCACCCGAGTGCTTTCCTGCAGCACGCCTATGCGCTGTTTCTTTCGCTGGGGCACCACGAGTCGCATGCGCGGCGGGTGAACCATGCGATGCAGGAACGGCTGGCCCTGGCGGCACAGGCGCTGCGTGACCATCTGCCCGACTTCGAGTTTCGGCTGCCTTCCGGCGGGGCCTCCATCTGGGTGCAGGCGCCTACCTGGGTGGATGCGACCGAGCTGTCGTTGATGGCGCGCAACCATGGGGTGCTGATCGAGGCGGGGGACGTGTTTTTTGCGCGGCCTCCTTATCCTTGTCCGTTCTTTCGGCTGCGCTTGTCTTCCATTGCTGCGGCGCAGATTCCTGCGGGGATTCGGGCTTTGGGGATGGCTGTGGAAGAGCTGGCTTTGGCGCGTGGCGAGAAGAGGCCTGCTGGCGGTCGGACGCACTGAATCTTTTGACTTTTCGGGGCCGGGACTCGCCCCGGCAGGCGACCTGCTTTTCTTTGCTTCGCCAAAGAAAAGTAGGCAAAAGAAAGGCGACCCCACTGCCCGCGTCCCTCCGCGTCCCTCCGCGTCCCTGCGCTTCGCTGCGGGCAACCCGCGGTGCTCACGTTTCGCGGGGCCCCACCCAAACTCGCTGCGCTCGGACAAGCGTGGGCCCTGATCCGCGAAACGCTCCGCTCCTCGGCGCGGCCAGAAGGGAGGGGGAACCGGTCGGGCCATTGCTTCGCTCGGCTTGAGACTTTGCGGCGCACCTCACGCGTGCGCGACGCACCAGAACGAGGGTAAGTCCCCATCCACTGGCTCCACGGCCATGCGGTGGCTGGTACTTCCTGGCTGGAGGGGATCGGTGCAAAGTCGCCCCCGAGATTCAACCTCCAGGAGAAAACGATGACCATGAACCGACGTCTTTCCCTCCAGTGCGCAGCCCTCGTGGCGGCATTCACGCTCGGCGGTGCCGCGCTCGCGCAAACCAAGGAAGTCACCTTCGCCCACCAGGACATGCTGGTGCCGCTGCGGCTGGTGATGGAGTCCGGCGAGGTCGAGAAGGCCACGGGCTACAAGATCAACTGGCGCATGTTCTCCGGCGGCGGCGACGTGATCCGCGCAATGGCTTCGGGCGACGTGCAGATGGGCGAAACCGGCTCCAGCCCGTTGACGGCCGCGGCCAGCCAGGGGCAGGACATCAAGCTGTTCTGGATCTCCGCCGACATCGCCAACGCCGAGGCACTGATCGCGCGCAACGCGTCGGGCATCAACAGCATGAAGGACCTGGCCGGCAAGAAGGTGGCCACACCCTTCGTGTCGACCGCGCACTACCAGCTCATGGCCGGCATGAAGATGGACGGCGTCGACCCCAAGAGCGTGAACGTGATGAACATGCGCCCGCCGGAAATCGCGGCCGCCTGGGAGCGCGGCGACATCGACGCCACGTTCATCTGGGACCCGGTGCTCTCCAAGATCAAGGCCAACGGCAAGACCATTGCCACGTCGGGCAGCATCGGCAAGCGCGGCGCGCCCACGTTCGAAGGCATCGTGGTCAACGCCAAGTGGGCCGCGGCCAACGAGCCGTTCATGGTCGCCTTCGTGAAGGCGCTGAACCGCGCCAACGAAGAGTACAAGGCCTCCGGCAAGAGCTGGACGCCCGACTCGCCGCAGACCAAGGCCATGGCCAAGTGGACCAAGGCCGACCCGAAGGACGTGTCGGCCGCCATGTCGCTCTACACCTTCCCCACCATGGCCGAGCAGGTCTCGCCGGCCTGGCTGGGCGGCGGCGCGGCAAAGGCCATGGCCAACACGGCCGCGTTCCTGAAGGAGCAGGGCCGCGTGCAGGAGGTCAAGCCCGACTACAGCGCCTTCGTGACGACGGCCTACGTCGACAAGGCGATGGGCAAGTGAACGGGGGCCACGCATGCCCACGCTCGACATTCGCGACCTGACGGTCAACTACGCCGTCAAGGGCGGCACGCTGCAGGCGCTGGCGCCGGTGAACCTCACCATGCGAGACGGAGATTTCGTCGTGGCGCTCGGCGCCTCGGGCTGCGGCAAGACCACGCTGCTCAACAGCATCGCGGGCTTCCTGCCGCCTTCCACCGGCGAGATCCTGCTCGACGGCAAGCCCGTGGCCGGCCCGGGTGCCGACCGCGGCGTGGTGTTCCAGAAGCACGCGCTCATGCCCTGGCTCAACGTGCGCGACAACGTGGCGCTCGGCCTGCGGCTGGCCGGCGTCGGCAAGGCCGAGCGCGACCGCGTTGCCGAAGAGAAGCTCAACCTCGTCGGCCTGCAGAAGTACGCCGACCGCGCGGTGTACGAACTCTCGGGCGGCATGCAGCAGCGCGTGGGCATTGCGCGCGCGCTGGCCAGCGACCCGGCCGTGCTGCTCATGGACGAACCCATGGGCGCGCTCGACGCGTTCACGCGCGAACAGGTGCAGGAGATTCTTCTGCAGGCCTGGTCCAAGTCCAACAAGATGGTGTTCTTCATCACCCACTCGGTGGAAGAGGCGCTGTTCCTGGCCACCCGGCTGATCGTGATGAGCCCGAGCCCGGGGCGCATCTCGCATGTGTACGACAACGTGCCGTTCTCTCGGCAGTTCCTGTCGCACGGCGATTCGCGCAAGGTGAAGTCGGAGCCCGAGTTCATCCGCATGCGTGAAGAAGTGCTGTCGATCATTCACCATCGCGAGGCCGCCCATGCCTGACGTCACCATCGCATCGCCCGTCGCCGTCATGACGCCTCCTTCCAAGCCCGCCGCGCCGACACCTGCAGCTGCTTCGCCGGCCCCCGGCACCAAGCTCAAGACCAGCGCCTTCAAGGTGCCGGGCGAAGGCTCCAGCGTGACCATCAGCGTGGTCACCGTGGTGGCGCTGGTGGCGCTGTGGTTCATCGTGACCAACATGGGCTGGGTCAAGCCGCTGTTCCTGCCCACGCCGCAGGCCGTGTTCCAGCAGTTCTACGAATACCTCACGGGGCAGGCCAACGACAAGCCGCTGTGGCAGCACTTCCTGGCGAGCATGTTCCGCGTGTTCTCGGCCTTTTTGCTGGCTTGCGTCACGGCCATTCCGGTGGGCATTGCCATGGGCATGAGCCGCTTCTGGCGCGGCATCTTCGACCCGCCGCTGGAGTTCTACCGGCCGCTGCCGCCGCTGGCGTACCTGCCGCTCATCATCATCTGGTTCGGCATCGACGAGCTGCCCAAGGTGCTGCTGATCTTCCTGAGCTGCTTTGCGCCGCTGGCGCTGGCCGCGCGCTCGGGCATGCGCAGCGCGTCGCAGGAGCAGATCAACGCCGCGTACTCCATGGGCGCGAGCTACATGCAGGTCATTCGCCACGTCATCTTGCCTTCGGCCCTGCCCGACATATTGGTGGGCATGCGCATTGCCATCGGCTTCGGCTGGACCACGCTGGTGGCCGCCGAGATGGTGGCGGCCAACATGGGGCTGGGTCAGATGGTGCTGAACGCGTCGAACTTCCTGCGCACCGACATCGTCATCATGGGCATCATCGTCATTGGCGTGGTGGCGTATCTGTTCGACCTGCTGATGCGGTGGCTCGAAAGACGGCTTGTTCCCTGGAAAGGGCGCATGTAGGCGGCGCCACCGGCTGGGCGGCGGGCATCACCTGCGGGAACTCGCCGTTCGGCCCCGTCGACTGCTCCAGGAAGTCGAGCATCGCGCGCATCGCGGCGCTGTTGTGCCGGCGCTGCGAGTACGCGGCATACAGCCAGTGCTCGTGCGGCATGTGCTCGCGCAGCACCGGCACCAGTGCGCCGCGTTCCAGGTGCGACTGCGCCAGCGGCTCCGGCACATAGGCCACGCCCACGCCGCGCAGCGCCAGCTCGATCAGCGCAATCGCGTCGTTGGCTTCCATGCGGCTGTGCACCGCCACGTCGTGCGGCTGGCCGTTGGTCTCGAAGGGCAGGTGCGTGGTGGGCTGCGCCGAGTAGCTCAGCACCTCGTGCTTGGCCAGGTCGTCGGGCACCTGCGGAATGCCGCGCTGCGCCCAGTAGCCGGGCGACGCGCACACCACCATGTCGAACTGCACCAGCCGCCGCACGATCAGGTTCATGTCGTCGATGCGCCCGCCGGTCAGGTGGATGTCGATGCCTTCCTCGATCAGGTCGAGGTTCTCGTTGGTGAACATGAGGCTCACGTACACCTCGGGGTAGCGCTTGATGAACTCCGCGATCACGTCTGACAGCCAGCCCGCAATGAGCCCGTGCGGCGCGCTCATGCGCAGCCGCCCGCGCGGATGCGAGCCGTGGGCCTGCAGGTCGTTCAGCGTGTTCTCGGCCATCGTCACCAGCTCGGTGCTGCGCTCCAGCAGCACCTGGCCGGCGTCGGTCAGGCTCAGCGAGCGGGTGGAGCGGTTCAGCAGGCGCACCCCGCTGCGGGTTTCCAACTCGGCCACGTAGCGGCTCACCGTGGCTTTCGACATGCCCAGCGAAATCGCCGCGCGGGAGAAGCTGCGCCGGAACGCGACTTCGCGGAAGGTTTTGATGAGGTCGAGGCCGTCCATAAGTGGGCGGATTGTTCCAGCTTCCGGATTCGGGGTTTTTTGCGGGGGCATCGGCGGCATTTGCGCCCTGCGAGAGCGGATACCTGCGTGGCTATACTGCGGCCGTCACGTCAAAAAGAGGCGTGATCGGGATTGGCGTCCCGTGTAACCCGCTGCGACGCAAGCCGCAGATTTCTTCGCAGAGACTCTGCGGCTTTGTCGTTCGTGCCTCCTTTTAGGCGGCTCGAGCAGGGAGCCGCAAGGCTCGCCGGTTCGCGCAAGCGGGTTCCCGGTACGCCAACCTGTTCGAGCTGCCGCCTCCAATTGGCGTTGGGTGCGGTGGTTTTGGCAAACCGAACCCCTTGGAGGCCATTCATGGCTCACGTTCCCCCGTTCCCCGAATCTCCTGAATCCGCCAGCGCGGAATCGCTTGCGCTGCAGGCGTGTGATGACGTCGAGAGTCTTCGCGTGGTGCAGCGCGCGGTTGCGTGCATCGAGAAGCTCATTGCGCCGCAACGTGTGAACGACGCGGAGGAGGTTTATCCGAGTCGGACGGAACTGGGGGCGCTGATGGGGGTGGTGAATGACGATTTGCTGCGGCGGATTGAGGTGGCGGATGCGACGGTTCGGGCGCTGCATTCGGTCTTGGGAACTGAGGCCTGACTGGCGCGAAATGGAACTTTGAAAGTCGTAAAGAGGGGCAGGCCGCTCCCGATACAGCGGAGCAAACCACGCGCCTCGGCAAACTACTTCACTGTCTGCGGGTAGTTCTGGAGGTCGTCACTGTCTAAATTGGGCCAAAGAGAGTGGTTTAAGCCGGAGCTCGGTTTGTGGTGTGACTGACTCTCGTTGACTCAGTGTTGTGAGCTTGGCTCGTGGCAAGCATCGACGAATGCCCTTCCGGAAACCGTCGGTAGCACCCTCGAAAAAGACTCGCCGCCAAACCCGGGGTTCATGCAGAGCTTGATCGCATTCTTCACGAAGCGGTGGAGCCCGAGCACGACGCAGGCGGAGCAACTGGGCTACGCCTACACCTATGACGAGCAGGGCAGCTTGATCGCGCAGGTGGGCAGCGGGGGGACGAACAGCGCGGGACAGGCGCAGTACATCTACCTGCCCACGGCCAACGGGCCGATGCCTATTGCGGCGGTGATCGACGGCGCCACGTACGCGGTGCACAGCGATCACCTGAACACGCCGCGCAAACTCACGAATTCGGATGGGCAGGCGGTCTGGCAGTGGAGCTACAGCGCGTTCGGGGAAGACAAGCCGACGATTGCAAAGAACCGGTTTGCGAATCTAGAGACGACGCCGAATCCGGGCACAGCCAATATTTCGGAGGTGAAGTTCAACCTGAGGTATCCGGGGCAATATGCGGATGAGGAGTCGGGGCTGTTCTACAACTACTTCAGGAGCTACAACGCGACCACCGGGCGGTACAGTCAGCCTGATCCCATCGGCTTGGATGGAGGGTGGAACCGGTTCGGGTACGTAGACCAGAATCCGTTGAGCTTCACTGATCCACTCGGGCTGCAAACCACCGTTGACGCGGCTATTCGGAACGCGCTCGGGAAGGGGGACATTGCTGAACTGGAGACTTTGCTGGAAGCCGCCAATCCATCGCAGGCCGCAACCATTCGCAGTGGAATCGAAAAATTTGGTTCACGCGCGACGGACTGGATTGGAAAGAACTGTAGGGGTTCAATCAACCGCGAGTTCCCGGGAGAACTCCGAGAAAAGACGCTGAAGGAAATCATGGACCAGTCGAAGTCGGGTGATAGCGTCGCGAAAAAAGCTTGGAAGTTACTAAATGACAACCGATTCAAAAAATGATCTCTTCGCTGTTAATGTACTCTTTCACTCATTGAGAAACGGGGAACTATGTCCCGAAAATCTGTGGGAGGAATCAATCGTCTTGATTGAAGCCTCCTCGGCGGAAGAGGCTTTGAGAAAGGCCACGGAGTTGGTTAGAGATAAAAAGATCTCGTACAAAGCGGAAAATGGCGATCAATTGGACTGGGAGTTTTCTCGGGTGGTTCAAGCGTTCCAAATTGACGCTCAGCAATTGATGAACGGCACGGAGTTGTTCTCGCGCCATCTGCGCACGTCAGAGGTGGAAAGTCTCCTAAAGCCATTTGACGATTGAGGGCTCGCGCCGGGCGTCCAGTTAACCGCTCCTGTAGAACAGGGGTCAGATTCCAATTCTTTTGCCACCGCAGGTCGTCTCACTGCCATTGAGTTCACGGCGCGAGCAACACCAGCGTCGCCTACGGCTACAACGCCAACGGCGATCTGGTGAACGATGGCTTGCGCACCTACACCTACGACGCCGAAGGGCGGCTGGCCGCGGCGACGACCGGCGCAACGGATGTCAGCTCGACCACGCGCTACGCGCACAACGCGTTGGGGCAGCGGGTGTTCGAGACGGAGCCGCTGTATCCGCCGGCGCAGGGGGATGAGAGCAACCCGACCTTCATGCAGAGCTTGATTGCGTTCTTCACGAAGCTGTGGAGTCCCTCGACCAGCCAGGCCGAGCAGTTGGGCTATGCCTACACATACGACGAGCAGGGCACCTTGATTGCGGAGGTGGGCAGTGGGGGGACGAACAGTGCGGGGCAGAGTCGGTACATCTACCTGCCCACGGCCAACGGACCGATGCCGATCGCGGCAGTGATCAATGGCGCCACCTACGCCATTCACAGTGACCACCTGAACACGCCACGCAAGCTGACGAACGCGAACGGCCAGGCGGTCTGGCAGTGGAGCTACAGCGCGTTCGGGGAAGACAAGCCGACGGTTGTGAAGAACCGGTTTGCGAATCTGGAGGCGACACCGAACCCGGGTACGACCAACGTCTCCGAAGTGAAGTTCAATCTGAGGTATCCGGGGCAGTATGCGGATGAGAAGTCGGGGTTGTTCTACAACGGGTACAGAACCTACGTTCCGACTCTTGGACGGTACACGCAAGGGAAGGTCTGAACAGGTCATCAATCGGCGCGTGATGAAGGTCAATGGCGTGCACGGAAATGGATCGCCCCGCCAGATGCCCCGAATCGGCGAGGTCTGCCCCTGATCCAGCGCACTCACGCTGTTTGCAGACGCACCTGTCCCATCATCGCCATCAATTTCTTGCGCGCCATCCACAGGTTGGACAGCGCAAACAGCGTGATCACATGCGCCGTGTTCTTGGCCAGTCCCTTGAACCTCACCTTCGCGAGACCGAACTGGCGCTTGATCACGCGGAACGGATGCTCCACCTTTGCCCGCACGCTGGCCTTCTCATATTCGTTCTTGCGTGCTCTGGCCTTGGCGCGTCCCTCGGGCATCTTCGCGATGTCGCT
>NZ_FOWL01000038.1:0-21380 GCF_900115445.1 Variovorax sp. OK605
CTACGGCACGCAGCTCGCAGGCAACCGCGAAACCCGCGAGATCGACGGCAAGCAGTACGTGCTGGAGTACCCCATCCACGGCGACGTGGCGCTCATCAAGGCCGAGCGCGGCGACCGCTGGGGCAACCTGGTCTACCGCAAGGCCGCGCGCAACTTCGGCCCGGTGATGGCCATGGCGTCGAAGAAGACGGTGGCCACGGTGCACGACATTGCCGAGCTCGGCACCCTCGACCCCGAGACCATCGTGACCCCGGGCATCTTCGTGCACCAGGTGGTGCGCATCGAACGCGTGGCCACCCAGGCCGGCGGTTTCAAGAAGGCAGCATGACCATGGCCACCACGCCTACATACACACGTCGCACCAAAGACCAACTGGCAGCCCGAGTCGCACAAGACATCTTCGACGGCGCCGTCGTCAACCTCGGCATCGGCCAGCCCACGCTGGTGGCCAACCACCTGCCCAAGGGCCGCGAGGTCATCCTGCAGAGCGAGAACGGCATCCTCGGCATGGGCCCCGCGCCCGAGGCCGGCGAAGAGGACTACGACCTCATCAACGCCGGCAAGCAGCCCGTCACGCTGCTGCCGGGCGGCTCGTTCTTCCACCATGCCGACAGCTTCGCGATGATGCGCGGCGGCCACCTCGACATCTGCGTGCTCGGCGCGTTCCAGGTGTCGGCCACCGGCGACCTGGCCAACTGGCACACCGGCGAGAAAGACGCCATTCCCGCCGTCGGCGGTGCCATGGACCTCGCCATCGGCGCCAAGCAGACGTGGGTCATGATGGACCTGCTGACCAAGCAGGGCGCGAGCAAGCTGGTGAAAGAGTGCACCTACCCGCTGACCGGCATTGCCTGCGTCAAGCGCGTGTACTCCGACCTGGCCACGCTCGAGTGCACGCCGCAGGGCCTGAAGCTCGTCGATCTGGTCGACGGCCTGAGCCGCGAAGAGCTCGAGAAGCTGATCGGAATGGCGATTCAGTAGTCAACTGAAGGCTCGGCACTGAACGCCGCTCCTGGCCGACAGCCGCAGGCTAGCCCGCAGCTCGAAGCGCCATCACCTCGTCAAAGGCGGAGCGATCGTCCGCGTACGCCGCCGCCCCCTGCAACTAGAACGCCACGCCGGGCGGCCCGGCGAACCGCAGGATCGAGCGTGCCAGCTCCGGGTGCGACGATGCCCAGAGGTCGTCGAAGAGTATCCACACATGGTGGTTGAATCCGTCGTCGAGTCGCAACTCGACATGGTGCTCGCCGCCTCGAACGCTCGCGGGTTGCCGCTCCCGCGTGTGGAACCACTTGACGTTTTCGTGCAGGTCATGCGCCGAGAGACTTCCTGCATGAATGCCCTCGTCGTTGTCGGCCGCTGTTTCGGGCGACACCTCCGCCAGGCGGCGGAGCAACGAAGCGGCATTCAAGTCGGGGTGGCTGCGAGCGACGAGCGCGAGCCAGTCGAGCTCGAGCGGATGGTCGACATCGGGGGAGACGCCCGCCAGCCACGCGACCAACCCGGGCAAGCGGACGCCCGCGATCTCGACGGGCCCCGGCAGGTCTGACAGATTCGCGCCATCCCACACGGTATTGAACGCCGCATAGACAGCGCCTTCTCCACCCCCGCCGCCGACAGGCACCGTCTGCGTCTCGGCGGCGAAATCGCCGTTCGACACGCCATCCGGCAGACAGTCGACCGTGTAGATCGAGAACGGGCCGGCGTGGCGCGACAGCACGGCTTCGCTCATCCACCAGAACGCGAGCTCGACCTCGTCGTCATCGGTTTCGATGAGCACCATGCCGGCTCGCGTCTCGACGTTGTTGGAATACCAGTTGCTGGACAGCGACTGCTGCAACTCGTCGTCGTTCACGGGTGCGGGAAGCGCGCCGCTGCGCACCTTCTCGGCGAAGCCTTCGAAGCCGTAGACGTGCGCGATGCCCAACACGTCGCTGCACGTGAGCGACGCGTCCGCCTGAAGTCGCGTCCAAACATCCTGGAACCAGGCGAGCGGGGACGCTGCATCCAGCTTCTTGACCCATCGGTTGGAGGGCAGGTAAGGGCTGCGAAGGACGAAATAGCAGGGCATGGGAAATGCATCCGGAAAGGGCGGGGCGCAGGGGATTCCTGAACTGTAATGCCGGCTCGGCCCATGGTCGGCCCATGGTCTGCCCATGGTCTGCCCATGGTCTGCCCATGGTCTGCATCAGGCCGATGCCCTCCGGCATCGCGCCAACCCGCGTCGCATGTCCCGATTCAGCGAGCCGCGCAGCACCCCGCCTCTTGCCGCTTCGTCAGTCCTCTTCACGAACCCGGTGCTGCCCCATCAGCGTCTGCTGGATGGGGGCGGGCACCGCGTCGTAGTGCGACAGCGCGATGGTGTAGCGGCCCTGGCCGCTGGTCATCGCGTTGAGCCGCGACTGGTAGCTGGCCAGCTCGGCCATCGGCACCTGGCCGTGCACTGCCGCGGTGCCGGCGCCCATGGCCGACGTGCCGGTGACCAGCCCGCGGCGCGACGACAGGTCGCCCGTGACGTCGCCGACGGAACTGTCGGGCATGACGATCTCGATCTGCACGATCGGCTCGAGCACGACCGGCCGGCCTTCGCGGATCGCCGCCATGAAGGCCTTGCGGCCCGCGGTCGCGAAGGCGATGTCCTTGCTGTCGACGCTGTGGTGCTTGCCGTCGTACACCACCACGCGCACGTCGACCACCGGGTAGCCTGCGATCACGCCGCTCGCCAGCGCCTCGCGCACGCCCTTCTCGACCGCCGGAATGAACTGGCCCGGAATGGCGCCGCCCCTGACCTCGTCGGCGAACTGGAAGCCGGCACCGCGCGCCAGCGGCTCGATGCGCAGAAAGACCTCGCCGAACTGGCCGGAGCCGCCGGTCTGCTTCTTGTGGCGGTGGTGGCCCTGGGCCGACGCGAGCACGGTCTCGCGGTAGGCGACGCGCGGCGGCCGCGTCTGGACCTCGAAGCGGTAGACCTCGCGCAAGCGGTCGAGCACGATGCGCAGGTGAAGCTCGCCCAGGCCGTACAGCACCGTCTCGTTGGTGGCGGCCACATGCTCGATGCGCAGGCACGGGTCCTCGGCCGTGAGCTTGCCCAGGATCTCCCAGGCGCGTTGCTCGTCGCCGTGGCGCGCGGGCTCCACGGCCAGGCCGTGCACCGGCACCGGAAACGCCAGCGGCGCGAGATGAACGTGGTCGTCCTCGGCCGCGTCGTGCAGCACGGCGTCGAAATGGATCTCCTCGATCTTGGCAACCGCCACGATGTCGCCGGGCACGGCGCGCGACACCTCGACGTGGTCCTTGCCCTGCAGCCTGAACAGGTGGCTCACCTTGAAAGGCTTGCGGCCGTCGCCGATGTAGAGCTGGCTGCCGCACACGACCGTGCCCTGGTGCACGCGAAAGATGCCGAGCTTGCCGACATAGGGGTCGCTCGTGACCCTGAACACGTGCGCCAGCACGTGCAGCGACGGATCGGGCCGGGCCTGCATCGGCTTGGCGTCCGCGCCCTCGCCGACCAGAAAGTCCGGCGGGTTGGCCTCTGTCGGGTTGGGCAGCAGCTTGACGATCACGTCGAGCAGCTCGGCCACGCCGGCGCCGCTGCGCGCCGAGACGAAGCAGACCGGAATCAGGTGGCCCTCGCGCAGCGCCTGTTCGAGCGGCGCATGCAACTCGCCGGGGTCGACGTCGCCGTCGGCCAGGTAGCGCTCGACGAAGGCCGCATCGACCTCGACCACCTGCTCGACCAGCGCGCGGTGCGCCGCGTCGACGTTGCCTATGTCGGACTGGCCTTCGCGGTTGTAGAAGCAGTCCACCACGCGAGTGCCGCCGTCCGCGGGCAGGTTCAGCGGCAGGCATTCGCGGCCGCAGGCGGCCTGGATGTCGGCCAGCAGGGCGGCCAGGTCGACACCGGCATCGTCGATCTTGTTGACCACGATGATTCGCGTGAGATGGCGCGACGCTGCGTAGTCCATCATGCGCAGCGTCATCGGCTCGATGCCGGCGTTGGCGTTGACCACGATGGCGGCGGTTTCCACCGCCTCCAGCGCGGGCAGGCTCTGGCCCAGCAGATCGGCGCCGCCGGGGGTGTCGATCAGGTGGATCCGCGTGCCGCTGTGCTCGAGGTGCATCAGCGATGCATTGAGCGAATGCTGCAGGCGGCGCTCGAGCGGGTCGTGGTCGCTGACGGTGCTGCCGCGTTCGATGCTGCCGCGGGTACCGATGGCGCCTGCCGCATGCAGCAGGGTCTCGGCGAGGGAGGTCTTGCCGGCGGCGGCGGCACCGACGAGTGCCAGTGTTCGCACCGCTTCCATTTCGGCCGCAAGGCCGTTCGATCGGCTTGGCATGGCATGGACTCCTTGGCGTCCGCCATGCAGGCGCCCGGCGGCCTGCAAGGGCTCGGTGCTGCGCGGGCGCCCGGCCAGCGTACGGGATTGACCGGGCCGACGCAAGCGAGTTTCCCGGCGGGGCAGCGATGGCCCGCGCGTGTCGCGCGGGCATGCCGTCGTTCGTGCAATCGCCGAACCCATGCGGGCAGCGTGGCTGTGCCCACGGCGCGGTTCAGGCGCCCATAATGCCAGGCGGACCCCGCCAGAGGTCCCCCGCAGGCCAGCGGCTTCGCACCAAGGCCGACACAGGCCGGCCCCCTTCTTCCTGGCGTTCACGGGACGACACCATGAGCTCATTGCACATGTTTCTACCGGCAGCCGAGCCAGCACGCAGCGAGACGCTGGCGCGGTTGCTGAAGACGCACCACATACCCCGCCACCTCGTGAAGGGCATCGCGCTCAAGAGCCACCGGGGCGAGCTGGAGCCGGCAGCGCCGGCCGACGCGCCGCAGGGCCTGCAGCAGGAAGCGCAGGCACTGGCGGTACAGGTGATACAGGCGGCACCGGAATAGTCGAGCGCAAAGAGCGATCTTGCGGCGCGCGGGAGCCTGGTCGGCTTCGCTGCGGCTGGACGCCCGTGCGCGTTCGCCGCAGCGGTCTGTCACACTCTTTCGCCATGAATCCGTCACCGCTCGCTCAACTGCAGCTCATTCTCCAGAGTACCGGCCTTCGGGCCGGTCTCGAATTCCTCAACCGGCGCGTGCCTCACCGCTACACCATCGTCTACAAGTTCGACGGCGACGCCTTCTACGGCATGGTCGTGGTCGACAAGCTCGGCGAACCGGTGCCGGCCCTGTTCAACAAGGTGCCGTTCGACGACAGCTTCTGCCGCTACACGGTCGGCGAAGGCGTGTTCAGCACGGCCTGTTCGCCGCAGGACAGCCGGCTCGACGGCCACATTCACCAGGCCAACGTCCAGAGTTATTGCGGCCTGCCCGTGACGAACCCGCAGGGCGGGCTGTACGGCACCTTCTGCCACCTGGACATGGTGCCGCAGTCGCTCGGCGACGAAGAGTTCGCGTTCCTGCAGGAAGCCGCCGCGCTCCTGGGCGGCTACCTTCCCGAGACCAGCGAACTCACCGGCGTCTGAGGCCCGGCCGCCGGGCAGCGGGCCCTCAGCCCGGAATGTTCGGCTCGACCAGCTGGGCCAGCGCGACCAGCGACTCCTGCCAGCCCAGGTAGCACATCTCGGTCGGAATCATCTCGGGGATGCCTTCCTGCACGATGGACACTTCCGTGCCGCAGGACACGGCGGTCAGCGTCACGGTGGTCTTCATGGTGCCCGGAAGGTTGGCGTCGTCGAAGGTCGCGTCGTAGGCAACGCGCTGGCCGGGGACCAGTTCCAGGTACTTCCCGCCGAACGAGTGGCCGTGGCCGCTGCCGAAGTTGGTGAACGACATGCGCCAGGCGCCGCCGACCACGGGCTCCATGGCGTGGACCTTGCCGGTGAAGCCGAACGGCGGCAGCCAGCGCTCGAACGCGCCGGGCTCGACGAACGCACGGTAGATACGGTCCGATGGGGCGCGCAGGACGCGGTGCAGGCGGACGGTGTTGGTGGCCATGGCTTTATCTCCTGAAGTGCAGAGGAAGACCCTCTATGGGTACGTCGAACGAGCCTGCTGACAATCGACAGGCCGTGAGACTAGGGAAAACCCGAGCATTGCCGCCACCGGCTGCGCGGCGCGGCTGGCTTGCATCAGGAGGCCGCCTGGAGGTCGCCGATTTCAGCGAGCGCGGCCAGTGCCGCGTCGAAGTCGAATGCCGCAATGGCCCGCGCGGCGCGTTGCAGCGCAGGCTCCCACGGCGTGCCGCGCGCCTGCGCAGCGAGCGGCTCGGCCAGGTCGGCGGCCGAGCCGTCGTCGGCCTCCAGCAGCGCGCGCAGCTGCCTCAGCCGCGTCGCCAGTTCCGGCGCCAGCGTCCGATCCGTCGGGTCCGTGTGGTCCGTCCGGTCCGTTGTTTCGGGCCGCGCCGCCTCCACCGCATCGCCGACGGCCACCAGGCCGGCGAGCACGCCGGCCAGCGCCTGCTCGGCCGCGTGCAGCAGGGGCGCAAGCGCAACGGCGTCCTGTCCCTCCAGGCAGGCCTGCTCGAGCGAGCCGGCGGCGGCCTGCACCTGCCGCGCGCCGATGTTGCCCGCGGTTCCCTTCAAGGTGTGGGCGGTGCGCGTGGCCGCCTCCCGGTCCGCTGCCTGCAGCGCGGCGCGAAAACGCGCGCCGAAATCCGCCTGGCCGGCGGCAAAGCGCCGCAGCAGCCGCCGGTACAGGTCGGGGTCGCCGCCGCTGGTGGCGAGCCCTGCGTCCGGGTCGATGCCGGGCAGCGCCGCCAGGCCGCCCTGCGGCCGGATCCAGCGCGCCATCGTGACGAACATCGACTGCACGTTCAGCGGCTTGGCGATGCGGTCGTCCATGCCGGCGGCGCGTTCGCGCTCGCCCGCGCCGGCCATCACGTTCGCGGTCATCGCGATCACGGGCAACCGCGCCCAGCGCGGGTTGGCGCGGATCGCCCGCGTTGCCGCGTAGCCGTCCATCACGGGCATCTGGCAGTCCATCAGCACGCCGTCGAAGCGGTCGTCGCGGGCCAGCAGGCCGAGCGCCTCCCGGCCGTTGGCCGCCACCTCGAACGCGATGCCGCAGCGCCGCAGCAGCTCGCCGGCCAGCTCCTGGTTCATGTCGTTGTCTTCCACCAGCAGCACCCGCGCGCCGCGCAGCGCAACAAGCGCGCCTTCGTAGTCGCGCCCGGGCTGCGCCGACGCCTCGTCGAGCGGGACGCCGTGGCCCAGCGCCTCGGCAATGGCACGCAGCAGGCCCGCGGCCGTCACCGGCTTGGTCAGCACCGACTTGAGCTGCACGCGGCGCCGCTCGGCGGCCACCAGCGCCTCGTCGCGGCCGAAGGCGGTGACCATGATGACCGACGGCATGTCGGGCTGCAGCCGCTCGTGCAGGCGCGCGGCCGTCTCCACGCCGTCCATCACCGGCATCTTCCAGTCCATCAGCACCACGTCGTAGGGCACGCCGCGCTGCTGGCCCGACTGGGCCAGCTCCAGCGCCTGCTCGCCGTCGCGGGCCACGTCGGCCACCAGGCCGTGCTGCTTGGCCATGGCGGCAAGAATCTCGCGCGCGGCGACGTTGTCGTCCACCACGAGAACGTGCACGCCGCGCAGCGCCTCGCGCAGCACCGCCTGGCGCGGCGCCGGCCGGGGCTGGACGCCGAAGCGGGCATGGAACTGGAAGACCGAACCGGCGCCCGGCGTGCTGTCGACCCAGATGCGCCCGTCCATCAGCGCGACCAGGTCCTTGCAGATCGCCAGGCCCAGGCCGGTGCCGCCGTAGCGGCGCGTGATGGAGCTGTCGGCCTGGCTGAACGACTGGAACAGCTGGTCGCGGTGCTCGGCGTCGATGCCGATCCCGGTGTCGCGCACTGCGAAGTGCAGGTCGACGGTGTCGGCCTCGCGTGCGGTCACGCGCACCGCCACCACCACCTCGCCGCGCTCGGTGAACTTCACCGCGTTGTTGCCGAGGTTCACCAGCACCTGGCCGAGCCGCAGCGGGTCGCCCACCAGTGCGCCCGGCACGTCGGCATCGACCGCGAACAGCAGCTCCAGCGCCTTCTCCTCGGCCTTCATGCCGACCATGTTCGCGAGGTTGTCCATCACGTCCTCGAGCCGGAAGTCGGTGCGTTCGAGCTCGAGCTTGCCGGCCTCGATCTTCGAGAAGTCGAGGATGTCGTTGATGATGCCCAGCAGGTTCTCCGCCGCGCGGTGCACCTGCTCCACGTAGTGGTGCTGGCGCGGTTCCATCTCGGTCTGCAGCGCGAGGTGCGACATGCCGATGATCGCGTTCATCGGCGTGCGGATCTCGTGGCTCATGTTGGCCAGGAAGTCGCTCTTCGCGCGGGTCGCCTCCTCGGCGATCTCCTTGGCCTGGCGCATCGAGGTCTCGGCCACCTTGCGCTCGGTGATGTCGACCAGCCAGCCCATCGTGCCGTCGCGGCCCTCGTGGGTCATGCGCATGAACGTGGCGAGATAGTCGCGCAACGCACCGCCCGCCGCGCGCAGGCGCAGCTCGACGTCGTGCACGAAGCCTTCGGCGGCGATGCGTTCGACCAGGGTGTCGCGTTCGGTGCGGTCGGCGTACAGGGCGCCGCCGTCGTCGCCTTCGTGCAGGCCGAACGCCTGCTTAAATTCGGGGTTCGCGTAGCGGAACTCGCCGGCGGTGGTGAACGCGATCGCGACGGGGCTGCGCTCCAGGATGTTCTGCAGGGCGGTGCGCTGCTCGGCCAGCGCCGCCTCGGTGCGCCGCCGCTCGGTGATGTCGCGCACCGACGCGCAGACGAAGCCCGCCCGCTCCGGCGAGGCGGGCAGCAGCGCCAGGCTGATCTCGACCGCGAATTCGCTCCCGTCGGCGCGGCGGCCGCGCAGTTCGACACCGGCGCCGCCCATCTGGCGCGCCCGCCCGTCGCGCAGGTAGCCCGCGCGCAACCCGGCATGGGCCGGCCGCGATGCCGCCGGCACCAGAACCTCGACCCGCTGGCCTACCAGCGAGCCGTCCGGGTAGCCGAACATGCGCGCCAGCTGCGCGTTGGCGATTGCGATGCGTCCGTCGGCATCGATCACCAACATGCCGTCGGGCGCGGACTCGATGATGCCGCGGTACCAGGCCTCGGTGGCCTCCAGGCGCCGGCGCTGGGCCTCCAGCTCGGCGGCCTGCGCCTCCAGCCGCGAGGCCTGCTCGCTGCTGGCTTCCAGCAAGCGCCGCGTGCTGGCGCTGCGCTGCGCGATCTCCAGGCTCATTGCGAGCGTCGGCAGCGCCGCGTCGAGCAGCGACAGGGCTTCTTCGTCGAAGGCGCCGAAGCCGGCGAACTCCAGCACGCCGAGCAGGCGGTCGCCGCGCTGCAGCGGCACCAGCAGCAGCGTGCGCGCGTCGGCACCGCCAAGGCTGGAGCCGAGCCGGGCGTAGCCAGCAGGTGCGTCCGCGATGCGCAGCATGCGGCGCTCCAGCGCGCATTGCCCGACCAGGCCCGCGCCGAAGGCGATGCTGGCCGGGGCGGGCGCATCCGCGTCGAGCGCATAGCCGACGAGCAGGTCCAGCCGGCCCGCATCGTCGTCGGCCAGGTAGAAGCTCGCGCGCCCGGCGCCCATGGCCGGCGCCACCCGGGACAAGAAGCGCCGCCCCAGTTCAGCCGGATCGCCGGCTGTCTGCAGCGCGGTCGACAGCTCGGCGACTTCGCTCTTCACGCGGCTTTGCCACGCGATCTCGCGCGCGCCGGTCTGCAGCGTGTCGATCGTGCGCGCCAGGTCGCCGACGTCGTTGCCGTAGCCGGTGTACGGAACCACCGCGTCGAAATGCCCGGCGGCCAGCGACTCGACATGGCGGCGCAGCCGCGTGGCCGGCCGCCGGATGGAGCGCGCGGTGAGCCAGGCCGCCGCGATGCCGATCAGCGTGGTCACCAGCACGAGCAGGGCGATCGTCCACGTGCCGCGCTGCGCGTGGTCGCGCGCCTGCGCCGCCAGGCGCGCCGCGTCGGCCTGCTTCAGCGTGGCGATGCCCTCGAGCTCGGCCGCGGCCGCGTTCGCGGTGGCGATCAGTTCGTCGCGCCGCGCCGCCTCCGCGAGCTCGACGAAGCGGCCCTCGCGCACCAGCACCATCAGGTCGTCGAGCTGGTGGCGGTGAAGCAGGTACTGCCGGTCGAACTCGTGCAGCCGGGTGAGCCCCTCGGTGCTGAGCGTGCGCCGCCGCAGGTCGGCCATGGCGTCGGCAAGCCGCGATTCCGCATCGGCCATTTCGCCGAGGGCCTTCTGCTGGCCCGTGCGCTCCGCCGTGAGCGCGAGCTGCTGCAGCGCCCGGCCCAGGCGCGCCATCTGCACCTGGCCTTCCTTCGCATCGATCGAGGCCTGCAGGTCGATCTGGTAGACACGCTCCAGCCGCTCGGACGCGGAGCGCATCGCGTACAGCCCGTACGCGCCGACCACGAACACCGCCACCGCCAGCGGCAGCAGCGATACGACGAGCTTGAAGGTCAGCGAGCGGCGCTCGAAGCGCTGCTGCAGCGCCTCGATGTGCCGGGCATCGAGCGATCCGCCGGTCGGCGCTTGCATGCCGCTCAGATCCGGATGGTCTCTGCGATCGCTTCGAGCTGCGCCGTCTGGGCCGCAAGGTCCGCCTCGCTGTCGCGGTGCTGCTCGGCGATCGCGCGAAAGCGCGTGGCGATGGCAAGGAAGGCATCGACCATGTCCGGATCGAAATGCGCGCCGCGGCCGTCATGAATGATCTGCACGGCGCGCTCGTGCGGCATGCCTTCCTTGTAGACGCGCCGGCTGATCAGCGCGTCGTACACGTCCGCCACCGCCATCAGCCGCGCGGAGATCGGGATCTCGTCGCCGCTCAGCCCCTGCGGATAGCCGCTGCCGTCCCACTTCTCCTGGTGGCCATAGGCAATCTCCTTCGCGCACACGAGAAACTCCGCCGTCACCCCCAGCGATGCCTGCGCACTGGCGATCGCGTCGCGGCCGATGGTGGTGTGGGTCTTCATGACCTCGAACTCCTCGGGCGTGAGGCGCCCGGGGTTCAGCAGGATCCGGTCGGGAATGCCGATCTTGCCGATGTCATGCAGCGGCGCCGACTTGTAGAGCGTCTCGATCTGGCGCGGCGACAGGTAATGCGCGAAGCGCGGATGCTCGCGCAGGTGCTCCGCGAGCGCCTTCACGTACAGCTGGGTGCGCCGGATGTGGTTGCCGGTCTCGCTGTCGCGCGTCTCGGCCAGCGAGGCCATCATCGTGATGGTTGCGTCCTGCACGGCGACCACCTCGCGCGTGCGGCGCGAGACCTCTTCTTCGAGGTAGGCGTTGCGGTCGTGCAGGAAGTCCGCCGCGGCCTTGAGCTGCAGGTGGTTGCGCACGCGCTGCAGGCAGATGGCGGGCTTGATCGGCTTGGTGATGTAGTCGGCCGCGCCAAGCTCCAGGCCGATGCGCTCGTCCTCGGGGCCGTCCAGGGCCGTGAGGAAGATCACCGGCACCCGCTCGGTGCGCGCGGAGGCCTTGATCGCAATGCACACGTCGTAGCCGCTCATGCCCGGCATCATGACGTCGAGCAGCACCAGGTCGGGCAGCGGCGCCGCCTCGAGCACGCGCAACGCCTTCTCGCCGCTGTTGGCCACCTTGACGCGGAACTCGTCGCGCAGCAGGGTGGACATCAGCGTCAGGTTGTCCGGCGTGTCGTCGACCACCAGAATCGTCGGCTTGTCGATCAAAGTATCGATCGTCATGGCGCTTGGCCCTCCTGCGCGCATCGGCGCGGCGCCCATGGTGCCAGCATCTCGGGGCGCTGACCAGCGCCGGCGCGGCCGCTACCTGCCGGTGGCCGCGCTGCCCCCCGGGGCCTGCGAATGCACCTTCCTGCGCAGCATGTGCATCCGCAGCGCCACGTGCAGTTCGAGAAAGCGCCCGCCCAGGCGCCAGTCCTTCAGCAGGTTGTCGATCGCCTCGAGCCGCTGGCGCAAGGTGTTCACGTGGATCTGCAGCGCGTCGGCCGTGGCCTTCGCGTTCTGCGCGTGCTCGAGGTAGGCCAGCAGGGTGCCGGCCAGGTCGGTGCCGCGGCGCTGGTCGTGCTGCACCAGGGCGCCGACGGTCGTCTCGATGAAGCCGGTGACGTCCGTGGCGCGGCGCTGCTCGAACAGCAGCGAGTACATCGACAGCGTGGCCTCGGGCAGCAGCTCGTGCGAGCGCCCCAGCGCGCGCAGGATGTCGATGCCGCGCTTGAGCGCGCGAAAGCAGTCGGGCAGGGCGTCGACCCGCGTCAGCGTGCCCGAGGTCACGCCGATGGCGCCCAGGCGCGCGTCGGGCAGCAGCGTGGCCTGCACCGCCGACTGCAGCGCCTCGAAGGCGGCCTCGGGGCAGATGGCGACGATGAAGCCCTCGCATTCCTCCAGCAGCGTGCCGTGCGCCGCGGCCGGGCGCATGCGGCGCAGCGCGTATTCGATGTGCCGGTCTTCCACGCTGAGCACGGCCATGCGCAGCGCCAGGCCCGGGTCCAGGCTGAGGTCCAGGCCCAGCGGCTGCGTGCGCAGCTGCAGCGCCGCAAGCGATTCCTGCTGCCAGCTCACCAGCGCGCGAATGGCCGCGGCCGACTCTCCGCTCACCACCAGCTCGCTGCGCTCCTGCGACAGCAGCACCACGCCCGCGACCAGCGCGCCGCGCTCGAAGGTGCGGATCTCGGTGGCGCTCATCGCGCGGTCCGACAGCATGACCATGGCGCCCAGCAGCCGGTCGGCGCCCATCAGCGCCGCCACGCGCAGGTGGAGCTCGGGGCGGCCGGTGTGGCCGTCGACCGCGTGCGAGCGGCCCGAGCGCCGGCCTTCGGTCAGCGCGCCGTGCACCTGGTCCTGGATCTCGGTGAGGGCCAGCAGCCCGGTCAGGTCGCCGGCCAGGTCGCCGGCCGGGTGTGCGGCCGCGACCGTCGCGTGCTGCGTCGGCTGCTCGGCCTCGTCGAGCCGCACGATGTGCACGCCGAGCATCGACGCCACCATGTTCAGGATGTCGACCACGCTGCAGCCGCGCGCCACCAGCCGCGTCATCTGCTCGTGCGCCTCGGCGGCGGTCTGGATCTCTTCGGCCTGCCGGTGAAGCGAGGCGTTGGCGTCGCTGGCGCGCTGCAGCGCCACCTGCGCCTCCTGGAACAGCCGGGCGTTCTCGATGGCCACCGCGGCCTGCGCGGCCAGCGTGGAGAGCATGGCGACTTCCCACGGCGCATGGCGGCGCGGCTGGCGGTCGCAGATGCACAGCACGCCGATGCAGTGGTTGCCCACCATCAGCGGCGCGCCCAGCAGCGACTGCACGCCCTCGTCCTTGATCGCCAGGTCGATGCCCTGCTCGTGCGCGAAGCCGTGGTCGGTCAGGTAGTCGCTGCTGTGGTACGGCGTCTTGTGCTTGAGCACATGGCCGCAGATGCCGTGGTCGGGTGGCACGCGCACGTTCTTGAAGCGCTCGGAAATCGCGCCCTCGGTCGCGCGGATGTAGAAGTCGTTGCGCACGCGGTCGAAGTTGGTGAGGTAGCCGATGTCGGCCGAGAAGATCTGCCGCGCGCGCCGCACGATGGCCTGCAGCACCAGCTCGAGGTCGCGGATCGACGTGAGGTCGTGCGCGCTCTCCAGCACCACCAGCAGGCCGCGCTCGCGCCGCTGCTGCAGCGTCTGCTGCTCGCAGACCGCCACCGCGGCGCGGATGCTGCCGGCCAGCAGCGAGCGCTGGGCCGGGTCGTGCACCGTGGTCTCCACGCGCGCCAGCATGTCGTCGAACTCGCGCGCGCTGGCATTGCGCTGGAGCATGGCGAGCAGCTCCGACTGGAGTTCCGCGGGCACCAGCGAGGCGGTGTGCGCCTCTTGCTCGCCCAGGGTTGCGCGGCCCTGGCGCGCGACCGATTCCGATGTTGTCAAAGACCTCTCCCGACGTGTGCCCTGCGGGCAGTAAAACTCAGTGCAAACCCTGACAAAAAACGCGCTGTGGGTTGGCTGATGTGCGAATCGCCCATAAGGCAGTCGATCTGGTGTGCGGATGCGCCATAGGAGATCGCGGACGCGATCGACATGATTCATGCACTCGCACATTAACAGTGAGAGACCACAGGAGACAACTCAGTGAAATCGCTTGCCACACTCATGGCGTGGGGGACGGCCGTGTTCGCCCTCGCCACAGCCGCCACCGTCGCCATGGCCCAGCCGCAATCCCAGCCTCAGCGCCCCGCCGAAATCAAGCTCGGCATGAGCACCTTCATGACCGGCCCGGCCTCGGTGCTCGGCACGCCCGCCAAGGCGGCGGCCGACATGTGGATCGAAGACTTCAACGCCGCCGGCGGCATCGACGGCACCAGGCTGAGCCCCACCTGGATCGACGAAGGGCAGGGCGCCGACAAGTTCCTCTCGGAGTACCGCCGCCTGGCGCAGGAGCCCGGCGAGAAGCTGATGCTGTCGGCCATCTCCAGCGGCTACTGCAACGCGTTGGCGCCGGTGGCCGAAGACCTCAAGGTCATCAACATCCTGTGGGAATGCTCCACCGAGAAGGTGCTCGAAGAGCGCCGCTACAAGTACGTGTTCCGCACCGGCCCCAACGGCACCATGGAAATGGTGGCCGCCGTGCTGCACCTGCTGAAGACCAAGCCCGACTTCAAGACGCTCGCCGTGGTGAACCAGGACTACGCCTGGGGCCGCGACTCGTGGGAGATCTTCCGCAACACGCTGCTCGCGCTCAAGCCCGACGTGAAGATCGTGGCCGAGCTGTTCCCCAAGTTCGGCGCGTCCGACTTCTCCACCGAAGTCACGCGGCTGCAGGCGCTGCGGCCCGACGTGGTGCTGTCCACCGCCTGGGGCGGTGACCTCGACACCTTCCTGCGCCAGGCCTCGCAGCGCGGGCTGCTCAAGTCGTCGCAGTTCGTGCTGCCGCTGGCCGACTCGTCGCTCGAACGGCTCGGCGACGCGGTGCCGCCGGGCGTGATCGTCGGCTTCGTCGGCGACGGCTACTTTGCGGACCCCGAATTCGCGAACGACCCCGAGGCGCGCGCCTTCGTGCAGAAGTTCAAGAAGCGCACCGGCGCGTACCCCAACTTCGCCGTCTATCACATGGTGCAGGCGCTGAAGGCGGCCACCGGCGCCTACAAGCAGGCGCTCGCCGACAACAAGGGCCAGTGGCCGACCACCGACCAGCTCGCCGCCACCTTGCGCAAGCTCGAGTACCGCGGCCTCTCGCGCCCGATCCGCCTGCGCGAAGACGGCCAGGCCCTGCAGGGCCAGCTCTACGGCGTGACGGCCAAGGACGCGTCGCAGCCGTTCCCGGTGGCGCGCCAGCTCTCGTTCTACCCGGCCGAGATCCTCACGCCGCCCGTGGGCCAGAAGTCCGCCGAGTGGGTGAAGACGCTCAAGCCCGCGCTCATCCAGAGCCCGCAGATCCGGCGCGTGGGCGACTGACAAGAGACACGGGACGCCGACTGTTCATGGATCTGAATCTCCTGTTGCTTGCCACCGTCGACGGCCTGTCGTACGCCGGCCTGCTGTTCCTCATCTCGCTGGGCCTGACGCTGATCTGCGGCGTCTTCGGCGTCATCAACGTGGCGCACGGCAGCCTCTATGCCTTCGGCGGCTACAGCGCCGCCAGCCTGCTGGCGTGGCTGCTGCCGCACACCTCTTCCACGCTGGTGCTGGTGGGCTCGCTGTTCGTCGCGGCCGCGGTGGTCGGCGGCTGCCTGGGCGCCTTGCTGGAGCGCGGCCTGCTGCGCCACTTCCAGGACCGCGACCCGGTGCTGCAGCTGCTCGTCACCTTCGCGGCCTTCATGGTGCTCGAGGACGTGCAGCGCATGGTGTGGGGCGCCACGCCCGTCAACGCGGGCGACCTCGCGACGCGGCTCGGCACCACCGAGCTGCTGGGCGTGACCTTCATGAACTACCAGCTCCTGTTCATTCCGGGCGTGGCGCTGCTGGCCTACGCGGGCCTGCAGTTCCTGCTGCGCCATTCGACGGCGGGCCGCCAGATCGTGGCGGTCATCCACCACCGCGAAGTCGCGACCGCGCTGGGCATCAACGCGGCGCGTGTCGGCACCTTGACCTTCGCGCTCGCGGGAGCGCTCGGCGCACTGGGCGGTGCGCTGTCGGTGCCCATGACGTCGTTCGTGCCCGGCCTGGGCGCCGAGATGATCGTGACCTCGTTCGCCGTCATCGCCACCGCCGGGCTCGGCCAGATCACCGGCGCGCTGGTGGCCGCCGTGCTGATCGGCATGGCGCGCTCGCTGGCCGTGTACACGCTGCCCGAGCTCGAAGTGGTCATGCCCTACCTGATGATGGTGGCGGTGCTGCTGGTGCGTCCGCACGGGCTCTTCTCCGTCACCGCGGCGCGGAGGATCTGATGCGCAAACCGATCTCTCTCGCGGCCCTGGTGCTCGCGGTCTTGCTGCTGCTGGGCGCCGGCTGGGCCTTGCCCTCGTCGCGCATGCCGATCATCACCTTCCTGTGCTTCGGCCTGGCCGCGCTGGGCCTCACGGTGCTCATGCGCGCGGGGCAGGTGTCGTTCGGCCACGCCATGTACGCGGCCATCGGCGGCTATGCCACCGCGTTCACCGTGCGGGCCTTCCCGGGCGCCGACGGCGTGCTCGCGATTGCGGCGGGCGTGCTCGCCAGCCTGGTGTGCGGCGCGCTGATCGCGGCCTTCGTGTCGCGCTACCGCGGCATCTTCTTCGGCATGCTCAACCTCGGCCTCTCGATGGTGCTGTTCTCGCTGGCCGGCAAGCTCTATGCATGGACCGGCGGCACCGACGGCCTGCGCTTCGAGCGGCCCACGCTGCTGGGCATGGCGCTGGAGCGCGGCCAGTTCGAGCTGGCCATGCTGCTGCTCGCGCTGTCGCTGGCCGTGGCCGTCACGTGGATGGTGCAGCGCTACTTCGACTCTTCGTCGGGCCAGGTGCTGGTGGCGATCCGCACCAACGAGACACGGCTGGAGTACATCGGCCTGTCGGCACGCCGGGTGCTGGCCGAGGGCTACGTGCTGTCGGCGGGACTGGTGGGGCTCGCCGGTGCGCTGCTGGCGCTGGTGCAGAGCCTGGTCACGCCCGAGAGCGGCTACTGGATCCGCTCGGGCGAGTACGTGTTCATCGCCATCCTTGGCGGCTCGGGCCATGCCGTGGGCGCCTTCCTTGGCGCGGCGGTGTTCGAGCTGATCAAGCTCGCGGCGGCCGCCTACTTCACCAACGCCTGGCAGATCCTGCTCGGTGCCACGCTGATCGTGGTGATCTTCTTCGCGCCGCAGGGCATCGTCGGCTGGCTCCGGCGCGCACCGCGAACGCAACGGCCGCAGGAGGCCCGATGAACGCATCGACACAAGCCGGCGAGCTGCTGCGCACCGAGGCGCTGACGCTGCGCTTCGGCGGCATCACCGCCGCCGACGGCATCGACTTTTCGCTGGCGCGCGGCGAGCACCTGGCGGTGATCGGCGCCAACGGCGCCGGCAAGACCACCTTCATCAACATCTGCACCGGCTACATCAAGCCCGACAGCGGCCGCGTGCTGTTCGAGAACCTGGACATCACGCGCCAGGGGCCGCGGCAGATCGCGCGCCTGGGCGTGGGCCGCTCGTTCCAGCTGCCGCAGCTGTTCCTCGACCACACGGTGCGGCAGTGCCTGGAGCTGGCCTCCGTGAGCCGCCGCGGCCTGCTGTCGCGCTGGACCCCGTTGTCGCGCGCGGCCGACCAGCGCGCGGTGAGCGAGATGCTCGAGCTGGTCGAGCTCGGCGCCCATGCCGACACGCCCACCACCGTGCTGCCCGAAGGCCGGCGCAAGCTGCTGGACGTGGGCATCGCGCTGATGCTGGAGCCCAAGCTGGTGATCATGGACGAGCCGACCAGCGGCGTGTCTTCGGAAGACAAGCACGGCGTGATGCAGACGCTGATGCGCGCCCTGCAGCAGCGCCAGGTCACGAGCTGGTTCGTGGAGCACGACGTCGAGATCGTGCGCCGCTACGCCACGCGGGTTGCCGCGTGGATCGACGGGCGCATCGCGGCCGACGGCACGCCCGCGCAGGTGTTCGCCGACCCGCTGGTGCGCCGCGAAGTGCTGGGAGAACGCTGATGCTGCGCATCGAATCCATGAACATCGACCTGGCGGGCCATTCGGTCCTGCGCGGTGTCGACCTCGAACTCGCGCCGGGCCAGACGGTGGCCGTGGTCGGTCGCAACGGCGCGGGCAAGACCACGCTGCTGCGCGCCGTCATGGGGCTGGTGGCGCCGCGCGCGGGCCGGCTGCTGCTCGACGGCCAGGACATCACGCGCAGCCCCGCGTCGCGGCGCGCCGCGGCCGGCTTCGGCTACGCGCCGGAAGACCGCGTGATCCTGCCGACGCTGAGCGTCGCGCAGAACATCGCGCTGCCGTGCGAGGTGCTGCGGCTGCCGCGCCACGAGATCGACCGGCGCATCGACGCCGTGCTGGCCAGCGTGCCGCAGCTCGAGCCGATGCTCTCGCGCTCCGGCGCGGCGCTGTCCGGCGGCCAGGGAAAGATCGTCGCGCTCGCGCGCGCGCTCATGGTCGGCGTGCGCTTCGTGCTGCTCGACGAACCCTTCCAGGGGCTCGCGCCTGCCCTGGCGCGCCAGTACGGCGACGCGCTGCGCGCGCTGCGGGTGTCGCACCCGCAGCTGTGCGTGGTGGTGACGGAATCGAACGCGGCGCTGCTCGACGCGGTGCAGAGCCGCACCTTGTACATCGAGCGCGGCGCCGTCTCCGAGACGACTTCAGCCGCGGCCTGAACGCACGACATGCATCCCAACGGAGAACACACAAGTGAGTACTGAATCAATGCAGCTTCCGCTCGGCGAGGGACCGCTGCGCGGCATGGTGGTGATCGACGTCACCCGCGTGGTGGCCGGCCCCTACTGCACCATGATGCTGGCCGACCTGGGCGCCACCGTCATCAAGGTCGAGAACCCGGCCGAGCCCGACTACGTGCGCACCTTCCCGCCCTTCGTGCAGGGCGACACCGGCAAGGCCAGCGCCTTCTTCGCGCAGTACAACCGCCACAAGCTGGGCGTGAGCCTGGACCTCAAGTCGGCGCAGGGCCGTGCCTTGCTGCGCGAGCTGGTGGGCAAGGCCGACCTGCTGGTGGAGAACTTCCGCCCCGGCACCATGGAGCGCATGGGCCTGGGCTACGAGGCACTGAAGCCGTGCAACCCGCGGCTGGTCTACGTGTCGATCAGCGGCTTCGGCCAGACCGGCCCCAACTCGCGCCGGCCGGCCTACGACAACAGCGCGCAGGCCACCGGCGGGCTGTGGTCCTTGAACGGAGAGAAGGGCGCGCCGCCGCTGCGCGTGGGCACCATCATCGGCGACCTGTCGGCCTCGTTCTATGCGGCCATTGCCGCGCTGTCGGCGGTGATCCATGCGCGCCAGACCGGCGAAGGCCAGTGGGTCGACGTTGCGCAGCAAGACGCGGTGGTCACGCTGACCGAGCACGCCATCGTCAACTACACGGTGGACGGCGTGGTCGGCGAGCCGCTGGGCAACGACCACCCGTTCGTGCGGCCCTACGGCCAGTACGCCTGCAAGGACGGCTTCGTCTTCTTCGGCGCCTACACCGACAAGTTCTGGCGCGAGGCGTGCCGCATCTTCGGCGAGCCGTCGCTGGTGGCCGACCCCGAGATCGACACGATGGAAAAGCGCTTCGATCCCGCGACCTACGCGCGCCGCGTGCAGCCCATCGTGCAGGGCTGGTGCGCGCGGCACACCAAGGCCGAGCTCGAGGCCATGGCCGGCGACACCATCCCCATGACGCCGATCAAGACCATCGCCGAAGTGGTGGCCGACCCGCACCTGAAGGCGCGCGACATGTTCGTGCCGACGCAGGTCGACGGCGCGCAGGTGCAGGCCTTCGGCAGCCCGATGAAGCTGTCGGCCACGCCGGCGCGCGCGGTCGGCAGCGCACCCGGTTTCGGCGAGCACAACGAGGTCGTGCTCAAGGGCTGGCTGCGCGTCGCCGAGGCCGACTACGACCGCTACGTGGCCGAGGGGGTGATCTGATGGGAATCTCCTACGCGGTGGACGGCGAGGGCATTGCGCATGTGCGCTTCGACCGTCCCGAAAAGCTCAACGCGCTGACGCTCGCCATGTACGACGAGCTCGCGCAGTGCTTCGTGCGCGCCAACGACGACGCGAACGTGCGCGTGGTGCTGCTCGGCGGCAACGGCGAGCGCGCCTTCTGCGTCGGCGCCGACCTGGGCGAGTCGATTCCCGCGCTGGCCGAGGGGCGCTTCGACATCTCGGAATGGGACGGCGCCCACATCAAGCAGCCCGGCTTCCACAAGCCGGTGGTGGCCGCCATCAACGGGCTGTGCATGGGCGGCGGCTTCGAGATCATGCTGGCGGCCGACATCCGCGTGGCCTCGGAGACTTCCGTCTTCGCATTGCCTGAAGCCTCGCTGGGCTTCACGCCGGCCGGCGGCACGCTGGTGCGGCTGGTGCGCCAGATTCCCTATGCGCTGGCGATGGAGCTGATGCTCACGGCCGAGCGTTTTCCGGCGCGCCGGCTCGCGGAGATGGGCTTGCTCAACCGCGTGGTGCCGCCCGGCCAGCTGGAGGCCGTTGCGCTCGATTACGCGCGCGGCATTGCGAAGAAGGGGCGGGTGGCCGTGTCGGTCATCAAGGAGGCGGCGCTCACGCTCGGGCACCTGCCCTTCGACGAAGCCTTCCGCCGCGAGGCCGTGCTCGGCCAGCGCGCCTTCACCAGCGACGAGGCCCGCGAAGGGCTGCGCCGCTTCCTGTCGCGCGAACGGTCGACGGCGCGCTGAAGCCGCCTTCCGTTGATTCGTTCATTCGTTCACTCATTTCATCCATTCAGGACAGCCCATGGTTCAAGACTCCCGCCTCCCCAATTTCCGCGCGCTCACGCCGGCCCAGCGCCTCGACCACGTCGCCACCGTCACCGGCCTGACGCCTGAAGAAACCGCGCTGTTGAAGACGCCCGGCGCACTGCCGCTGGCGCGCGCCGACGGCATGATCGAGAACGTCATCGGCACCTTCGAACTTCCGTTCGGCGTGGCCGGCAACTTCCTGGTGAACGGGCGCGAGTACCTCGTGCCGATGGTGGTGGAAGAGCCCTCGGTCGTGGCCGCCGCCTCCTTCATGGCCAAGCTGGCGCGCGAGGGCGGCGGCTTCGACGCCTCCAGCACCGGCCCGATCATGCGGGCCCAGGTGCAGGTGCTCGGCGTGACCGACCCGTACGGCGCGCGCCAAGCGCTGCTGCGCGCGCGCGACCAGATCCTGGAAGTGGCCAACAGCCGCGACAAGGTGCTGATCGGCCTGGGCGGCGGCTGCCGCGACATCGAGGTGCACGTGTTCCCCGACACGCCGCGCGGCCCGATGATCGTGATGCACCTGATCGTGGACGTGCGCGACGCCATGGGCGCGAACACCGTCAACACCATGGCCGAATCGGTCTCGCCGCTGGTGGAGAAACTCACCGGCGGCACGGTGCGCCTGCGCATCCTG
>NZ_FOWL01000003.1:0-24070 GCF_900115445.1 Variovorax sp. OK605
TTTGATTTGTCACTCTGATCGCGGCTCGCAATACGTCAGCATCCGGTACACGGAACGACTGGGCGAGGCTGGCATTGAGCCATCAGTGGGCAGCAAAGGCGATTCCTACGACAACGCCCTGGCCGAGACGATCAACGGCCTCTACAAGGCCGAGCTGATCCATCGCCGGGCACCGTGGAAGACCAAGGAGGCGGTCGAGTTCGCCACGCTCGAATGGGTGTCCTGGTTCAACCACCAACGCCTGCTCGAACCCATCGGCTACATCCCGCCTGCAGAAGCTGAGGCAAACTATTACCGGCAACTCGCCAGTCAGACCGCCACGATGGCGGCATGACTTAAACCAACCGGCCTCCATGAAAGCCGGGGCGATTCACCTGCGTCTTTTCCGTCGCTCTGAACTCTCGCTCTAGTTCTTCCCAGTTCGCACCGACATGGGTCTTTCCGCAATATCGGCCAATGTGCGTTTCGTGCCCGTCTTCCAGGAGGACCAAAAATCCATGCCCATGGATGTGCTTGCAGCCGCTGAGCCCGCAAGCCAGGTGGCGCTCCGTAGGAAAGTGATAGCCCCCAAGGATCTTCACGGGGCGGTTTGTTTTTGCGTCAACGTCGTTGATCCACATCCGCCGCCCCATAAAGTCGTCGGCACTTTCGAACTTGAGCAGACGGTCATGCCCATCCCAGAGCCTCCCTTTGCTCAAATTTGGGCGCGCCTCGCCGAGGGGCTGCTCCACAAGGACGAGGTCATTCGCTGTGTTACGGCGGTCCAGTTTATGCATACCGATTCTTTCAACATGCGCCTGCGGTTGCGTAACAACCGTTGACCCCGGTACCGGAGTCTTTATATAATCTCAGGCGCTTCAACACAAAATGGTGCCTACCTGATCCGCCAAGATTTGGGGTAGTCACCGCGAAGCCCACATGCCGCCCTGTGTTTACAGAGGCGGCTTTTTTATGGGCTTCAGGATTGTCATCTGTTTATGCATCCAGTGCCACTACTGGACGTACTCACACATGTTTATTTCTGACCATTAGGTCATTAGTATTCAAATCGGATGCATTGCCTTCGAATGAACCAAGGTTCACCCGGAGTTTTTGGGATTGTTTGCCCAAACTGGATCCATTCCTTACCGCCTCGCGCGGGCCCTGCAACAAGACTTTTTCGGCCACGGGTCCTCTTCGCCAGCCTCCGTGATCGCCGTGTCAATTGACCCTGGAGGCGCGCGCCAGTAGTGCTTAAAACCACTTCGGTGTCGGCGCCACAAACAACGTCGTGACAGAACACTGGGCACCCCTTCGTTGCAAGAACGCCCACCGTGACTACTCCGACAACCAGCACCGCGCGCTCACGCGCCTACCGCAAGCGCTTGGCCGAAAAGGGCGCCACCACCATCTGCGTCGCCGTCGACGGCGACACCGCGCTCCGCCTCCGCAACATTGCGCGTGAGCACAAGCAGTCTATGGGCGATGTGCTCAAGATGGGCGCCCTGCTGGCCCAGCGCGCCCTCGCCCAACCCGCACCCGGCGCAGCAGAGTGATCGCCGTCGCAGCCGTACAGTCGCCGGAGGGCGCCCCGAACGGGGCCTATTTCGCGTGCAAAGCGTTGCGTGCGACGCTATCGAAATCAGGCTGCGCTGACCGCTGGCGAGCGGCCCTGCCCGGCTCGGCATGCTACGGTTGCCCCATCGGGCGACAGCACCAGCCCGCCAGTGCAGGCAGCAGCGCGCCTCCCCCGCAAGAGCGGCGCCTCACTACCTGCCAGCGCTGCGGCCGATCTGATCTGCGCATCGTTCACGAGCGCGGCATTTGCATCTCCTGCTACAACCGACAGCGCGAACTGATCCGCGGCCGCAACGGCAAGGGGTTCCCGCCCCAAAAGATGCAGCCCCTCGCCGAGTTCAGCGTCGCAACGGAGAGCGCCGAGGGAACGATCACGCACCACCACGTCGACGCGCGGCATCTTGCCGAGGCCGCCGGCGTCGTGGCGCACGCGCGTCTGCGCCGGCTCCCCATTGGTGAGCGGCTGAGCGAAAAGCGTCCGGGCCCGTCGATCTGGAGCAAGTCGAAGGGCCGGTTCGTAGTGGCATGCCCCGCGTGCAGCCATGCAGGGCTGCTGGAGCGCCGAAAGCACGACACCCTTCACCACCACTGCCCTGGCTGCGAAGGCCGCCCCCATGGCCCGGGGTGGGCCCTTGCCGTGGCTCGCGCGCCGATGATGCTGCTCGACGTCGGCGGTCTACATGCATGGTTGGCAGCGACGAAGGAGGAACTACCGCCCAACCGCTGGAATTCCACGGGTTTCGGTTGCGTGCACTGCCGGCGCGGTGTTCTGCAGGCGCTCGGAGCCGAAGATGCCGGCATTCTCGTCCGCTGTCCCGCTTGTGGCGAGCAAGTTACGTGACTGCTTCGACCTATAGCCCCGCGGCAGAGAACAATTCAGCTGCGGTGATATCAAGCGCCTCTGCGACTTGCAGAAACGCAACGATGCCGGGATTCTGCTTTCCGCGCTCAATTCCACTCATGTACGAGCGGTCAATCGCGCTCTTGTGCGCCAGTTCCTCCTGCGAGAGATTGAGCGCCCCTCGAGCGCGTTGAATGGCTTTGCCGAGGGCGATCAAGCGGGGGTCATCTGCGTATCGGGGAGAAGATGCGGGCATCACTTGATGCTCGAAATCTGTGGATGAAATGACCACGGAAGATTCTCCACATATACTCAAATTTGAGCACTGACGAACGTATCAGCCAGAGTCTGTCTTTGCTTCTGAGACTTGTCTTCGCCACCTGCACTCACTTCGAATCGGATATGAGAAAAACTGACTGCCTTCTTGTTTTTGGCTTGGCTCTCTTGATGGCGCCATTCACCTATTACGCAGGCGCGCGCCCCTATGCCTTCTGGGATCCGCTGTATGGACTTCCCTACTTGGTCGCGAACGTGGCAGCACCGACAGTCGTTGCGATCTGGATCTACGTAACTCGAAGCGGCCAACGCGGCGATGCGTAGCAGCCAGCCCCCTTACCGCACAGGTCGGTTAGCGCGTACATGCATGGTCGCTTCGGTGCTGGGAATTGGGACACCGGCGCTCGCTGATAGCCAGATCTTCAACATCTTTCCCGGTAATGCGCGCGAACCAACGATTGCCATCTCAAAGGAGCGATGCGCAGCTCCGAACTTCAAGGGCGGTAGAGCGTTTGTAGCTCGCCGCGGATCGGGAAAATCACGTGAGGCTTGCTGGGACTATCTTGAAGACAAGAACAACAAGGCCAAAAGCATCATCGTGACTTGCGTGCTCGCAGGAAACATCCTAAATGGCGAGGCAACCGATGAGTGCTTCCGCGTGACCGTCGACAACTTCAAAGACGTGACGCTGCCATAGTTGTCCGCCCATGCATATCCATTCGCGCAGTTGAAGGTCAGGTGAACGGGGCCCCCGAGTGTGACCCTTGCTCAGCCTACCGTAGGCCGCGCCCCATCTTGCGGGCCCATGTCGCGTTCACCACCGGGGTGGCTGACGCGCGACGAACCATCAGCAAAACAGGTTTCCGACTGGCTGCGCGCTCGGCCGCCTTTTTTGCGCAAACGTGTTCCAGCATGGCGACGACAACAGCGGTGCTGTATGCCTCGGTATCGTTCCGCGCGTCGAGCCGCTGGGCGCCTTTGTAGATCTGGCCCCACGTCAAGGACTTCTTGGACTTCGCAGAAGGCTCGATGGCGCCGCCTCTCATCGGCCGGAGGGCGCTACTCGATTTCGGCACCACGCCCCCCTTTCACAGTAATCGACGCAGTGCCCGCAGCTTGAGCGCCTGCCGTGACGACCGCAGGATCGAGACGCAGGCGGCCGGCGATCAGCGCCATCGCTGCACCCCAGCATTGCGCATTTCCGGCCGCCTGAGCCTCAGCCAGCGCCTGCAATTCGCCCTGCAGCACGCCGAGACGCATCAGTGGCTGCAGACCACGCAACGCCAGCGCGAGCTTCGTCGGCCGGCCGGTCGGGTTGCGCGAAAGCGCGCCAAGTTGGAAGCGCGTGGTCGCCGGCGGGCGAGGATCAGAAGATGGTTGTGTCATCGAGCTCTTCATCGAGGCGCTCCTGCTGAACATCTTTGAACGCGGCGTGCAGGCGGTAAGCCACGATGCGGCATACCACATCAATCGACGTGATCGATCCTTCTGCGCGGGCACGCACCAGGGCGTTGACCTCATTGGGCGTCAGAGCCAGGCCGAACTGGCCGAGCGCGGGAATCAGTTGGGTCTCGATCAGCGCGATGTTCTTTTCGCTGAATCGCTCGTCGGCGGCCAGCGGCGTGGACGTCCGCGGCGCGGCCTTCTTCGGCGTGCTCATACCCAGCCTCCGTGCGCCACGTCGCGCAGCTGTTTCGACGCCAGGAATACCGAGCCGAAGTTACCGTGGCCGCGGGCCTGAGCAGCAAGGCGCAAGGCGCGCACCTGCGCCACGAAATGCGTCTCTACGGCGCGCACGCGTTCGACCATCGAATCGAGTTCAGCGCAGGACTTCGCAGTCGCCAGGTCACGCTGTGCGCCGATCACGGCCTGCTGGGCCGCCTGCACCGCGGGGGCGACCGCATCGACATCGCCCTGCAGTCCGCTGACGATGTGGCTCAGGTCTTCGGCGTCCATCGACAGGGCCGCCATCTGGGCAGCGTCGCCCGGCTGCTCGTCGCCACCGGTGCGCCGCGCGCGGATCTCGGCCAAGGCGGCTTCCTTGACGTTCAGACGAGTGCGGACTGCAGCAACGTCCCTCGCGGCCGCCGCATAGGGCGCCTGCGCGTCGGCCAGCGCGCGCTGGGCACGCTGCACCTGCTGCACAGCCATCAGCACCGATCCGGGCACGACGGGCGCGGGCAGCGGCTCACCAGCGGGTGCGGCGTCGACGGTGCTCACCACGGCGACGAACGCCGCCTCGGCTTCATGGGCGGCATCCGCGTCCGCCTGCACGGCGGCATCGCGCTCGGCAGCGGCAGCCTCGTCGGCGGCCTGCTGCTCTGCTGCGGTCGCCGCGGCAAGAGCGTCGCGCGCCACCTCGATGGCCGCACGTGCGTTGCCGGTGTCGCCGCCGAGGATCAGCGCTTCTTCGAGCACCTGCTCGGCGAGTTGGAAGGCCTCGGCGGCGGATGCGACCGAGGGACGTAGGTTTGAGGGGTCATGAATTTTCATGCCCTCATCGTTGCGTCACGACGCGCAATTCGGGCCGGCTACCCCCACCTTTTTTGTGTCCGGGCCCCTGTTAGGGAGTCACGCCTACACGGCAATCACGGGGGCCCGGGCTGCCCGCTGGAAGCGCATCGATGACCCGCATCCGAAGAAGGCTGGCGCCGGATCACAGGTGAGACTGCTGCTTGATGTGCTTCATGCGTATCTCGTCCAAGCGGGCGGTCTGCGTCCCCCTGAGGTCTTCAAGAATCTCCAGCTCTCGCAGTTCATCCGGCGACAGCGTCGGGCCTGCCAAGTATCGAAGCGCATCGAGCAGTAGCGCGGTGCACACGTTCAAGCTGTCCGCGGGCAATTCCTCCAGATCAGCATCCTGCACGCTGATGGGAATCCCGGTAGCTTCGTCCCATCGCGTGTAGGCCACGGTCGCCGGCATCTCGGCATGGGCGCACGCCGATAGTTGTTGGTAGATCGTCGGGTACGCCTGCCGCGCGCCGCTCGCGTCAGCCCAGTCCTTCAGGTTGAAGCTCTTGCCAGCGGGCAATCCGGCGATGGCAGCATCGATGTGCGCGTCGCTCAGCGTGGGCAGCCGTTCGTCTTCGCCAAGCTGCTTCAACCTGCGAATGGACTTGATGGCCTCGCCATTGGCTTGTTCCAGCCACTTGTCCATACGCGTTGGATCCGCTTGAATCGAGGCCATCACCCAACCCATTTCCAGCACCGTGCGTGCCAGCACGCAAGCCGGCTCCAGGTTGCCGACGCCGGCCAACGAAACGGCACCCTGTACAAACCGCAGCATGCGCAGCGCGTGAGCCAGCATCACCACGCGTGTGCGATCAGCGAGATCGGTGCGCTGCTTCTGCAGCACCCGGTAAGTCAAGCGGCAGGTGCGGTCCGCCAGCGCGACAGCGTCGGGGGTAGGGTTGTAGTCCATCCCCCCATTGTGCGGAGGTGCTTACTCGGCAGGAAGTCGCGCCAGCAGGTTGCGCACCGCGGTCGGCGTCCATGCGGCCCCACCGCGCGCGGTCCTGATGCCTTTGCCCTGCAACGCATCCGCCATTGCACGCAGGCTCTTGCCCTCCAGCCGCATCGGGGTCACGAGGGGCGCCAGCGCAGCAGCGAATCCGTCTGCGGCCCGGCTGGCCGCCTCGGTGCCCAGGTGCTGGTCGACAACGGGCCCGCCGCGCCATCCGCCCAGCGCCACGCCCCGCTCACGGGCGGCACGCAGAGCATCGCGAGTACGGGTGCTGATGAGGCTGCGTTCTTTCTCGGCCAGCGCCGCGTACAGGTGCAGCATGAAAGGATCTGCGTCCGCACCAAGATCGGCAACCACGAACGGCACCTTCTGCGCCATTAGGCCAGCGATGAAAGCCACGTCGCGCGACAAGCGGTCCAACTTCGCCACACAAACCGCTCCACCTGCCAGCTTGGCGGCCGCGAGCGCCGCGGCGAGCTTCGGCCGCCGGTCCAGCGCGTCGGCGCCCTTGCCCGTTTCGACTTCGACGAACTCACCCGCGACGTGCAGGCTTTCCGCATCGGCGAACCGCTTGATGGCCTCGCGCTGCGCCTCCAAGCCGAGACCAGACTTCCCCTGCTGGGCCGTCGACACGCGGAGGTATGCAAAAAGGGTGGTCATTGTATAAATCCAGTCAACGGATGTTGTCAGGATTTATACATTGAATATGGCCTCGCGTGTCGGGGAGTTTCACAGCGCATCACATCGGGTAGCCTTGCCCGATGAACCCCAGCAAGAACGAGGCGCCAGCATGAGCGAGCACGACGACGAGGCCCGTCTCGAAGGCCTGCTGACCGCGAGCAAGGCACTGGACGATGACCTCGGCAAGCTGCTGGGCAAGTGCAGCCCAAACTCAAAGCGCAGCGTCATCGCGCTGGCGCTTTGCCACGCAGCCTTTGAACACGCCGTGAGCCAGCGCGTGCTGCTGGAGGCAGGGCTGACCGGCACCGCGTTGGCACTGTGCAGGCTGCAGTTCGAGGCCGTAGTGCGCGCCGCGTGGACCGGCCAAGGTGCGTCCGAAAAGTGGATCGACGCCTTCACCACGCCCGTCGAAGCCGAGGGCCACAAAGAGCCCATCACGGGCCCGCCGATCCCTTCAATGCTGGACGCGTTCGGCCAGCACGCGCCACACGTGGCCGCGGAATTCCGCAAGCTCTACGGCACCATCCCAGCTATGCATTCGTTCGTGCATGGAGGTGCCCAGGCAGTCGGGCACGCGCTGATGGGCGGCTACCCCGCCGACAAACTGACTGGCGTACTGATGAATCGAAACCTGCTGCAGTGGTACACGGGCAACTGCGGCGTCGTGATCTCTCAAGATCAGCAGTTGATTCCCCGCATGCGCCTGCTGCGCGAAAAGCACGGGTCATGCATGCCCCCAAGGCAGCCGGTATAGCAATCGTTTCGGCGGGCCCGCGCTGCCGTGGCGCCCGCAAGCTAGCGCGCCACAGTCGAGCAGCGCCTACTTAATTCGGTCTCGGTCGTTGATCGATTTGGCGGCAGTCGAAGCTGTGCATAACGCCACTGAATGCACACCGCCTTTTCGATCGACGATCTGCCCTGCTACGGTCATCAATCGTTGCTGGCGCAACACTTGCTGAAGTTCCTTAGTGCAAAACAGCCTTTGCCAAGCCTCGGTAACGACCAAGTTTTGATCTCGCGTCACAGTGTCGCCCTCGAACCTAAGTTGTTGGGTGAGCCACGCAGGTCTATCGACTGTGAATTTCACTAGAAAGCCAGCTTGCGGATCGGCAAGCGTTTGCTGGGGCAGATCACGCGCCAAAAGTAGATCCCCGTGAACCTGCATCAGCACATCGGCATATTTTTCCACTGCTACCCGCCGCGGAGTTGGTGGCTCGGCAGGAAGTGCGTCGCGCTCTCGCGAGCAACCTGTCAGCGCGAAGGCCACGCCGAGCACAAATGCCAGTGTTCTGAGCGGTAAGCGGCGATTAAAAAGCGAGAGCGTCATAATTTTTCAGTGAGAACGGACTGCGTTCAACTTCGGCGGCGTTTCGGCAAAGATTGAGGCTATCCGGCCTGCGTCCCTTCACGCGTGCCGAGCAAAGCCTTCACGGCATCCGTGCGCGTTACGTCGAGCGCTTGGCGGGCCTCCTGCTCGGTAATCTCGTGCTTGTCGGCGCGCATCGCCAACTGGATGGCAAACGTGCCAATGGCAGCGAAGAAGGCATCAGCGGGCCGAGCATGGTCCTCCATGTGCGGGATGCCGAGATGCCGCATGTAGATCCCGAGACGACGCGGGCTGTTCCAGGGCATCGCGACGTAGCCCGGCGTCTCGCCCAAAAAGATCGTGGCGTACTTCTTCGACAGGTCAACCAGCTTGACCTCGGCCTGGTCCGCGCCGATGGCGCCGGTCTGTAGCTCCACGTTGATCGAGACCGCGAAGGCCAAGAAGTCGCGCACCAGTCGGTCGACCACACGCGGGTCGCCCAAGTAGTTGCCTGCGCTGACGCCAGCGGCCGCGGCGGCGAGGCCATCGACCATGTTGGCTTCGATTCGATCCATGGGTTCTCCTGCTGCCGGAGCGGCGTTGAGCATGTGCACCACGCGCGGGAGGCGACCTTGGCGGCCCACGCCACGCCCGTCGCGCAGTCTACCTTCCGTCGCCCGAAATATTCTCCTAGATTTTTTTCAGTCGCGCGCGCGTTTTTTATAGAGGCTGGACGGCGGCTTGCTGAGCGTGAGGGCTGAGGCGCATTGCCCAGCCTTCGGGCCGCGCAGCGCCCGTTGCCTAGTTCCAGGCCCATCAGGAACGCTGCAGTCGGAGGCGCCGACAGCGTCGACCGAATTCGGACACATGTGATCACCCGGCACCGCTGGCCTCCGGGCGTCCGAAATATCCGACCGTACGTCCGTGCCTAAAGGCACTTCGGACGTTCGGACGGGGCGCATTTCGGACAGTTCGGACGTTTCGGACGCGAGCATTTCGGACGCTGCATAAGCTGCCGGCGATCAATCATTTCGGAAATTTCGGACGTTCGGACGATTCAGTTCGGACGCTTCCATTGACCGGCCTTCACGCCGCGAAAAGCCCGAGCCAGGGCGGCTTCCGGACCTGCGGCGGTGAATTCCAGTTCACGTGGTCTGGACATAGCCGCCCGAGTCGCACGTGACGCTGCCCGCCGCGATCAGCCCCTTCTTAACTTCAGGGTAGCGCCGCCGGTCGATGGCGCCGCCGCTCTCTCTCTCCAGCCGTTCACGCCAGTCGCGTTCCTTGACGCGTGCCTCCCCGCCGCTGCGGCCAGAATCTTCGACGCGAGCCCGGTGTTCGACTTCCAATGTCTTGAGCACCTCAAGCCCCATAAGTTGGTGCTTGCCGTTTCCGGCCTTCCCGGGCTTCGCCTTCGGCACGTGCATCGTCGAACGGATCGCCGCACCGAACACGTTATTTCCATCGTCGTCGACCAGCGGCAGCTTGACCCCTTCAAGCTTGAAAGACAGCGACTCGGGGAACTCGGCATCCTTCATCTTCGTCGCCTCGAAGCGGATCAATTTGGCCTCGTCATCGCGCTCCAGGCGGTACTCGGCGTCCAGCGCACCCTTCAACGCCATCGAGCCGCGGGCGCGCCCCTTGTCCGCGTGGCCGCTGTGATGAACAAGCAGCACGGTGGCCTTGAACTCGTGCTTGAGTTCATCGAGGTTCTGAATGAACTCGCCCATCTCTTTGGTGCTGTTCTCGTCGCCCGGACCGAAGTTGCGCGCCACCGTGTCAATCACGATCAGCCGCGGCTGCGCACCGGTCTCGTTCGCGAGCGCCCGCACCGCTTTGATGACTGCCTCGGCGCTGTCGCCATCGCAGAAAGCAGCAGCCTTGTGACTGACGTAAAGCGGCGCGTCCTGCAGATCCACCCCGTTGGCGATTTCCCAGGCTTTGAAGCGCCGCGCTAAGCCGTTGTGGCCCTCGCCGGCGATGAGGAAGACGGCGCCCTTAGTGGACTCGTTGCCGTGCCATGGGCGGCCCATGGCAATGCAGCAAGCCAGATCGATCACCATGAACGACTTGCCGACGCCAGGATCGGAGAACAGCAGGGCGAGGCTATCGGCTTCGAGGTAGCGTTTGATCAGCCAGTCGATGGGCTTGAGGTGATCCAGCATGTCGCCGACGCGCGTGAAGGCGAACGGCGGTAGCGGGGGCTTCGCGGGCGGACCTTGAGGCACGTCGAGAAAATCGAATGCATCGCCATGCTCATGCCACTCCGGCTGCTCGATAGGGACCATGGCAGGCATCCGCGTCGGCGCAGACGCCGCATCCACCACCGCGCGCACCGCATCGTCTCCGCGCTCCAGATGCAGGTCGTTCACGTCAGCACCATTCTCTAAATCGGCCGGCAGCGGCGCACTCCAGCAGTCCAGGCGCGCCGCGATGCCGCTGGCGTCTTCCTCTTTGCCACGGTCGGGCACGATCACCGCCATGGCGCCTGCTGCCTGAACGGCGGCGGCGATGACTTCCATGTTGCCCGCGCCGAACGTCACCACAGCCGGACTGCCGGTGACGGCGTTCAGGCTCCAAGCGTGCCCGATACCTTCGACGATGTAGGCCTTCTTGCCTCGCTTCAGCTCGCCGACCGTGAAAGAGCCGCCCTTGATCGGCACCGGTGCATTGAGCTTTTCGCCCTTGCTCGGCCCGATGTACTGCACCGAAATCACATCACCGGTGTTGCCTACACCGCCGTACACGGCAACCATGAGCCAGCCCAAGAGGCTCTTTCCCTTGAACGCTGCCCAGCCGTGCATCAGCCACGACACCGTGCGCAGCCCGTCAGGCTTGCCCTGCTTGCGGACGATGTAGTCGTGGTCAGGCGTTGCGTCATCGCCGTTGCGAAAATCTTCGCGGACCTTCGCCAGCTTGCGCGCAGCATCGTCGGGCTGTCGCGCAGATGCTGGGCCCGACACCCGCGGCGCGAAGCCCTTCTCGCGCAGCCAGACCATCGCCTGGGCAGGGTCCGGCGCTGCGCTCTCGCGCACGATCAGGCCGAGCACACCCCCGCCTTCGCCACTCTCGTGGTCGCACCAGTTGTTTTTCTCCAGATCGACGGAGAGGCTGCCGTTCGTGCCGTAGCGCAATTCGGTCGCCTTGCTCAATTTCGCGTTCGGCTCGCCCAACAGACGCCGCGCGACCGGCTCCATGAGCCCGGTGAAATCGATATCACCCTGGCGTGGCGCGGAAGCTGGTCGAGCCACCGCAGGCGCGGGCGTCCCCTTCTTCGAAACCTCGTCGGCCTTCAGATTACCCACTTCATCTGGCGCGGCGAGCTTCGGTGCGGTGTAGACGACGCGCGCATGGTCCTTCAATTGAAAATCTTCTGGTGCATCGGCGAGCGTCCATCCAATGGCAGCATCAGCCGGGCGGTCGATGACCTTGATCGCCAACGCGAAGGGGCTGATCGCGGCCACGAGCGCGTCCTCGATGGTGTTGTCGGTCAGCAGACCAACCGAGCGGCCCTGCAGAGACGACCAGTCGGCGTGATCCATGTCGTCGATCCACGTGGTGGCGATGACTTTCCCGTTAAGCCGCTTCTGCGCCGCCTCGGCTTCGACGACCGAGCCGCAGAGCAGCACCTGCGCAGTGCGCTGTTCGCTGAACTTCGCGAAATTGTGCAAACTGTTCATGCTGCACCGCCTTCCACACCACGCATGGCGAGCCCCGAGCCCCCGCTCCGGCGCGGCGGTTCCTGAGTGCTGCCCGGCGGCGCGCTGCAGCAGCGGAAGGCCAGCAGGCCAGCCAGGGCCTGCACCATGGCGCGCGGGGCCAGGATCGCACGCAGAGGGGCACGGGCAGGTTGAGCAAGGGCTGAGGGGCCTGAGCGCAGCGTCGGGGCGCCTGCGGCCGGTGCCGTGAGTTTCGCGCCCATCCGGCGGATGATCTGGTAGTGGTCGAGGTTCGCACCACTGGTTCTGATGTTCGTCATGCGTCTAGCAATCAAAAAATTTGAGGCAGACGCTTGCAGATCGATGCGTGATGGCGAAAATAGCCCGTCTAGCAATCAATGCTTGGTCTGCAAGCATCCCGAAGACCCGCCCCGTCCGGCGGGTTTTCTTTTTTCAGGCCGCGGCAGCCACCTGCTCTGCGAGCCATCTCTTCACGTCGCCGGCGCGCCAGCGAACCACCTTGGGCGCAAGCTTGATCGAGCGCGGGAACGCGCCACGCTTCACCATGCTTTTGATGTGCGACGTGCGCAGCCCCGTGAGCGCGCAGACCACCGTCAGGCGGGCCAGGCAATCGTCAGAGGCAACGGCCGCGGCCAGCTCAGCATGGAACAAGGGATTCAGATCGGGCATCACAGCCTCCGGGGTTTCAACACATCAATGCTCCCGTCACGACCTCGTGCACGTCCACGCGCCCGAATAAAAATTCGTGGCTCACCGGCCAGCGCAGGCGTTGCAAGCGACGCGCACGAGCCCAGCACGACGTTGCTTGCCACGCGCACGCTCGCGCGCACCAGCCCAGGTAGGGCTCGCGGTTCAACAACGGTCGCAGGGAAGCGGGTTAGGCGATCAGCGCGTCGACGTCAGCCGCGACGATGCGCACGGCGCGCGCGCTCAGCGTGACGGTGCGCAGCTTGCCGGCTGCGATCATGCGCAGCGCGGTCGAGCGCGAGCAGTCGAGTTCGGCGCAGGCGCGCTTGATGGTGAGCAGGCGCGGGCGCTCTGCGGTTGATGCGGCGACGGACGCCGGCGTGGAGATAACGGTCATGTTGGCCTCGAAGTTTCAAGTTGCCGCCGCAGCCAGCACGAACTTAGAATGCACTCACAACATCCTTCAAAATTGTTGAGGCATTTGCACTTCCGTGCCTGCCGCTCGAGGCCCTCGACTTGGTGGTGGAACACCTTTTCTGAGGGTCTCGTTGTTTGCGGAGCGTTCTTAGTGTGGCTCGGGATACGCGGTAGCCCAACGTAAAGTCGAAAGCTTTTAGCGGTGGCTTGCGGCCTAAAACGGCAGATGCATAAAAGATGATGCAAGCTCGCGCGCAAAACACCTGCGCCGCAGTGACTTAGCCGGGGGCGGTGAACAAACTCGCTTCGTTGCAGAGCGACAACATTCGCTCCCGAATCTCCACGTCGACACGCGCAAGTAGCTGTTCAGCGCGCATCAATGGGCGATGCTTCGACACTCGTCGCCCTCACAACTGCAGGATTGCGCGAGCCGCGGACCAGGCACTAAATCGCCTCTTGGAATGCCGAAACTATGTGATGACGGCGGCCCCTTGTGCCGCCGAAAGGAGAGCCTCCGTGAAGCTGTTGAACGTCGAGTTGACGCACGAGGACGGTAAGGACTTCGCCGCGTGGTCAAACACTGGGGAGGTTCCGGCTGCGGAGGCAGTGGAGCGGCTCATCCGCGTCTTGGCCGAAACGCGCAAGACGATGGAGCCGGCTTTTGCTGAAACACTGCCCCTGCTCATCAAGGACCCACCGCAGGTCGACGGCGCCGCTTGGCAATGGTCGATAGAAGCCGATGGCAGTTTGGTGCTAAACCTTCGCCACCCAGGTCTCGGCTGGCTCGGCTTCCGAATGCGGGACGTGGATCTCTTTCACGAAAACCTGGCCAACGTGCTCGAGCAACGAAACGCGCTGCAGGGGGAACTGAGACCGCCGGCAGCATGAACTGGTGCGCGTCGCGGGATCCGAGCACGCGATGGGCTACCGAGCGACCCACTGCCGCGGTGACCGTCAAGGACATTAGCACCATGAGCCAACCTGATTTTTTCAACGACCAGATCACCGTCCTTCGCGCGCCGTCATGACTCGGAAGGGAGGTGACGAAGAGCGCGAATTGCTCCTGACCCCTGCCGACTACAAGGTCACGCCGGGCGAGCGCTGGGCGGTCACGTCGCTGAAGACGAACGAGGTGATCTACGACGGGATCGGACCCGTCGAGATCATGTGCGGGCACATCGGTAACTGACTGATGCGCTGGGCCAACTCTCAGCGCGGCGGAAGACCTCTAGGCCGACCGTGATGAACCAACATTTCTGAACTGACGCGGAGACTGACGCTTTCAGCGAATCAGGGCTTGTCCGCGCACATCAACGAAGCATTTTGTTGCATAGTTCAGGCCCTTGACCTCACTCGCCGCACAGCTTCGTAAAGACCCTGGTGCGTCTCATATCAAACTTGATATCATCAGTGCTACGCGTACACAACGATGCAACGCAAGATCTGCGGGCGATCAGGCAAGTAAACCCTGACGTCTTTGGCAAACTGTTGGCGCTTATTCAGCAGCTCCAGGCCGATCCACATCTGTCAGAACGGTTACTGGATCATGGTTACGGTGATTTCGTTGGAGATCAATACTCGGTCAGCAAATGGCTAAGTTTGTACAAGCTCCCCGCTTGGCGCCTCAAATTCTGGGATCTGGAAGACGTCGGAATACGTTACCGCTTAATCTACGTATATGCATGGCGCGAAAAAACCTTCTACTTAATGGCTGTGATAGCCAGAGGACAAATGGACTATGACGACCCTGCGCACCCGATCCGGAAGCGAGTGGTTGAACGATGCCGAATTGAGTTTCCTGACATCTGAAGTCAGTGCGGTTGTTGAGACGAATAGGCACCAGGCTCAATTCGCATCTGAAGGCTTTTGCCTCATTGTTCCGTTTAAGCAACTGCCGGTAGAACTGACGCCAGCCCCGGTTGATGATTTTGCAGCTCTGCTGGATGAGGTCGAAAATTCTCCTGAAGTGAATGCAGGTCGTCAATGGGTTGCCGAAACCTTTTATCGAGACTCTGTGTCGCTTGCGGCGCTTCGTTTGAAAAAGGGTTTGTCACAAGCAGAGCTTGGTCGCATCACCGGCCTTGAGCAGTCGCATATTTCTCGCTATGAGAGCGGAAAGCACGAACCTGGCCTTCAAATCACGCGCAAGCTGGCGAATGCGCTTGCCGTTTCCATGGATTCGATTGCTGACGCGTGGATGATTTCCCGGCAAGAAGCCAATGGAAAGGTGCGCGAATGAGCCGCTACCTTCATACCGTCTGGTGTGACGATATTCGCCAAGAAATTGGCAATAAGCCTTCAATGATGGGAATGTATTCGGGAAGCATCGTATTGCCGCAGTTGCCTCTCGTGCTTCAGCGTCTAAGTGTATTCAATTGGTTGAATACGCCGATTGACAGACCCTTCAGAAGCCCGATTACTATCCGTGCACGGCTTGACAATGGAACAGAGCTTCTCCAGATGGAAATGCCCCCACCTCAGAGCCTGGAGGCAGCGCCTGTTCCCGATGCTACCGGCTACCAATTGATGCTGGGATTTGGGCTAGGTCCGATCAGCCTGCCTGCGGGCTGTGCCTACATTGTTGTGGAAGCAGAGTTAGACGGAGAGACCTTGGTCGGGCCGAAATTAAGGGTAAAAGTCGACAAAGCTTATGTGGATCGGATGATGCCGCAGAGCTTGGTCGAAGTCGTCCAACAAGTTACCTCCATTGACACGCAGAAGAAGCCCGGGTCCTGAAAAATTGGCTTTTTGCATTGCCGCTTGAGTAGCCTACTGAGAGCCGCCCTTGAGGCGGCTTTTTCATAGCCGTCGTCGCTCTCCATGCCGGTCGCAGCCTGCAGTAAGTAGCGCACAACCAAAAGATCTGGCCCAGGGCCATCCACATTCATTGTTGGACAGCAGCGACCATCTGGCGTGCAGAAAGCGACCTGCAGAGGGCCAGAACCGCTGCTAGGCATGCCGGACGGCCTCGCCGCACCGCCCCCCCCTCCGCGCCGCGACAAATCAGCCTGCGCCCTGCATTGAGGCACCACGGAGGTCATCGAGGTAGTCAGCCCACCGCTGCATCATCTCCACGCGTGCGGGCAGGTGCGTGGCCCGGTTGTAGGCGCGGCCAAGCGGTCCATGCACGGCGTGGCCCAGTTGGGCCTCAATCAGCTCCGGTCGCTCGCCCATGCCTTCGTCCAGCAGAGTGCGCGCCGTTGCCCGGAAGCCGTGGGCAACGTGCGTCGAAGAGTCGTAGCCCATGGCCCGCAGCGCGGCATTGATGGTGCCGTCCGACATGGGCAAGCCGCCTGCGCGAATTGAAGGGAAGACGTAGCGGCCGTGGCCCGTGAGCGCATGTTGCTCACGCAGGATCTGCACCGACTGAGCGGTCAGCGGCACAAGCAGGTCACGCTTCATCTTGGTCTTGCTTCCCGGGATGGTCCATAGCGCGCCGTCGAAGTCGACCTCGGCCCACTCGGCGGTGCGAAGCTCCCCCGGCCGGACAAACACGAGGGGTGCCAGCTTGAGTGCGGCGCTCACGGTAGGATGCGCCGGCCAGCCCTCGATCGCGCGCAGCAGTCCGCCCAGGGCCTTCGGCTCGGTGATCGCCGCGTGGTGCACTTTCTTTCTGACCGCAATCGCGCCTTTCAGGTCCGCGGTAACGTCGCGCTCCGCCTGGCCGGCCGCCACGGCATAGCGGAAGACTTGGCCAATCAGCGTCTTGACGCGCGCCGCGCTGTCGAGAGCCCCTCGCTTTTCCATTCGCTGCAGCACGCGCTCGAGCACATCACGTGGCGTGATCGTGGAAATTGGCATCTTGCCGATGTACGGATTTACGTCGTTCGCGAGCCAGGCGTTGAGCTTGTCGCTCGTGACCGCAACACGCTGGTCGTCGGTCTTGGTCATCCATGCCGACGCCATGCTGGCGAAATCGTTCTTTGCGGCATCGGCGCGCGCCTGCTTTTCTTCGCGGTTGGCCTTGCTGGGGTTGAGGCCGTCAGCCAGTTGCTCACGGGCCTTCTCACGGCGTTGGCGGGCCTTCGCCAGCGACACCTCGGGATAGACACCGAGAGCCAGCGTCTGGGGCTTCCCGTCGATTCGATAGTCTAGGCGCCAGTACTTTCCGGCGGCCTTGACCCTCAAATACATGCCTCCGCCATCGGCATATCGCTCGCCGATCACCGATCCCTTGTGCTTCACCTGCTTCGCGAACGTATCTGTCAGCGGCATCAATCATCCTTAGTTGTCGGTACCTCGATTCCCGCCTTCCGCCGGGTACCGGCAGAAGTACCGACAAAGTACTGACATGGGATGCTACAAGATGACCTATTCGGGGACAAAAAAAACCCGCTGCACCTATGAGGCGCAGCGGGTTTTGGTGCTCTGAGACATCTCAGGAAACACTAGGTTGGTGCCGCTTGTCGGAATCGAACTGACGACCTTCCGCTTACAAGGCGGGTGCTCTACCAATTGAGCTAAAGCGGCTGAAATTCCAGTGCGTGATTCTAGTGGCCCTGACAACACCGGCCGGGACGGCCGGACCGGGGCTACTTGACGCGCTTGAGCGACGGCCTGGCGCCACCGCCGACCGGCGGGCGCGGCGGCTCGTCGACCGGGTCGGCGGGCGAACCGGCATCGACCGTTTCGTCGCCCTCTTCGCCCGTGACCAGGTGCACGATCTTTCCTGCATCGCCTTCGGTGCCGCGCGAAGCGTCACGCAAGGGCATGCGGGCCGGGCCCTGGGGCGACGACGGCACGGTGGCCGAGGCGTCGCCGTGCTCCGCGGGAACCGACGGCGCCGGCGCGGGAAACGCCATGCCCTGCCCGTTCTCGCGCGCGTAGATGGCGATCACGCGCCCCACCGGCACGCTGATTTCACGCGCCGTGCCCGCGAAGCGGGCCTTGAACTCGATGAAGTCGTTGCCGAGCTTGAGCGAACTGGTCGCGTCGAAGCTGATGTTGAGCACGATCTCGCCGTTCTTCACGTACTCGCGCGGCACCTGGACGGTGTCGTCGACCTGCACCGCGACATAGGGCGTGAACCCGTTGTCGGTGCACCATTCGTACAGCGCCCGGATGAGGTACGGGCGGGTGGAGGACGACTCGAGCGCGTTGATCATGAAAGACTGCGAAAAGCGAAGAAAGCAGGCACGAAGCTTACTTACTTTCGCATGACCTTTTCGGAAGGCGTCAGTGCTTCGATGTAGGCCGGGCGCGAGAAGATGCGCTCGGCGTACTTCAAGAGCGGTGCCGCGTTCTTGCTGAGGTCGATGCCGTAGTAGTCCAGGCGCCACAGCAGCGGTGCGATGGCCACGTCGAGCATCGAGAAGTTGTCGCCCAGCATGTACTTGTTCTTGAGGAACACGGGTGCCAGCTGCGTGAGGCGGTCGCGGATGTGCGAGCGGGCCTTTTCCAGGGCCTTTTCGTTGCCCTTGGTCGTGCGGTTCTCGAGCGTCGAGACGTGCACGAACAGTTCCTTCTCGAAGTTCAGCAGGAACAGGCGCACGCGGGCGCGGTCGACCGGGTCGCCGGGCATCAGCTGAGGGTGCGGGAAGCGCTCGTCGATGTACTCGTTGATGATGTTCGACTCGTACAGGATCAGGTCGCGCTCGACCAGGATCGGCACCTGGCCGTACGGATTCATCACGCTGATGTCTTCGGGCTTGTTGTAGAGATCGACGTCGCGAATCTCGAAGTCCATGCCCTTTTCGAACAACACGAAGCGGCAACGGTGGGAAAACGGGCAGGTCGTTCCTGAATACAAGACCATCATGGCGAGAGACTCCTAAAAATCAAAAAGAGTGGGTCGCGTTGGCAACCCACTCTGTGGGACCGGATGCCAGGGGGCGTCCGGTCGGCGTGGACGGAACTACTTGACGTCTTTCCAGTACGAGGCGTTCAGTCGCCACACAAATACCACCGACATGGCCAGGAACAGCAGCACCCAGACGCCGATGCGAACGCGGGTGTTCTGTGCCGGTTCGGCCATCCATTGCAGGTAACTGACCAGGTCGCCGACCGCATTGTCGTACTGCACGGTACTCAGGGTGCCGGGCGTGACTTGTTCCCAGCCCTTGAACACTTCGGCTTCATGGCCGTGCTGTTCGATCTTGGTGTAGACCGGACGGCGTTCGCCTTGCAGTTCCCACAGGGGATTCGGCATGGCGACGCTCGGGAACACGAGGTTGTTCCAGCCGGTGGCCTTGGTGTCGTCGCGGTAGTAGGTGCGCAGGTAAGTGTAGAGGTAGTCGGCGCCGGTGCCGCCGTGGCCGGCGCGCGAGCGGGCGACCAGCGTCAGGTCGGGCGGCGTGGTGCCGAACCATTCCTTGGCCTGGCGCGCATCGATGTTGGCCTTCATGGTCTCGCCGACCTTGTCGGTCGTGAACAGAAGGTTGTCCTTGATCTGCTGCTCGGTGATGCCGATGTCCTGCAGCCGGTTGTAGCGCATGAACGCGGCCGAGTGGCAGTTCAGGCAGTAGTTGACGAACAGCTTGGCGCCGTTCTGCAGGGCGGCCACGTCGTTGGTCTTGTTGGGCGCCTTGTCCCACGCAATGCCCTCGGACTCTGCCGATGCCGCCGCGGAAAAGGTCAGGCCCAGTGCGAGACCCAGGACCGCGAGCCAGCCGGAAATGCTTTTCTTCATCGTGTTTCTCTCAGCTCTCTTGGCGCTTCTGGTTCTCAATGGGCGGCGAAGACCACGCGCTCGGGCACGGCCTTGAACTCGCCCTTGCGGCTCCACCACGGCATCAGCAGGAAGAAGCCGAAGTAGAAGAGCGTGCCGATCTGCGAGATGGTCTGCGCGATGTCCAGGGCAAAGGAGCCGATGACCAGGTTGCCCCAGACGCCCGGCGGCTGGATGCCCAGGTAGCCGAGGACCAGGAAGAAGAACACGAAGACGCCGTACACGTACTTGTGCCAGCCGGGACGGTAGCGGATCGACTTGACTTCGCTGTGGTCGAGCCACGGCAGGAAGAACAGGATGATGACCGAGCCGCCCATCACGACCACGCCCCAGAACTTGGCGTCGAAAGTCTTCAGCAGGAAGACGGCCACGACCGCCACGACGACGCCCGCGATCTTCAGGCCCATGCCCGACTTGCCCTTGACGAAGTTCCAGATGGCCGCCGCCGCGATGATCAGCGAGAACACGTTGACCATGTCGTCGGTGGTTGCGCGCAGCATCGAATAGAACGGCGTGAAGTACCACACCGGTGCGATGTGGTTCGGCGTCTTCAGCGAGTCGGCCGGAATGAAGTTGTTGTATTCGAGGAAGTACCCCCCGGCTTCAGGGGCGAAGAAGATCACCGCCGAGAAGATCGTGAGGAACACCACCACGCCGAAGATGTCGTGCACCGTGTAGTACGGATGCGACGGAATGCCGTCCAGCGGATGGCCGTCGGGGCCGCGGTTGGCCTTGATCTCGATGCCGTCGGGGTTGTTCGAACCCACTTCGTGCAGCGCGATCAGGTGGGCCACCACCAGGCCGAGCAGCACCAGCGGCACGGCGATCACGTGGAAGCTGAAGAAGCGGTTCAGCGTGGCGTCGCTCACCACGTAGTCGCCGCGGATCAGCAGGGCCAGGTCGGGACCGATGAACGGGATGGCCGCGAACAGGTTCACGATCACCTGGGCGCCCCAATAGGACATCTGGCCCCAGGGCAGCAGGTAGCCCATGAAGGCTTCGGCCATCAGGCACAGGAAGATCGCGCAGCCGAACACCCAGATCAGCTCGCGCGGCTTGCGGTAGCTGCCGTACATGAGGCCGCGGAACATGTGCAGGTACACCACGATGAAGAACGCCGAGGCGCCCGTCGAGTGGATGTAGCGGATGAGCCAGCCCCAGGGCACGTCGCGCATGATGTACTCGACCGATGCGAACGCCTGGTTCGCGTCGGGCTTGTAGTGCATGACGAGGAAGATGCCGGTGACGATCTGGATCACGAGGACCAGCATCGCCAGCGAGCCGAAGATGTACCAGAAGTTGAAGTTCTTCGGTGCGTAGTACTTGCCCCACTGGTCGTTCCAGAGCTTGGTCAGCGGGAATCGGTTGTCGACCCAGTTGAGCAGCTTCTCGCTGGCCGGTGCGTTGGGGGAAATCTCGTGGAATTCAGCCATGTTCTTGTCTCGCCTCAGGCCTTCTTGGAGTCTTCACCGATCAGGAGCTTGGTGTCCGACAGGTACATGTGCGGCGGCACCGGCAGATTGTCGGGCGCGGGCTTGTTCTTGAAGACTCGGCCGGCCAGGTCGAAAGTGGAACCGTGGCAAGGGCAGAGGAAGCCGCCTTCCCAGTCGGCGGGCAGCGAAGGCTGCGGGCCGGCCTGGAAGCGGTCGGTGGGCGAGCAACCCAGGTGGGTGCAGATGCCGACCACCACAAGCACGTCGGGCTTGATCGAGCGGTGCTCGTTCTGCGCGTACTTGGGGGTGAATTCGTCGGGATGACGCTTGGACAAGGGGTCGGCCAGCTGGCCGTCCAGCTTGGGAAGCTCCGCGATCTGCGCGGGGGTGCGCTTGAGGATCCAGACCGGCTTGCCCCGCCATTCGACGGTCATTTTCTCGCCGACCTTGAGGCCGCCGATGTCGACCTCGACCGCGGCACCCGCAGCCTTGGCCTTCTCGGAAGGCTGGAAAGTGCTCACAAAGGGGATGGCGGTGGCCACGCCGCCCGCCACGCCAGCGCAGCTGGATGCAATCAACCAAGTCCGCTTGCTGGTGTCGATCCGGGGCGAGCCGGAGGTCATGTCACTCATGGGGATCCTCTTGTCTTCTTCGCTGGAGCAGGAGTCAACCCGCGATTGTAGCGGGGCGTCTCAAGGATATTCAATGCCTGCCATGCGCGTGGCAGGCGAGCGACGGCGCGGCGCGCCGCATTCGCGGGGCGCCCGCCGGGGCGACAAGGGCTGTCGCCAGGGGGACTTCAGTTCAGAAGACCGTGCTGCATCGCTTCATGGACCGCCTGGGTCCGCGACTTGACGGAGAGCTTGCGATAGATGCTCTTGGCGTGAAACTCGATGGTGTTGACCGAAAGGTAGACCGCTTCCGCGATCTGGCGGTTGCTCCAGCCCTGTGCGATCAGCCGCAGCACCTTGAGTTCCCGCGGCGACAGCAGTCCGCGCGGAATCTTGTTGTCCGCCTCGGCCGCGCGGGCCGGGCTTGCTTGTTCCTGCACGCGGATCGGTTCGATGGCGCGCGCCTTCGCCGACGCCGCGATCGAGCCGACGATGCGCCGCGCGATGCGCGAGTCCATCGGCGAGCCGCCGCGTTCGATCGAGCGCAGGAGATAGGACAGCTCGAAGTCGTCGGCCTCGCTCAGCAGGTAACCGATGGCGCCCGCCGAAATCGCGGCACTCACCAGTTCGTGGTCGTCCCTCTTCGACATGCCGATGCTCTCGATGCGCGCATGGTGCTGGCGCACATGCTGCAGCAGCGCGAGGCCGTCCTTGCCCGGCAACTGCATGTCGACGAGCAGCAGGTCATAGGGCAGCGCGGCCAGCAGGTTGAGCGCTTCGGCGCGGCCCGATGCGACCACCACGCGGCGGTGCGGCGCGAGCTCGGCCAGGATGCGCCGCATGCGGTCCGCCACGAACGCATCGTCCGCGACGATCAGCGCGGCATGGAAGACACCGCCATACAACTGCGCGACCGACGGCACCGGTCGCGTGGAGGCGTACTGGAAGCTCATTTCCATGACGGCTCTCCCTGGTTCACGCCACGGACGGTGTCCGTGTTGTCTGCATTGGCCTTGCTCAAGAACGAATTGATCACGCGACGCCCCTCCGGCTCTGCGGCTGCCCTTAGGTAGCCTCGAAATGTTGACTTTCGTTTCAGATACCGCAGGAACGATGCCCGCGCGGGCCAGCATCGCGGCGCCGGCGCCGCGAACGCATGTACTACTTTGATTTCATTGGGAAATTTGCCTTTTCGAAGCCCCGAGGCAGGCCACGCGCAGGGCTGCGAAACGGCTGTTTTTGCGTCGTTGTTACGTGCCGGTTGCCGCGCGTGTTACGTAGCACCGGGACACACGAAACACGCGCCGGATCGCGCGGCGCGGCAACGCCTCGCGCCAGGTGCGATGCGCGCGAAGCCGCATGGGCATTGGCTTTGCGGGCCGCTCTTCAATTCGAAGACCCGTCGCACGGCGATGCGCATGGGCCCAGAACTACCGATCCCGGTGATGTTCAGCGAGGGACCCGATTCCTAGCATCGGTTGCATTGGGTAACGCAATGAAACCCAAGCTTGCTTTCATGCGACGAGGACGCCTGGAAGTCGAGAAATGGCAACTGCTTCTTCGAGGAAAAAAGGTCCAAATGACTACATCCAAGCGCGCTGGTGTTCGCACGTCTTCCATGGTTCGTCACGCAGGGGTGAGCCGCCTGCTCGCTTCGGTGCTCGTGGGTGCCGGCTATGTGATGACGCTGCCTGTGGCCCATGCCCAGGGGGTCACGATCGGTGGCGGGACCGTGGACGCCAACTTCGGCGGCGGCGAATCCAACAACGGCGGCCTCCTGAATGCAGTGGGCAACGTCACGACGCCCACGCTCTCCGCAACGAACGTGAGCACGGTCAACGTGACGGCATCGCGCGGCACGATCAATTCGCTCAGCAGCACCAGCATCACCTCGGGCCTCGTCAGCGCCACCAGCGTGAGTGCCGGCACCGTCACCGCCAGCACCGGCAGCATCAACACGGTCAACGCGACCAACGTCACGGCATCGCGCGGCACGATCAACTCGCTCAGCAGCACCAGCATCACCTCGGGCCTCGTCAGCGCCACCAGCGTGAGTGCCGGCACCGTCACCGCCAGCACCGGCAGCATCAACACGGTCAACGCGATCAACGTCACGGCATCGCGCGGCACGATCAACTCGCTCAGCAGCACCAGCATCACCTCGGGCCTTGTCAGCGCCACCAGCGTGAGTGCCGGCACCGTCACCGCCAGCACCGGCAGCATCAACACGGTCAACGCGATCAACGTCACGGCATCGCGCGGCACGATCAACTCGCTCAGCAGCACCAGCATCACTTCGGGCCTTGTCAGCGCCACCAACGTGAGCGCCGGCAACCTCACCGCCAGCACCGGCGTAATCAACACGCTCAATGCCACGGACATCACGACGTCGAACCTGTCGGCGACCACGGGCACCATCGGCACGCTGAACGCGACGGACATCACCACGTC